>NZ_JBAJNR010000001.1:0-343015 GCF_036881695.1 Corynebacterium sp. Marseille-Q4381 | reverse complement strand
GGGGGCGGCGGAGGGGGGGAGGGGCGTGGTGCGCCGGATCCCAAAAGGCGGAAGTAGGGGGGGCGGATGAAGGAGGGCGTCTGAAGGAGGGCGGATATGCCTTCCCGAAGCGGTACTTCCGTCATCCGCCAGACGCCCCCCTTACCGAGGTGGACGCCCTCCGGTAGAGGTGGACGCCCTCCGGTAGAGGTGGACACACTGCCGCCGACCCGGTCGACGCCGCGCGCATGCACCTGCTCGTGTTTCGGCCTCATACCACCCAAGCGCTAGGCTGGGACGGGTTAACTTGCACCGTATATATGTGCTCTTATATCCGCGATTAGTTCACAGGAGGACTCGACGTGTTTGAGTCATTGTCCGACCGCTTGCAAACGGCCCTTGGTGGCTTGCGTGGCAAAGGCAAACTCACCGAGGCCGACATCAACGCCACCGCCCGCGAGATCCGGATCGCGCTGCTCGAAGCGGACGTCTCCCTGCCGGTGGTCAAGACCTTTATTAAGCGCGTCAAGGAGCGCGCACTCGGTGCGGATGTTTCCCAGGCGCTGAACCCTGCCCAGCAGGTGATCAAGATCGTCGACGAGGAGCTCACCAACATCCTCGGTGGCGAGACCCGCCGGATGAACATGGCGAAGAACCCGCCGACCGTCATCATGTTGGCCGGTCTGCAGGGTGCCGGTAAGACCACACTCGCCGGCAAGTTGGCCAAACACCTGTCCAAGCAGGGCCACACTCCGATCCTCGTCGCCTGCGACCTCCAGCGACCGGGCGCCGTCCAGCAGCTACAGATCGTCGGTGAGCGCGCAGGCGTTCCCACCTTCGCCCCGGATCCGGGTACGTCCATCGACTCGCACGCGCACGAGATGGGTACTTCCCACGGCGATCCGGTCGGCGTTGCGCTGCAGGGCGTCGAGTACGCGAAGCAGAACAAGAACGACGTGGTGATCATCGATACCGCCGGTCGCCTCGGTATCGACGAGACGCTGATGACGCAGGCTCGCAACATTCGCGACGCCGTCAACCCGGACGAGGTCCTCTTCGTCATCGACGCGATGATCGGCCAGGACGCGGTGCAGACGGCGGAGGCGTTCGCCCAGGGCGTCGACTTCACCGGCGTGGTCCTCACCAAGCTCGACGGCGACGCTCGCGGTGGTGCCGCGCTGTCCATCCGAGAAGTGACCGGCAAACCGATTCTGTTTGCGTCGACAGGCGAAAAGCTCGAGGACTTCGACGTCTTCCACCCGGAGCGCATGTCCAGCCGCATCCTTGGCATGGGCGATCTGCTCTCCCTGATCGAGCAGGCCGAGCAGACCTACAACGAGCAGGACGCAGAGGCCGCAGCGAACAAGCTGGCCTCTGGCGAGCTCACGCTGGAGGACTTCCTTGACCAGCTGCTGATGATCCGCCGCATGGGCCCGATCGGCAACCTTCTGAAAATGATGCCGGGCGGCAAGGCCATGAACGAGATGGCCGACATGGTGGACGAGAAGCAGCTCGACCGCATTCAGGCGATCATCCGCGGTATGACGCCGCAGGAGCGCAACGACCCGAAGATCCTGAACGCCTCGCGCCGCAAGCGCATCGCGAACGGCTCCGGCGTCACTGTTGCCGAGGTCAACCAGCTTGTTGAGCGCTTCTTCGAGGCGAAGAAGATGATGGGGCAGATGGCCAGCCAGTTCGGACTCTCCGGCATGCCGGGGATGGGCGGGCGCTCCGCGACGAAGAAGAAGCCGAAGGGCCGCAAGGGCAAGAACGGCAAGCGCAAGCCGCCGAAGCGTCAGGGCGGCGGCATGCCGCAGATGCCGGCTGGGTTCCCGGGGATGCCCGGTGGCATGCCGGGCATGCCTGGTATGCCGGGCGGGATGCCGGACCCGAAGGAGCTGGAGAAGCTCCAGGAGCAGCTGCCGGCAGGCATGCAGGGACTCGACCTCAACAACCTCGACTTCAACGAGGCGATGAAGCGCATGGGGAAGGGCAAGTTCTTCTAGCTGGTCCCCGCCAATCGCGCAGCCACAAAACCTAATTATGGGCGATACCAAGCTGGTCGAAGATCGGCTGCATCTCCGCCCACAGCAGCGGTGCGAGTGAGCGCGCGTACGCGTTCGAGATGTGGTTCTGGTCGCGGTAGACGTACACGTTGCCGATCTGCGGCGGGCAGAACTCCTCGTTGCAGTACCACGACGCCGTGTCCACGGAGAAGAGGTTGTTCGTGCCGTCAAGGTAGCCCGCTGCCGGATCGGACTCGGGGTAGACCTCGCTCGTCGGCATCGAGCAGTTGCGCTCGCTGTCTCCGGACACGATGCAGAAGTTCGGGTCCATCGGGTTGCCGAACTGATCGAAGAACCACGGGTTGTCACGCAGCCCGAGAAACGGTATGCCGGCTTCAGCGAGGTTGAACCACAGGTTGGCGTAGGCATCGGGCACCGTATCCACCGACGTATCCACGGCCCCAGCGTGGCCCGCAGGACGGGTCGAGGTGGAAATCACCAGGGCAGGTTGCTTATCGACGACCTCCTGCCACACATTCTCCCCCCACTCGGCACACACCTCCGAGACAATATCGAAGCGGTCCTCCCCGCCAACGACCAAGGGGCACTCCTGGCGCACGTAGGGAACCACCTTGAACCCGTGTTCCTTGCCCAAGATGTCGAGGGGGATCACAAACGGCTCGATGTGGGACCCTCCGGCCATGACCACTGTGGTTTCTGCGTTTACATCGCCGTAGACGCAGTCGGGGCGCGGCATCGCGTCGGGTGCCGCCGGCAAGAAGATCATGCAGTCCTGCTCTCCGATCGGAGGGTAGATGCCGGCAATCAGGCTCGGGTCCGGCTGCGGCTTGACGTCCGGCACTTCCGCGCCGGTCAGGGCGAGCGCACCGGGGTATGTGGCGGGATCGAGCGGCCGGTCCGCCTGGTCCACGCGGTGGTTCCACGTTGGCTGGATCGTCAGTGCGCCGACGAAGAGGCCAGCGACGACGGCACCGCCGCTCGCTCGGCCAATGCCTGCGGGGGTCCGCAGCGTCTTCCGTGCGTCGCGCACCGGGGAGTCGGTGGCGAGCGGGCGCTTGCCGTGCTGGCGCAGCGGTTCCTCCACAAGCATGTGCGTGACGTGAGCGAGCGCCAAAGACGCCGCGATGACGGCGGCGCCAATCAGCGGTGGCGGGGTGTCGAACCCTCCGGAGGCGGTGACGATGATCAGCATCGGCCAGTGCCAGAGGTAGAGCGAGTAGGCCACGCCGCCGAGCCACGTCATTGGCTTTGAGGACAACACCGTAGACACGGAACTGGAGTTGCCGCTGAGGATGATCAGCGCCGCGCCCGTGAGCGGCACCAGGGCAAGCGGGCCGGGGAAGGCGAGCGAGGTCGGGATCACTACGCCGGTGATGGAGATCAAGATGACGCCGACGAAGGCGGTGAACCCGTTTGCTGGGGCGGGGATGAACATTCGCGCTGGCACGAACGACAGCAGAGCACCCAGCGAGAGCTCCCAGGCGCGTGAGAAGGTGGAGTAGTAGTTCGCAGGTGTGCCCACGAGCCCGAAACGGGAAGCCCAGATGAACGAGGCGACGGTGATCGCGGACAGGACGATGACGGCCACACGCTGGGCGGCTTCGGGGCCGAGCTTCGTCTTCGTCGCGAGCACTGCGACAAGCGTGCCGAGGACGATGCCGAAGAGGTAAAACTGGCCCTGGACTGCCATGGACCACAGGTGCTGCAGCGGCGACGTGGCGCTGCTCGCCGCGGCGTAGGCGGCGTCTTGCGCGGTCAGCTCCCAGTTTTGGAAGTACAAAAGCGAGGCGGTGAACTGCGCGGCAAGTTCGTCGCTCATGAGCTCGGGGGCGAGTAGGAGGACGCCCGTAAGCGTCGCTAAGAGCACCACCACCAGCGCCGGGACCAGCCTGCGGATGGTGCGCCACAGCGGCCACCACGGGTTCAGGTTCGGGCTGGGGCGAAGGGCGTAGCGCAGCTGCCCGCCGAGGAAGAAGTAGCCCGAGAGAAAAAGGAAGACATCGACGCCGCCGGAAACTCGGCCGACGAAGACGTGGAAGATCACCACCAGCGCGATGGCGTATCCTCGCAGACCGTCGAGGTCGACGCGGTATGCGCTCGAGCCCTTCGCGGTCCGTCCCGCCGTGTGCGCCTGAGTGGTCATTAAGAGAACCTTAGTCGGTTTGGGATTCAGCCTCGTCACAGGCTACACTTGCCCAGATCCTGCGTCAGAGCCGAAGCCGGATACGTCCGTTCGGCCAGTCACGCGCAGGTGAATCCAGGGGTTGAACCGGCCCGTCGACAAGCGGCGGGTGTCTGTACTGCCCAGTGACCGTAAGGAAATAACAGCATGGCTGTAAAGATCAAGCTGCAGCGGATGGGTAAGATCCGCAACCCGCAGTACCGCGTTGTCGTCGCTGACGCCCGCACCCGCCGCGATGGCCGCTACATCGAGAACATCGGCATCTACCACCCGAAGGAAGAGCCGTCGCTCATCCGCATCGACTCCGAGCGCGCTCAGTACTGGCTGGGTGTCGGCGCGCAGCCGACCGAACCGGTGCTGAACCTTCTGAAGGTGACCGGCGACTGGCAGAAGTTCAAGGGCATCGAGGGCGCCGAGGGCACCCTGAAGGTGGCCGAGGAGAAGCCGTCCAAGCTCGAGCTGTTCAACAAGGCGCTCGAGGAGGCCAACAACGGCCCGACCGCCGAGGCGATCACCGAGAAGCGCAAGAAGGCTAAGGAAGATGCCGAGGCAAAGGCTGCTGCCGAGGCTGAGGCCGCTGCCGCCGCTGAGGCTGCCGAGAACGCCGAGGCAGAGGCTTCTGAGGAAGCTCCGGCTGAGGCTGCGGCTGAGGAGAACTAAGCTCCCGCTGCCGCACAAAGCTCCACCCGCCCCGCCCACGCAAGCAAGCGTGGGCGAGGGCGGGTGTTGTCGTTTTGCTACTCTTGCACGTCATGAAGCTGCTGATAGGCAAGGTTGTGAAGTCCCACGGCGTCAAAGGTGAGGTGGCTGTCGAAGTGCTCACCGACGAGGCTGACGTCCGCTTCGCCGTGGGCGAGGTGCTTCACGGCCGCCAGACGGGCAAAGAACAAGATCTCACCGTGAAGACGGTGCGCCCGCACCAGCAGCGGCTCCTCGTCAGCTTCGAGGAGGTGCCTGACCGCACCGCCGCGGACAGCCTGCGTGGGATGAAGTTCTACGCACCGCCGCTGGAGCGCGAGGAGGATTCCGACGAGTTCTACGACCACGAGCTGATCGGTTTGAAGGTGCGTATGGACGGTGGGGAGATCGGCGAAGTCACCGGCGTGATGGACACACCCAACCGCAAGATCCTCGAGGTCGACTATCAAGGCCGGGAGGTGCTGGTGCCGTTTGTGATGGACATCGTGCCCGAGGTCGATTTGGACGAGGGTTTTCTCACCATCACCCCGCCGGAGGGGCTGCTCGACCTATGAGGATCGACGCTGTCACGATCTTCCCGGAGTACCTAGAACCGCTGCGACACGCGCTGCTAGGCAAGGCGATCGAGCAGGGGATCCTAGAGGTGGGGGTCCACGACTTGCGTGACTGGGCGACCGGCAACCATAAGTCCGTCGACGCGCCGCCGCTGGGTGGGGGACCGGGCATGGTGATGAAGCCGGAGGTGTGGGGACCGGCGCTGGACGACGTGGCCGCAGGCCGCGGCGGTGTGCGCCTCGACACGGCCGCCGCGCACAGAAACGACAAGTTGCGCCACGACGATGTCCAAGGCGCAGCCGCGCGGGGCTACGAGAAGCGCGACGTGCGCGACGGCGAGGACGCAGACCTGCCGCTGCTCATCGTGCCCACCCCGGCGGGCGCTCCGTTCAGACAGGCGGACGCGCAGGCGTGGTCGAACGAAGACCACATCGTCTTCGCCTGCGGGCGCTACGAGGGCATCGACCAGCGGGTGTTCACCGACGCGGCGAAGCGCTACCGCGTCCGCGAGGTCTCCATCGGCGACTACGTGCTCATCGGGGGAGAAGTGGCGGTGCTGGTGATCGCCGAGGCCGTGACCAGGTTGATCCCCGGGGTGCTGGGCAACGCCGAAAGCCACGAGGACGACAGCTTCTCCGACGGGCTTCTCGAAGGACCCAGCTACACCAAGCCCCGGGTCTGGCGGGGCATCGAGGCGCCGGCGGTGCTCGCCTCCGGCGACCACGCGAAGGTGGCGGCGTACCGGAGGGAGGCGTCGCTGAAGCGCACGCAGGCGGTGCGCCCGGACCTGCTTGAAGCGGTCGAGGCCGCCGGCGGGTTGAGCACGGAAGACCACTTCGCGCTTCACGCGCGGGCTGTGGTGACTGAGATTGAGGTGGCTGGGGAGGTTCGAGGGGGCGTCGAAAAGCAGATGCGCAGGCGTTTGCGCAAAGCTGGCTACCAGCCGGATGCGATCGAGGCTGAAACCCGGGCGGACGGCACCACGGCAATCACCGTGCGTGGGCGGACAGCGCTGGAGCTTCAAGCCGCGACGGATGCGGTGGCTCAGGCGCTGCCGAAGGGGTTGCAGTGGCGCGGTGCCACGAGGGGTGTGTGAGCGGGTCGCTACACTGTGCCGAATGACTATCGCAGCAACAATCGCGACAGAACTTTCGGTGCGAGACTCCCAGGTGGAGGCCGCGCTTACCCTGCTCAAAGAGGGCAACACGGTGCCGTTTATCGCCCGCTACCGCAAGGAGGCAACCGGCGGGCTGGACGACGCGCAGCTGCGCCACATCGAAGCGCGCAACAGCTACCTCACGGAGCTTGCAGAGCGCCGCGAAGCGATCATTGAGGCGATCGGCGACCAGCTCACCGACGAGCTACACGCCCAGCTCGCCGCCGCGGACACGAAGGCGCGTCTGGAGGACCTCTACGCGCCGTACAAGAAGCGCCGCAAGACGAAGGCGGACATCGCGCGCGAGGCAGGGTTGGAAGCGCTGGTGCAGCTGCTTATCGACGCACCCAGCAACACCCCAGAAACCTTCGCCGCACGGTTTACCTCTGAGGGGTTCCCCGACGAAAAATCGGTGCTCGAGGGCGCAAGGGCGATTCTGGTCGACCGCATCGCGCTCGACGCAGACTTGGTCGGAGAGGTGCGCGACCGCGTGTACGAAACCGGCACGATGCGCGCGAGCGTGGTCGAGGGCAAGGAGCGTGACGGCGCGAAGTTCGCCGACTACTTCGATTTCTCGGAAGATTTCGACACGCTGCCGAGCCACCGCATTCTCGCGCTCTTCCGCGGCGAGAACGAGGGTGTGCTTGCGCTGCAGCTCGACGCGGGGGACGACGCGGTGTACGAGGGCATGATTGCCAAGCACTTCGACCTGCCGGTGCACGACAGCGAGTGGGTTGCCAAAGCTGTGCGCTGGGCGTGGCGCACCAAACTGATGGTCTCGGCCAACGTGGACACCCGAATGCGGCTCAAAGAGAAGGCTGAAGCCGGCGCTCTGGAGGTGTTCACCACAAACCTACGCGACGTGCTGCTCGCCGCCCCCGCTGGCCAGCGCGCCACGCTCGCGCTCGACCCGGGGTACCGAAACGGGGTCAAGTGCGCGGTGGTCGACGGCACGGGCAAGGTCCTGGCCACCACGATCGTCTACCCGCACCAGCCGCAGAACCGCTGGGACGCTTCGCGCGCCGAGCTTGCCAGCCTCGCCGCAGAGCACGGCGTGGAGCTGATCGCGATCGGCAACGGCACCGCTTCGCGCGAATCGGAGAAGCTCGCCGGCGAGGTGGCCGACCTCATCGCCCAGGCGGGCGGGGCGCGGCCCACCCCGGTGGTGGTGTCCGAATCCGGCGCATCCGTGTACTCCGCAAGTGAAATCGCCGCGGCCGAGTTCCCAGACATGGATGTCTCGCTGCGCTCCGCGGTGTCGATTGCCCGCCGCCTCCAGGACCCGCTGGCGGAGCTTGTGAAGGTCGACCCGAAGTCGATCGGTGTGGGCCAGTACCAGCACGACGTGAACCAGACCGCCCTGGCTAAGTCGCTGGACGCGGTGGTGGAGGACGCCGTGAACTCGGTCGGCGTCGATGTAAATACCGCCTCGGTTCCCCTGCTTGAGCGAGTCGCTGGCATCAGCCCAACGATTGCGCGCAACATTGTGGACTACCGAAACGAGCACGGCTCGTTTTTCACCCGCAAAGAGCTGACGAAAGTGTCGCGCCTGGGGCCGAAGGCCTACGAGCAGGCCGCGGGATTTTTGCGCATTAACGGCGGAGCTGACCCGCTGGACGCCTCGGCCGTGCACCCGGAGGCCTACCCGGTGGTCAAGCGAATCGCGCAATCGGCTGGGCTGGCCACCGATGCGTTGATCGGCAACTCCGCGGTGTTGACCAAGCTGCGGCCCGCTGATTTCGCCGACGACACCTTCGGCGTGCCGACGGTCACCGACATTATCGCGGAGCTGGACAAGCCCGGCCGCGACCCGCGCCCGGAGTTTAAAACCGCCTCGTTCAAGGAGGGTGTCACGGAGGTCAAAGACCTGGTACCGGGCATGATCCTGGAGGGCACCGTGACCAACGTGGCCGCTTTCGGAGCTTTTGTGGACGTGGGTGTGCACCAAGACGGCCTGGTGCATATCTCCCAGCTCGCCGACCGGTTTGTCGAAGACCCGCACGCCGTGGTCCGCTCCGGCCAGGTGGTGAAGGTGAAGGTGGTTGATGTCGACGTGGAGCGAAGCCGCATCGGCCTGTCCATGCGGCTAGACGACCAGCCGGCACCGAAGGGGAAACGCGGCGGCGCTGGTGGCGGAAACGGCCAACGCGACAAGGGCCGCGGCAACCGGTCTGGAAACCGCTCCGGCGGTCGCGCGCGCTCCGGCCGGGACGGCGGCACAGCCTCCAACGCGATGAGCGACGCGCTCAAGCGGGCGGGATTTGGTAACTGACCGGCCGATATGTAAGGTATCGGAGGTTATTGCACACGATACGAACCAGGAGAGCATGGTTGAGCGCCAGCGCCACTGGGTCCTCTGTCCGTACATGTAAAGGATTGCTTCACTATGAGCAACGGCATTATCGACCTTGTCGATGCAGGTCAGCTGCGCGACGACATCCCTGACTTCCGCCCCGGCGACACCCTTGACGTCCACGTCAAGGTGATTGAGGGTTCTGTCACCCGTACCCAGGTCTTCACCGGCTTCGTCGTTCGCCGTCAGGGCGGCGGCATCCGCGAGACCTTCACGGTCCGCAAGATCTCCTTCGGTATCGGCGTTGAGCGCACCTTCCCGGTTCACTCCCCGAACATCGAGAAGATCGAGGTCGTCCGCCGCGGTAAGGTCCGCCGCGCGAAGCTCTACTACATGCGCGACCTGCGCGGCAAGGCTGCCCGCATCAAGGAGCGCCGCTAATCTTCACGCGTTTTCAACCCGCTCACCACGCACGAGGCTGCTGGTGAGCGGGTTTTCGCGTTCCTGCCTGCAGAAGAGAAAACCGCAGGTGGGATGCAGGTTGCGCGGCGCGGCGGGTGTAGAGTATCTCGGGTGACCAACCCGAATGAACCGGTCTCGACCGAACGTGAACCGCACTTCCCGAACGACCAGTCCGCGCAGCGCCAAGAAGCGGGCGCCGCAGAACGCGCCGGGGATACGGCCGCGAAGGACGACAACCAGGCGCCCTGGTACATCGAAATCCCCGCGGTGATCGTGCTCACGCTCGCGATCATGTTCGTCATCCAGACGTTCCTCGGCCGGCTGTACGTGATCCCCTCCGCCTCGATGGAACCCACCCTCCACGGCGAGAACGGCAGCGGCGACCGGATTCTCGTAGAGAAAGTCAGCTACTACTTCAACGACCCGAAGCCGGGCGACGTGGTGGTGTTCAAGGGCACCGACTCGTGGAACACCGGTTTCTACTCCAACCGCTCGTCCAACGCTTTCGTGCGCGGCATGCAGGAGGTCGGCTCCTGGGTGGGGCTCGTGCCGAAGGATGAGAACACCTTGGTCAAGCGCATCATCGCAGAGGGCGGGCAAACCGTGTCCTGCCAGGCGGGCGACCCGGCGGTGATGGTGGACGGTGAGCCGATCGACCAGTCGTACGTGCTGTCGCCGCCGACCTACCCGGTGGACGAGACCACTGGTTCCGAGGCCTGCGGCGGCGCGTACTTCGGCCCGGTCCAGGTGCCCGACGGCAACTACTTCATGATGGGTGACAACCGCACCAACTCGGCCGACTCGCGCTACCACTTGGGCGACGAGTACCAGGGCACCATCCCGCGCGAGAACCTGCGCGGCCGGGTGCAGGCCGTGGTGTTCCCGCTCAGCCGTTTCGGCAACGTGGCGAACCCGGATATCCAACACTAGCGTGCGCCGCTTGAAGCAGCTCCGCACGTACGAGGTGGCGCTGGAGAAAGCGGGGCTCGGACCCGTGGCGGGGGTGGACGAAGCCGGCCGCGGCGCCTGCTTCGGCCCCTTAACCGTCGCCGCGTGCATCCTTCCCACCAAGCCGCTGCCGCCGCTCGAGGGGCTCACTGATTCTAAGAAGCTTTCTGTCGGGAAAAGGGCATTGCTTTTCGACGCCATCGTGAACCTCTCCCTCGCCCACACCGTCATCCACATCCCCGCCTCCGAGATTGACCGCCGCGGGATCCAAACCGCGAACTACGACGGGGCGCGTCGCGCGGTAGCGGGACTCATCCCCAAAGCGCAATACGTGCTCATGGACGGCTTCGCCATCCCCGGCCTAGCCGTGCCGCACTTACCCGTGGTCGGCGGCGACTACACCGCGCGTTGCATCGCTGCCGCGAGCGTGCTGGCGAAGGTGAGCCGCGACCAGCTGATCGCTGAGATGGCGGCGGACTTTCCGGAGTACGGGTTGGAGAAGCACAAGGGCTACTCCACGGCGGTGCATATGGATGCGGTGCGCCGCCACGGTGCGAGTAGCGAGCACCGTTATAGTTATGCAAACGTCCGTGAAGCCAACGAGGTTTACAAAGGGGTTGTGCGGTAGATGAGCGCCGAAGAGCTGGACAATTACGAAGCTGAGGTCGAGCTGTCGCTCTACCGCGAGTACCGCGACGTGGCCAGCCAGTTCTCCTACGTGGTCGAAACTGACCGGCGTTTCTACCTCGCGAACGCGGTCGAGCTAATTCCGCACACCGAGGGCAAAGACGTCTACTACGAGGTGCGGATGTCCGACTGCTGGGTGTGGGACATGTACCGCGCCGTGCGCTTCGTCCGCTACGTCCGCGTGATCACCTACAAGGACGTCAACATCGAAGAGCTGGATAAGCCGGAGATCGCCTTCCCGCAGCGCTAGCGCAACGCGCTTTTTCGTGGTTCGGGGGAACCGCGCACCCGTTTCATCGGTCTAACAGGATGGAGCAGTTTTTCTTCTGCTCCCGATAAATCCCGTTTACATACCGCACACGATGAAACGAAGGGGGAGCGATTCATGTCGCACCACACGTTAAGCCTCACCCGCACACCCGCCACCGGCATGCCGCGCGTTACACACGGCACGGTGGCGGAAAACGTTGGCCACCCGGATAGCGCCGTTGCTGACCAGTACGCCCTTGGCCGTTTCGGCGAGGACCTCGCCGCAACGTGGTACGCCGAGCACGGCTACCAGGTGCTGAACCAGCGGGTGCGGTGCCGTGCAGGCGAGATCGACGCGGTCCTCGCCGCGCCCGACGGCACCGTGGTGTTCCTAGAGGTGAAAACCCGCCGCAGTAACGAGTACGGCGGGGCGGAATCCGTCACTGCCAAGAAGCTTCTCACAATGCGCCGCTGCGCCGGGGAGTGGCTCGACCGATCTCCGCACGGTGGGTACGTGGACGTCCGCTTCGACGTCTGCGAGGTCGTCTTCGACGGCGCTGGCTTCACCGAGTACACGATGCTCCGCTTCGAGGGGGTCGAAGATGGCGCTTGCTAGCACGCTAACCGCCACGGTTGAAGGGGTCAGCGCCCACATGGTCACCGTGGAAACCAACGTGGGCCCAGGGCTTCCGGGGATGCACATGGTGGGGTTGGGGGACGCGGCGGTGAAGGAGTCGCGCGAGCGGATCCGTACCGCGATCGCGAACACGGCTTTGCCGTGGCCGCGCACCAAGATCATGGTGTCGCTCTCGCCGGCGCACTTGCCGAAGGCCGGCAGCCACTTTGATTTGCCTATTGCGCTGAGCGTGGTGGCTAGCCTCGACCCAGCGGTCCACGCGCGGTTGGGGCGCACCGTCATCATGGGGGAGCTCGCCCTCGACGGCTCGCTGAGGCGCGTGGAGGGTGTCCTACCCATGCTGCTGGCCGCGGAACGGGCGCGCGGCCAGGCGCCGGAGTTCGACTTCGACACCGTCATCGTCCCCCGCGCCAACGCGGAGGAGGCGGCGCTGCTCGGCCAGCGCCGCGTGCTGCTCGGCGACACGCTTCCACAGGTCTACCAGTGGCTTCGCGGTGAGGTCGGCCTCGAGCGGGCCATCGACGTGCCGCGGGAGTCCGCTGCGGCACCGGCAGCCCCCGACTTCGCCGACGTGGCGGGCCAGCTCTTCGAGCGGAAAGCCCTCGAGGTCGCCGCAGCCGGCGGGCACCACGTGATGATGGTCGGCCCGCCCGGATCGGGAAAATCGATGCTGGCGGAACGCTTGCCTTCCATCCTTCCGCCGCTGACGGTGGCGGAGCAGATTGAGACCACGGCGCTGCATTCCGCGGCTGGTGTGTCGAGGGGAGAGATCGTCGCCGAGCGGCCGTTTGTTGCGCCGCACCCGTCGCTGACCAGAGTCGAGCTCATCGGCGGGGGATCCGGCACGCCACGGCCCGGCGCGGTAAGCCAGGCGCACAACGGCGTGCTGTTTCTCGACGAGGCGTCCGAGATCAGCGCCCACGTCCTCGACTCGCTGCGCATCCCGCTGGAGAAGCGCCAGGTAGTGCACCGCCGCAACCGGCGAGAAGTTACCTACCCGGCCGACTTCCAGCTGATCTTGGCCGCCAACCCCTGCCGGTGCGGCAAATCGGGTGCCGAGTGCACGTGCCGCTCGGGCTCCCGCCACTTGGCAAACGTCTCGGGGCCGCTGCGCGACCGCCTCGACATCTTCCTCACCACCACCGCGCAGTCTGCCGTACTTAGCCCCGTCGGGGTGGAGACGTCGGCCGAGATCGTCGACCGGGTCGCCGGAGCCCGCGAGCGGGCGGCGGCCAGGTGGTCGAAGGCGGGCCTCAACGCGGCCGTGAACGCGCGGGTGGATTCGGCCTTCCTGCGCCGCCACTTTCCGCCGGTGGAAGCCGCGGCGCAAACGCTGCAGTGGATGCTGAAAAGCCAAGCGCTCACGCAGCGCGGTGTGGACCGGGTACTCAAGCTCGCGTGGACGGTCGCGGATCTCTCCGGCGAAGACACCCCGCACATGGAGCACATCGACGAGGCGCTGACGCTTCGCGGTGCGACGGGGGCAGGGGTGGCGGCGTGAGCAAGCTTGAATCTTGGGCCTACCTTTCACGTGTCATCGAAGGCCCGAACCCGCACCTGCAAGCCCTGCTTCGCGCCGGTCGCGATGCCGACGAGATCACCGACGGAGTGCGCAGCCGCGCAAGCTGGCTCGGCGGCCTCGGCCGCGCCACCGAGGCCCGCTACCGGCTAGCGGACCCGGTCGCCGACTTGGAGACGGCGCAGCGGTACGGCTACACCCTCATCACCCCGGATTCACCGGAGTGGCCGGGCGAGGCAATCCAGGCTAGCTTCGGCGCGCCGGGCGCTGAGATCGTCGACGGGGGTTGCGAACCCCACGCGCTCTGGGTTCGGGGAGAGACAAACCTCGCGGCGTTGTTTGCCCAGTCCGTCGGTATCGTCGGCACGCGCAATGCCACCCAAGACGGTCACGGCGCGACCGCCAACCTGGTCGCGGGGCTGGCGAAGCACAACTACACGATCGTCTCCGGCGGCGCGCTGGGCGTGGACACTGTCGCGCACGACACGGCCCTGGCGAACGCCGCGCCGTCGGTTGTGATCGCGGCGTGCGGGGCCGGGGTGACGTATCCGCGCAGCAACGAGCGCCTGTTCAACCGCGTCGTCGCCGAAGGCGGTGCAGTGATTAGCGAGTATCCTCCCGGAGTCACCCCCGACCGCCACCGATTCCTCACCCGCAACCGCCTCATCGCCGCGCTGACGCCGGGTACGGTTGTGGTGGAGGCGGGCTACCGGTCCGGTGCGCTCAACACGCTGAAGTGGGTCATCGCGTACAACCGCGTGGCGATGGCAGTGCCGGGCTCGATAATGAGCCAGTCGTCGCTGGGCACGAACTTGGCTATTGTCGACGGCCGCGCGCAAGCCGTCCTGAGCGCCGACCACATCCACGAGCTGTTGGGGCCCGTCGGCGCAACGGATGCGCGCGAGCCGATGGAGGCGCTGTTCGCGCCAACCCCGCTGCAGCAGCTTTCCCACAACGAGCTGCGGGTCTACGACTCGCTGCCGCCCGTCGGCGACGATGGGCGTGAAGCTGAGGAAGTCGCGGCGGTCGCCGGCCTGAGCCTGGGGCTGACCGTGCACCTGCTTATGGAATTGCAGCAGCGGCAGTTGGTGGTCAGGGAGCGGCGGTTGTGGCGGCGGGCGTCGATCGAAGCCGCGTAACGGAAGTGGCGGGATTACACTCCTGATGCATGACCCAGGTATCGGCGGCGGCTGAAGACTTCGCCGAGCACGCGCGGTTGGTGCTCGGTCGCAGCGACAACACGGTGCGCGCCTACCTCGCCGACCTGGCAACGCTCGAAGGCTCGGTCGACTCCTTCGCCGAATTCACCCTGGACAACCTGCGGCTCTGGCTCGCTGGTGCTGTGAGCGAGGGCAAGGCACGCTCCACGCTCGCCCGGCGCACCGCCGCGGTCCGGGCATTCTCCACGTGGGCGTACAAACAGGGCTACCTGGAATGTGACGTCGCCGCACGCCTCGTCGCGCCAAAGATCTCGCGTCCGCTGCCAACCGTCGTGCGCCCCGACACCGCCGCGGCAATGGCAGGCGCGCCGGGCGGGGAAGGCGCGGACGACAACGACCCGGTGGCGTGCCGGGACCGGGCGATCCTTGAGCTGCTGTACGCCACCGGCATGCGCGTCGGTGAGCTCACCGGTTTAGACCTAGGCGATGTTGACCTCGCGCGCGGCGTGGCAAGCGTGACCGGCAAGGGCAACAAGCAGCGGGTCGTGCCGTTTGGCGGGCCCGCAGCCGACGCGGTGGGCGAGTGGATGGAGATGGCGCGGCCGAAGCTAGCCGGCCCCGACAGCGAGGCCGCCATGTTTCTCGGAAGCCGGGGCAAACGCATTGATCAGCGGCAGGTACGGCGCATCGTTGAGCAATCGGCGAGGGACGCCGACGCGGCGGGCGTGACTCCCCACTCGCTGCGCCACTCCGCCGCAACCCATTTGCTTGAGGGTGGGGCGGACATCCGCGTAGTCCAAGAGCTGCTTGGCCACTCCAGTTTGCAAACGACCCAGATCTACACGCACGTCTCGGCGCAGCGCTTAAAGAAGGTCTACGACCAAGCTCACCCGCGCGCCTGAGACGGGTCGAGCGGTTTGAGGCGGATGCGCGGCGGCTCGAGGAGGCTCAGCGGGTCGATGTAGTGGTCGGGGCCGGTGCGCGCGCCCCAGTGCAGGCCGGCGTGCTCGCGGGCGAACTGGGACGCGGGGCGGGCAAGTGTGCCGATGATGTCGCCTTCGACAACGTGGTCGCCAACGGCCACGCGCGCGTGCACCGGCTGGTAGGTGGTGCGGATGCCGCCGGGGTGGTCGATGGAAATGGTTGGGGTGCCGACGATCACGCCCACGAACGCCACGACCCCGTCCTCGGTGGCGAGGATGTCCGCGCCGGGGCGGGCACCTAAGTCCACGCCGCGGTGGCCGGGGAGCCAGTTCTTCTCGGGGATATCCGCGCGGCGGGCCACGTTTGTCGGGTGGGGGTTGCCGGTGGTCGGGTCGACCCAGGCGGCGGCGGGCGCGGCGGTAAAAGTGAAGAGGGCGGCGGTGAGGGCGGCGCTCAACAGGGTGAGGGCGGGGTATTGCATGGGGATAGTGTGGGGGTTGAAGGGGGCGTCGTAAAGCATGATGCCCCTGCGCCTGTGAATAACCGTGCGGGCGGCAACCGAGTTATCCACAATCGCGCTGATCAATTAGGTTTTCCAGCCCGCGCTGGGTATTGTTATCCCGGCAGTCTGCGAAGGCTGACTACGCGCGCCGAATAAGACCAGCTCAGCAACGGTCCCTCGAAAGGGGTGCAGGGCTAGCCCGGTGCCAGGGCGCGGGATAAAAACCCGCGCAACACGACCACTAGAAAACCGAACGATTATTCTCCGAAGGAGACATTCCCATGGCAGTCGTAACCATGCGCGAACTCCTCGACGCCGGTGTGCACTTTGGCCACCAGACGCGTCGCTGGAACCCGAAGATGCGCCGCTTCATCTTCACCGACCGCAACGGCATCTACATCATCGACCTGCAGCAGACGCTGACCTACATCGATGAGGCGTACGAGTTTGTGAAGGAAACCGTCGCACACGGCGGCACCGTGCTCTTCGTGGGCACCAAGAAGCAGGCTCAGGAGCCCATCCAGGAAGAGGCGGAGCGCGTCGGCATGCCGTACGTCACCCACCGCTGGCTCGGTGGCATGCTCACCAACTTCCAGACCGTGTCCAAGCGAATCGCCCGCATGAAGGAACTGCAGGCGATGGACGCAGCCGAGGACGGCTACGCAGGCCGCGGCAAGAAGGAAGTCCTGATGCTCAACCGCGAGCGCATCAAGCTCGAGCGCGTGCTCGGCGGCATCGCGGACATGACCAAGGCTCCGTCCGCACTGTGGATCGTCGATACCAACAAGGAGCACATCGCCATCTCCGAGGCGAAGAAGCTCCGTATCCCGGTTGTCGCCATCCTGGACACCAACTGCGACCCGGACGAAGTCGACTTCCCGATCCCGGGCAACGACGACGCTATCCGCTCCGTGAAGCTGCTCACCCACATCGTGGGCGAGGCTGTCATCGAGGGCAAGCAGCAGCGCGAGGAGCGTCAGCTCGCCGCAGCTCGTGACGCCGCTGGCGACAGCGACGCCAAGATCCAGGCTGAGGCTTCCCTGGCCGCAGCGCAGGCTGCGTCCTCCGAGGATGTTGCTCCGGCTGAGGCTGCTGCAGCAGCTGCCGCCGCTGAGGCTGCGTCCCCGCAGGTTGTCGAGGAGGTTGAGCAGCCGGCAGCTGTCCGCGCTGCTGAGCAGGCCAAGCAGGCTGAGGCAGCCAACAAGACCGGCAAGGTCGACGAGGGCATCCAGATCTCTGGTACCGAGTCCGCCACCCAGGCCTAAGTAGCGCCTTCGCACGAAATTGCCCCGCCTCGCGCGGGGCTTTTTGCGTGGGCTTGCGCCCCCTATTTCTGCCGAGGCAAAAGTCTTCGGCTAGTCTTTCTAACGTTAAACACCTTTCCCCACTACTTGAGGAGGAATCGCCCGAATGGCGAACTACACTGCAGCAGACGTCAAGAAGCTCCGCGAGACCACCGGCTCCGGCATGCTCGACTGCAAGAAGGCGCTTGAGGAGACCGACGGCGACTTTGAGAAGGCCGTTGAGGTCCTGCGCATCAAGGGTGCGAAGGACGTGGGCAAGCGCGCTGAGCGCAACGCGCTCGAGGGTCTGGTTGCTGTGTCCGGCAACACCATCGTGGAGATCAACTCCGAGACCGACTTCGTGGCCAAGAACCAGGAGTTCAAGGACCTCGCAGACCAGATCGCTCAGGCTGCTGCCGCCGCCAAGGCAAACTCCCAGGAGGAGCTGGCCAACGCTGACGTGAACGGCGAGACCGCGCACGACGTGCTGGAGCGCCTCTCCGCCAAGATCGGCGAGAAGCTGGAACTGCGCCGCGCGGCCACCATCGAGGGCGACAATGTCGAGGTCTACCTGCACCAGAAGGCTGCGGACCTGCCGCCGGCCGTTGGCGTGCTCGTTGCGTACACCGGCGACAACGCGGAGGCTGCGCACCAGGTTGCTCTGCAGATCGCCGCGATGAAGGCCCGCTACCTCAACCAGGAGGCTGTGCCGGCTGACGTGATCGAGAAGGAGCGCGCGGTCCAGGAGGAGATCACCCGCAACGAGGGCAAGCCGGAAGCTGCCATCGCCAAGATCGTCGAGGGCCGCATGGGCGGCTTCTTCAAGGACGTCGTCCTGCTCGACCAGCCGTCGCTGGCGGACTCCAAGAAGACTGTCAAGCAGTTCGCTGAAGAAAGCGGCATCGAGATCACCGACTTCGTCCGCTACGAGGTCGGCCAGGCCTAAGTAGCCGCCAGGTGGCGCACTCGCTGCCCACCCGCACACCCCGCACCCTTGAAACTTGCCGCGCACGCGGCCGGTTGGGTGCGGGGTTTTGCCGTCCCCGGCCGGTGGCGCGCGGCCGGTTCCTACCTTAGGTGTGCGCGGGGCTAAGATCGGCTGCGAACATTTTGCAGGCCCATCCGCGCGAAGGAGCATTTCCCGGTGACTGACATCAACCCCAACCGCACTGGTTTCAAGCGAGTCATGCTGAAGCTGGGGGGTGAGATGTTCGGCGGCGGCAAGGTCGGCATTGACCCTGACGTGGTGGAAAGCGTTGCCCGTCAGATCGCCGACGTGCACAACGCCGGCACCCAAGTCGCCGTGGTCATCGGCGGCGGCAATTTCTTCCGCGGCGCCGAGCTGCAGCAGCGCGGCATGGACCGCGCCCGCTCCGACTACATGGGCATGCTCGGCACCGTGATGAACTGCCTCGCGCTGCAGGACTTCCTCGGCCAAATGGGTGTGGACTGCCGCGTGCAGACCGCCATCAACATGGCGCAGGTTGCGGAACCGTACCTGCCGCTGCGCGCCGCCCGCCACCTGGAGAAGGGCCGCGTGGTCATCTTCGGCGCGGGCATGGGCATGCCGTACTTCTCCACCGACACCACCGCCGCCCAGCGGGCGCTGGAAATCGGCTGCGAAGTGTTGCTGATGGCGAAGGCGGTCGACGGGGTGTATGACTCGGACCCGCGCGTGAACCCGGACGCGGTGCTTTTCTCGGAGATCTCCCCGCGCGAAGTGATTGAGAAGGGGCTCAAGGTCGCCGACGCGACCGCGTTCTCCCTCTGCATGGACAACGATATGCCGATCCTGGTGTTCAACCTGCTGGAGGAGGGCAACATCAAGCGCGCCGTCTCCGGCGAGCAGGTGGGCACGCTGGTCGCGTAACGCGCTCAGGCGGGACGGAGCTCATCGGCCAAGGCGAGGAGCTCCCGCCCGGTCGCGGTGACCGCGCCAAGGTGCACCGGCCCGAGGGCAAGCGCGGGGGCTTGGAGCATGTTGAACAAAGAACACCACGGCGACCACTCCGTCTGCGCGTGGAAGCTCTCCTCAGGAGGCAAAGACGGGAAGTAGCCGATAGCCGGCGGGTCGTACGCGAGGGTGGGGGAGAGCACGACATCGACATCCCACGCTGCGGCGAGGATGCCGGGAAGCTCTGCGCGGTGCGCCACCGCGTCTGCAAGCTGCGCGGCAGTTACACCGCTGCCGGTCTCTTTCATCCACGCGATGTACTCGCTGTCCAAGGGGTCGAGCTTGCGGAAGCTGGAGGTGATCAGCGAGGTGAAATGCTCGTAGGTTGCGCATGCTTGCGGGTATCGCGAAATGTCGACGACGTCGTGCCGTTTCGCCAGCGTTGACGCGCAGGCGGTGACGGCGTCGCCGCGCTCGGGTTGGAGGGTGGTGGGTGTAAACAGGCCGTCGGTAAGCAACCCAATGCGCAACCTGCGGGGCACCTCAAGCTGCGGCGGCCAGCCGAGCACCGTACGAAGCTCTGCCGTGCTCCGCGCGAGGAACCCGTCGGCTGCGAGCGAGGCACCGCCGAACTTGAACCCGATGACCTCGCACGCGGCGGCGGGAACGCGGATGGAGCCGCCCGCGTCGGTGCCGTGCGCAGCGCGGCACAGGCCTAAGCTCACTGCAACGCCGGCGCCGGTCGACGACCCGCCGGGTGTGCGGCCGGGGTAGGCGGGGGATTCGAGCACAGGCACGTCCGGCCGCTCCGCGTAGCACGTCGCGCCCAATTCGGACGTCAGCGTCTTGGCCGGGATGGTCGCGCCCGCGGCGAGCAACTTCTGCGCAATCGGGTCGGTCGTCCGCGCGGTGCGGGCCCGGTGCGGCGAGCCGTCGGTAGTGGGCCACCCGCGCACGTTGGTGGAGTCCTTTACCGGGATCCACCACCCGTCCAGCCTGCCTCCGGGGGCACCCCGCAGCGGTTCGTCGGCGAAGAAGCTGAAGGCGGGGTGGTGCATGGCAACAGTCTAGGACGCTCGCCCGCTGGTAGATTAAGGGCGATACGTTTAGCAACGGAAAGTAGGGATTGACCCATGATTGATGACGTGCTGATGAACTCCGAGGAAAAGATGGCCTCGTCCGTGGAGCACACCCGCGGCGAGCTGGTTTCCATCCGCACCGGCCGCGCCAACCCGGCCATGTTCAACGGCGTGATGGCGGACTTTTACGGTGCCCCGACGCCGGTTAACCAGATGGCGACCATTTCGGTGCCGGAGCCGCGCATGCTGCTGATCAAGCCGTTCGACCCCTCGACCATGCGCGACATCGAAGAGGCAATCCGCAACTCTGACCTCGGCGTGAACCCGACCGATGACGGCCACGTGATCCGCGTGACCGTGCCGCAGCTGACCGAGGAGCGCCGCAAAGACCTGGTCAAGCAGGCAAAGCAGAAGGGCGAGGACGGCAAGGTGGCTATCCGCAACGTGCGCCGCCAGGGCATGGACGCGCTGAAGAAGATCCAGAAGGATGGCGACGCGGGCGAGGACGAGGTCCAGACGGCGGAGAAGGCGCTGGACAAGACCACCCAGAGCTACGTGGCTCAGATCGATGAGTTGGTGGCCAAGAAGGAAGCGGAGTTGATGGAGGTCTAGGACCCCATGACCGAGAGCCGAGCAGAGCGCGCAGAAACAGCCGAGGAGCAGCGCCGCCCCTCGGTGCACTTGCGTGCCCCGAAGCCGAAAAACAACCCGGGCCGCGATTTGGGCGCCGCGATCACCACAGGCGTGATTCTCGGCGCGCTCGTCATCGCTGCGGTGTGGGTTGGGCCGAAAGCGTGGTACCCGCTCGTCGCCACCGCGGTGGCGCTCGCCATGTGGGAGGTGCTCACGCGCCTGCGCGAAGCCGGCTACCAGCAGCCGCGCACGCTGCTTATCGTGCTGGGGCAGATCATGATCTGGTCCTCCGCGCTCTACAGCACCGCAGGCCTGGTCGCCGCGTTCGCGATCACGGTGCTGTTCCTCATGTTCTGGCGCCTGTTCCACAACGGCCGGGACGCAAAACCGGTGCACTACTTGCGCGACACGGCAGTCGGCATCTTCGTCCTGACCTGGATTCCGCTGTTCGGGTCGTTCGCGGCGCTGATTTCGCTTATTGACGAAGGCGGCATCCCCGGATCCCACTTCATCATCGCGTTCATGCTCTGTGTTGTGGCCTCCGACGTCGGAGGGTACGCGGCCGGGGTCATGTTCGGCTCGCACCCGATGGCTCCGGCGGTAAGCCCGAACAAGAGCTGGGAAGGTTTCGCCGGCTCGATGATCTTCGGCGTTGTCACCGGCGTAGTCGCCGTCCACTTCCTGATCAACGGACCGTGGTGGATGGGCATCGTCTTAGGGGCGGCGCTGGTCGTCTGCGCGACCATGGGCGATCTTGTTGAAAGCCAGTTCAAACGAGAGCTGGGGATCAAGGACATGTCGAACTTGCTGCCGGGCCACGGCGGCCTGATGGACCGCCTCGACGGCATGCTGCCGGCAGCGTGTGCGACCTACGTGCTGCTCAACGCGGCCGCGCTGATGAACCCGCTGTAAGCTGCAATTCGCCGCCCGAGCGCGTGACGTGCAACAATACGCGGCATTATGACTGAGCCGACTGAACAACGCGAGACGAGCCAGAAGGGCGACGTCCCTCAGATCCAGCTTCTGGCGCCGCGCCGCGGCATGCCGCCGAAGCACTTCGCCGACCTGACGAAGGACGAGCGCAAAGAAGCCATCGCCGAGCTCGGCTTGCCGAAGTTCCGCGCCGACCAAATCGCGCGCCACTACTACGGCAAGTTCGAGGCCGACCCGCTGACCATGACCGACCTGCCGGAGGCGCAACGGCAGACGGTGAAGGACGCGCTGTTTCCCACTTTGCTCACCCCGGTGCGGCAGGTGGAGACCGACAACGGCGACACCACGAAGACGCTGTGGCGCCTGCACGACGGCATTCTTTTGGAGTCCGTCCTGATGCGCTACCCCGACCGCGCCACCTTGTGCATCTCCTCCCAGGCTGGCTGCGGCATGGCCTGCCCGTTCTGCGCGACCGGCCAGGGCGGGCTGGACCGCAACCTGTCCACGGCGGAGATCGTCGACCAGGTCCGCGAAGCCGCCGCGATGATGGCTGCGGAAGGATCGCGCCTGTCCAATATTGTGTTCATGGGTATGGGCGAGCCGCTGGCGAACTACAACCGCGTGGTCTCGGCGGTCCGCCAGATCACGCAGCCGTCGCCCGACGGCTTCGGCATCTCGCAACGCAACGTCACAGTCTCCACCGTCGGTCTCGCCCCGCAGATCCGCAAACTCGCGGACGAGGACCTCTCCTGCACGCTCGCGGTTTCCCTGCACACGCCGGACGACGAGCTGCGCGACGAGCTGGTGCCGATGAACAACCGTTACGAGGTCGCCGAGGTGCTCGACGCCGCACGCTACTACGCGGACAAGTCGGGCCGGCGCGTCTCCATCGAGTACGCGCTGATCCGCGACATCAACGACCAGGATTTCCGCGCGGACATGCTGGGTCAGAAGCTGCACCGCGCCCTCGGTTCCAAGGTGCACGTGAACCTCATTCCGCTGAACCCAACTCCGGGTTCGAAGTGGGACGCCTCGCCGAGGGCGCGCCAGGACGAGTTCGTCCGCCGCGTCATTGCTCAGGGGGTCACCTGTACGGTGCGCGACACGAAGGGACAGGAGATCGCAGCCGCCTGCGGCCAGCTGGCTGCGGAGGAGAAGGCGGGTTAGGGGCATCAGGCTTATCGACGCCCCCTTTTTTCTCCCCATCCCAAGCACCACAAAGCCCGGCCCCACAGCGGGGACCGGGCTTTAGTCTTGCGCCAGGAAGTGCGACGCTTAGTGGGTGCGGGTCTCAGTCGGCTTGACGCGGACTACCTCGGCCGGCTCGGCCTCGCGCACCGTGGTCGTGGTGTGGGTGGTGACTTCGCGCTGCGGGGCGCGCAGGTGCGCCACGCGAGCCGGGTCGATATTCAGTGCGCGCAGCTGGCGCTCGTCCAGGTTCTCGTAAACGCCGGAGAGCGTCTTCTGGTCGTACGCCCAGTCCGGCTCCTGGTGGCCGACCGGCTTGTTGTGGGCGGTGACGGTGCGCACCTGGTTGAGCTTCGGGGAAGTGGCGTGAAGGATCAAGCCGAGAGCGATGAGGACCGCGAGCGCGATCAGCCAGATCGTCTCGACGTGGCCCTGGTGGTTGCCGAAGTTGTAGGCGAGCAGAACCAGCACCGAGATCCAGCCGGCGGTCTGCACGGCGCCGCGGCCGACCTCGCTCCAGCCGAAACGGGCTGAGGGCACATCTGCCTCGGAAACGCCGTTGTACACCTGCGGTGCCTTCTCTTGAGCGTGGTGGGCCACAGCCAAACTCCTTTGTTGACAAACTCGAGTTCAAAATCTCGCTCCATTGTCGCACAGCTATCCCCGCATCTGCGACCTAATACCCCCTAAACCTCCGAAAGTTCGACCGCGGCTGGAACAATGGCGGGCGTGAAGCGCATTCTCATTCTCGGGTCCACCGGCTCCATCGGCACGCAGGCGCTGGAAGTCATCGCTGCGAACAGACACGAATTCGAGGTCGCGGGCATCGCCGCGGCGGGCAGCAACCCGGCCGCTGTAATCAACCAAGCCCGCGAGTTCGGTTTGGCTCCTTCGCAGGTCGCGGTGCAGCGCGAGGACGCGGCAGCAGAGGTGTCCGAGGCGCTCGGCGGTAAGGTGCTCACGGGCGACGAGGCGGCCGCTTTGCTGATCGAGGCGCAGCCGGCGGACGTCGTTCTCAACGCTCTCGTCGGCGCTGCCGGGCTGCGCTCGACGCTGGCCGCGCTCGAGACCGGCGCGATCCTGGCGCTCGCGAACAAGGAGTCGCTCGTCGCGGGCGGCCGACTCGTCCTCGACACCGCGGCGCCGGGCCAGTTAGTGCCCGTCGATTCGGAGCACTCCGCCATGGCGCAGTGCCTGCGCGCGGGCCGCGCCGAAGAGGTGTCGCGCTTTGTGCTCACCGCCTCCGGCGGGCCGTTCCGCGGCTGGACTCGCGAGCAGATGATGGACGTCACCCCGCAGCAGGCGGTCAAGCACCCCACGTGGTCGATGGGAACCATGAACACGATCAACTCGGCCACGATGGTGAACAAGGGCTTGGAGCTGATCGAGGCGGTGCTGCTCTTCGGCATCGACCCGGAGATTATCGACGTCACCGTCCACCCCCAGTCCGTCATCCACTCTATGGTGACGTTTGTGGACGGCGCGTCGATCGCCCAGGCGTCGCCGCCGTCGATGAAGATGCCGATTGCGCACGCGCTCGCGTGGCCGGGCCGCGTCGCTGACGCGCAGCCAGCCTTAGACTTCACCCACGCCCACTCCTGGACTTTCGAGCCGCTGGACGCGGATGCGTTTCCCGCGGTCGAGCTCGCGCGCGGCGCGGTGAAGCGGGGCGATCCCTACCCGGCGATCTACAACGCAGCGAACGAGGTCGCGGTCGACGCGTTCTTCGCCGGGGCAATCGCCTTCCCCCAGATCGTCGACGTCATTGCTGAGGTGCTCGAGCGCGCCGACGCGTTCGCAACCGTGCCGGCTACCTTCGATGACGTTGTCCGCGTGGACCAGGCGGCCCGCGAGCACGCCGAAGCTGCCGTTGCGGCTCTGGCGGGGAAGTAGCGCATGGGTTTTCTCGGCGTTTTCATCTTCGCCCTCGGCATCGCGGCGTCGATCGCCCTGCACGAAGCAGGTCACATGTTCACCGCCCGCGCCTTCGGCATGCGGGTGCGCCGCTACTTCATCGGGTTCGGTCCCACGGTGTGGTCGACCAAGCGCGGACACACCGAGTACGGCATCGCTGCGCTGCCGTTCGGCGGGTTCTGCGACATCGCCGGCATGACCGCGATGGACCCCGTCACCGAGGAGGAGGCGCCGCACGCGATGGTGAACAAGCCGGCGTGGCAGCGCATCTGCGTGATGGTCGGCGGCATCGTGATGAACCTGCTGATCGGCATCGTGATCATTTACCTTGTTGCCGTGTCCTCGGGTATCCCGAACCCGTACGCCGACCGCACGCTTCGGGTGGGCGAGCTGACGTGCACCTCAGACCAAGTGGATGCGGAAACCCTTGCTGCGTGCACCGGCTCTGGCCCGGCCTACGCTGCGGGACTGCGCGGGGGAGACGAGCTGCTCGCGGTGGACGGCACCCCGATCGAGTCGTTCGTGCAGCTGCGCGACTACGTCATCACCCGCCCGGGCGAGAACGTCGCCATCGAGGTCGACCGCGGCGGCGAAGCAATCTCGTTTGACGTGGCGGTTGAAAACGTCAAACGCATTAACCCGCAGACCGGCGAGGAGTTCGACGCCGGAGCGATCGGCATGGGGGCGGCACCAATCAAGGACGCGGTGAAGCAGTTCAGCCCGCTCGAGGCCGTCCCGGCCACCGCCCGCTTCAGCGGCGAGATGCTCGGCGCCACGGTCGATGGGCTGGCGGCATTCCCGGGCAAAATCCCGGGCGTGATCGCCTCCGTCTTCGGCGCGGAGCGCGACGTCGAGGGGCCGGTCAGCATCATCGGCGCCTCGCGCACCGGCGGCGAGTTGGCTGAGCGCAGCATGTGGCCCGTGTTCTTCATGATGCTGGCCAGCCTGAACTTCTTCCTGGCGCTGTTTAACCTTGTGCCGCTGCCGCCGCTGGACGGCGGGCACATCGCCGTCATCATCTACGAGAAGATCCGCGACCTTTTCCGCCGTGCCCGCGGGCTCGGCCCGGGGGAGCCGGTGAACTACGAAAAGCTGATGCCGCTGACCTACTTCATGGCCGCGACGCTGCTCATCATCGGTGTGTTTGTCATGGTTGCGGACGTGATCAACCCGGTCCGCATCTTCTAAACCCCGCCCAATCCGCCGCGTCGCGCCCGTGCGCCGCGGTGCTAATCTAGTGCGCATGAGTCTCCCCATCGGATTAGGTATCCCCGAAGGCCCGCCGCCCACCTTGGCGCCGCGGCGCAAGACCCGCCAGCTGATGGTCGGCGGCGTGGGTGTGGGGTCGGACCACCCGATCACGGTGCAGTCGATGACCACCACCAAGACCCACGACATCAACGCCACCCTGCAGCAGATCGCGCAGCTGGCCACCGCTGGCTGCGACATCGTGCGCGTCGCTTGCCCGAAGACGGTTGACGCTGAAGCGCTGCCCGCGATCGCCGCGAAGTCCCCGATCCCGGTGATCGCGGATATCCACTTCCAGCCGAAGTACATCTTCGCCGCGATCGACGCCGGTTGCGCCGCGGTGCGCGTGAACCCGGGCAACATCAAGGAGTTCGACGGCCGCGTCAAGGAAGTAGCGAAGGCGGCGGGCGACGCCGGCATCCCGATCCGTATCGGCGTCAACGGCGGTTCTCTGGATAAACGCTTGTTGGAGAAGTACGGCAAGGCCACCCCTGAGGCGCTGGTGGAGTCCGCGATCTATGAGGCCGGCCTGTTCGAGGAGCACGGCTACGGCGATATCGCCATTTCGGTCAAGCACTCCGACCCGGTGCTGATGGTGGAGGCCTACCGCCAGCTCGCGGAGAAGACCGATTACCCGCTTCACCTCGGCGTGACCGAGGCTGGCCCGAAGTTCATGGGCACCATTAAGTCCTCGGTGGCATTCGGGGCCCTGCTTGCCGACGGTATCGGGGACACCATCCGCGTCTCCCTTTCCGCCGACCCGGTGGAGGAGATCAAGGTGGGCGACCAGATCCTGCAGTCGCTGAACCTGCGCCCGCGCAAGCTGGAGATCGTCTCGTGCCCGTCGTGCGGCCGCGCGCAGGTGGACGTGTACAAGCTGGCCGAAGAGGTTACCGCCGGCCTCGACGGTATGGAGTTCCCGCTGCGCGTTGCAGTGATGGGCTGCGTTGTCAACGGCCCGGGCGAGGCGCGCGACGCCGATCTGGGTGTGGCGTCCGGCAACGGCAAGGGCCAGATCTTTGTCAAGGGCGAAGTCGTGGAGACCGTTCCTGAGGCCAAGATTGTGGAGACGCTCATCGCGCACGCGCTGCGCATCGCCGAGGAGGAGGGCCTCGAGGAGGTCGCTGGCGCCAAGGCCGAGGTCAAGGTTACGCGCTAGACGTTCCGCAACACCTCCTGAGCAGCACCGATCACACGGCCGGTGCTGCTACGTTTTTGCCATGCGCCGCCTTTTCGCCCTGCTCGCCAGCATCGTTCTCACTGTGAGCGCGGCGGGCTGCACCCCGCGGCCGAACTCCGCGGAGCCGGTCGCGGAAGCGTTTCTCAAAGCGCTTGAGGCGCGCGAGGATTTCACCGCGGGCGTCGACAATCCGGCAGAGGCCCAGCGCTCCACCACAACGACGTGGGAGGGGCTGCAGGCCGAGGGGCTGACAACGCAGCTGAAGGACGTCTCGCAAACCGACAACATCGCCACGGCGACTTACGAAATGTCGTGGCAGCTCCCGCGCGAGCGTACCTACACCTACGACGCGAACATGACGCTCACCCAGGTCGCCGACGAGTGGACCGTTCGCTGGCAGCCGTCCATCCTGCATCCGCGCCTCGGCGCCAACCAGCACCTCGAACTCCGGGCAATCCCGGCGCACCAGGCCAGCGTCGTGTCCTCCGACGGGGTGGAGCTGCTTCGCCCGGGCGTCGCATACCGCGTGCTGGTCGACCCGTCCGCAATGCGTTCTGCCCCCGAGACCGCTCAGCGCATCGCGGAGGCACTCGCGGCTGCGCACGAGGGGGACAGGAGCATTGCGCTTATCGACGCCGCCTCCCTCACCCCAGCCCTCGCCTCCGCCGAATCCACCTACTCCGTCACCGTCATCCCCGCCACGTCGAAAGACGCCTTCGAGGCAGCTCTCGGCAACGCCCCGGGCGTGCGCCTCAACGAGGAAGCCGCGATGGTGAACCAAGACCCCACCTTCGCCCCCGACATCATGGCGCGCATCGGCGCGCTCGTCGGCGACGACTTGGACGGCGAGCCCGGCTGGAGCGTGTCCGTGGTCAACGAGAACGGCGCCGAGTTCGAGCAGGTCGAGCGCGTCGAGCCTGACCCGTCGCCGGCAGTGAGCGTGAGCCTCGACCACGCGGTGCAGCGCGCCGCCGAACAAGCGCTCGAGCCCGTCGCCGGCCAAGAGGCGATGATCGTGGCGATCCGCCCCTCCACCGGCGGCATCCTCGCCGTGGCGCAAACCCCCGCCGCCGACCGCAAGGGCAACTTGGCCACCATGGGTCAGTACCCGCCGGGGTCGACGTTCAAGATCATCACTTCGGCCGCAGGCCTCCAGCGCCAGGGGCTCACCCCGGATTCGACGGTGCCGTGCCCCGGCACCATGAACATCTACGGCCGCATCGTGACCAACTACGCCGGCTTCGGCCTCGGCAGCGTTCCTTTGCAGACAGCGTTCGCGAGGTCCTGCAACACCACGTTTGCGGACATCTCGACGAAGTTGGCTCCGGGGGAGCTGAGGGACGTCGGCAAGCAGTTCGGCCTCGGGGTCGACTTTTCCATCCCGGGTATCGACACGGTCACCGGCGACATTCCAGTCGGGGACACCCCGCTGGAGCGCACCGAGGCCGGCTACGGACAGGGGTACGACCTGGCCAGCCCGTTCGGCATGGCGCTGGTATCCGCTACGGCAGCGCACGGCTCGATGCCGGTGCCGTTCTTAGTTGCCGGCGAGGAGACGAAGGTGGGGGAGCAGGTCGACCCACCGTCGCCGGAGTCAATCGACGAGTTGCGGCGGTTGATGAAGGCGGTGGTGATGCCAGGGGGTACCGCAGGAGGGCTTGGTTCGTTTGGCGACGTCTACGGCAAAACCGGAGAAGCCGAGATCACAGGCGGATCCCACGCCTGGTTCACCGGCTACCGCGCCGACGACGACATCGCCTTTGCCACCCTCGTCGTCTTAGGCGGCGGATCCGAAGCCGCCGTGGCGCTGACGAGCTCGATGCTTTCGAACCTGGACGCCGCCCGGGGTTAACATTGACCGCATGAATCCACGCGGAAAGTTGACCCCAGGAAAACCCACCCCGATTAGGAAAGTGCCCGCGTCGATCGAGCGCCCCGAGTACGCCTGGAAGGACGACGTCCAGGAAAACGTCGGCGAGCCGCACGTGCAGACCCTCGAGACCATCGAGGCAATGCGCGAGGCATCCAAGATCGCCGCGAACGCGCTCGCCGTCGGCGGCGCAGAGATCAAACCGGGCGTGACCACCGACTACGTCGACGGCGTGATCCACGAGTACCTCTTGGACCACGGCGCCTACCCGTCGACCCTGGGCTACCGCGGCTACACCAAGTCCTCGTGCATCTCGCTCAACGAGATCGTCTGCCACGGTATCCCCGACACCACGGTGATTCAGGAAGGCGACATCGCCAACATCGACGTCACCGCGTATAAGAACGGCGTCCACGGCGACACCAACGCCACGTTCTTCGCGGGCGAGGTGGCGGAGGAGCACCGGTTGCTGGTGGACCGCACCTACGAAGCCACCATGCGCGGCATCAGGGCCGCCAAGCCCGGCCGACAGATCAACGTCATCGGCCGCGTCATCGAGTCCTACGCCAAGCGCTTCGGCTACAACGTGGTCACCGACTTCACCGGCCACGGTGTGGGCACCACGTTCCACAACGGCCTCGTGGTGCTGCACTATGACTCCGACGCCTACACCGACATTCTCGAGCCCGGGATGACGCTGACCGTCGAGCCGATGATCAACCTCGGCGCCCTCCCGTACGACATCTGGGACGACGGCTGGACGGTACAGAACCGCGACGGCGAGTACACCGCCCAGTTCGAGCACACCATCCTGATCACTGACGACGGCAACGAGATCCTCACGATCCCAGATGCCGACCTCGCAGCTGGGCAGCACATGCTGGGCGCGTAGCCGCCCCGGGAGCGCAGGCTCCCGCCGGCACGAAAAAGCTCCCGACCCCGAAGGGCGGGAGCTTTCGCAATAGCTTCGCAGTTAGCGAACGGCGATCTTAGAAGTTGATCCAGCCGTTGTAGGAAGCGAAGTTGAAGCCAGCGATGATCAGGCCAATAACAGCGCCGATGGAGGCCACGATGGAGGCGGTGTTCCAGGATTTCGCCCAAGCCGGAACCTCGTCCTCGTCCTTGGTCTTACCGTGAGAGTCGACGATGAAGTAATCCTTATTGTCATCAGCCGACTGGGAAGAGCCGTTCTGCTGGGAGGAGTTGGTCTGCTCGACGGACGACTGGTCGGTGTTCCCTGCCTCCTGTGCACCTGCAGCAGCTGCGCCACCGAAGGTCACAGCGGTAGCGGTCGCCACGGCCAGGGTTGCGTTGCGGAAGTTACGCATATTTTCCTTCTTTCAAGAAATCTTAGTTTGTGGATGAGCGAGGCTTAGAAAGCTGCCGGGCCGTGGACGAAGAAGTTGTAAGCCGGGCCAACGATCAGGCCGATAACCGCGCTGACCATCGCAGCGATACCGCCAACGAAGAGGATCTTGGACCAAGCGGGGGTCTCGTCAGTCCACTCGCCGTAGAACTCGTCCTTGTTGACGCCGGTGGCGATGACGTTGCCCTCCTCGTCCTTGTACCAAGCCTCGACCTTGTGGCCAACGTTGGTACGGAAGTCAGACTCTGCGTCCGCCGGAACGTTCTGAACGCGAGTGTGGGAGAACTCCTGGGTGTTCTCGGTGGTGTCTGCAGCGGCGACTGCGGTGGAGCCGAATGCCACGGCAACGGCGGTGGCGCCTGCGAAGGCTGCCTTGCGGAAGTTACGCATGAAACGAAATCCTTACTTCTAGTTTTTACAAGTCATCCGAACTTGATCTGGCGACCTTGGCCCGGAGGCTCTCGATCTGGAGTACCGGCTCCATCTGACCGAGTGTCGTGCACTACTGTAGCAATGTCCTTAGAGCAACGTGCAACCACCACACAATATTTTTCACAGGTAACGTCCAGTGAAGTATCTAAACCTTGGAAAAGTAACGTGGGCGTGGGCAAAGGCGATGCCTGCTGACGGAGGGGCCCCGCATGGCCCCCTCATGTGGGGGTAGGGGTTAGGCGAGGGCGAAGTCCAGATCGAGTCCTAGGATGGCGTTCTCGGTGACCTCAGCAAGCGCGGGGTGGATCCAGTACTGCTTGCGGGGAACGTCGCGGAGGTCCAAATCGAACGCCATGATTGTGATCGCCTGCTGAATCAGCGTGGAGGCCTGCGGACCCATGTAATGGGCGCCGAGGAGGCGGCCCGACTGCTTGTCGGCGACGAGCTTCACCACGCCGGTGGTGTCCTCGAGCGCCCAGCCGTACGCGACGTCGCCGTAGCGCTGGATCTTCGTGGTGACGTCGTGGCCGGCTGCGACGGCCTGCTCCTCGGTGAGGCCGACGGTGGCGATCTGCGGGTGGGTGAACACGGCGTATGGCACGTGCTCGTGCGGCATGGTCATGGTGGGCTCTTCGCCGGCGAAGGCGGCCAGCAGGTTGGCGCCGACGGCGCGGGCTTCGGCGTTGGCCACGTGCTTGAGCTGGTAGGGCGAGGAGATGTCGCCGAGCGCCCACACGCCCTCGGCGGTGGTGCGCCCGAACTCGTCGACCTTCACGCTGTGGTTCGGAAGCATTTCGATGCCCCCGTTCTGCACTTCGAGTTCGTCGCCGTTGGGGACGCGGCCGGTGGCAAGGAGAAGGTGCTGGGAGGAGACGGTGGTGCCGTCGGCAAGCAGCAGCTCAATGCTGTCCTCGGTCTGGTGGGCGGATTCAACCGTGGAGTGCACGACGTTGAAGCGCTTTTCGGCGAGGGTGTTGAATTCGTCGCGAATCGTTTCGTCGAGCGTGCGCAGGAGCGCGGAGCGGCTGACGATGGTCACGTCGGTGCCGAGCGCCTCGAAGACGTGGGCGAACTCCATGGCGATGAAGCCGCCGCCGACGATTGTGAGGGATGTGGGCAGCTTCTCGAGGCGCATGATGTCCTCGTTGGTGTGGTAATCCAGTCCTTCTGCCCAATCGGGGATGAACGGGCGCGAGCCGGCGGCGAGCAGTACCTGGTCCGCCGTAATCGTGGCGGGGCCTTCTTTGGTGCCGGTCTCGATCGTGCGGGGGCCAACGAAGCGCGCAGGCTGATCGTAGACGTCCACGTTGGGGCACGCGTCGGAGCGGCGGTACTCCTCGCCGCCCGCTGCGATGAGGTCGATGCGGTTGGTGAAAACGCGGTCGCGGATGGCAGGCCAGTCGGCGCCTTTGAACTCGAGGTCGATGCCGAGGCGCTCGGATTCGCGCGCTTGGTAGGCCGTATCCGCGGCGAGCACGTACATCTTCGTAGGGATGCAGCCAACGTTTAGGCAGGTGCCGCCGAATTTGCCGTTCTCAACGATGGCGACGCGTTTGTCGTCGTAGTCCTCGGTGATGATCGTGTTGCCGGAGCCGGTGCCGATGATGATGAGGTCGTAGTGCGTGGTGTCCATGTCGTTTAAATCTTCTCCAGCCACTCGGCGGTGGTCTTGAAAGCGACTTCGCGCGCGAACGGTTCGGACAGGAACACGTCGTGGCGGGCGCCATCGATAATCTTTGTTTCGTTCTGGGATGAGGTTTCAGGAGCCCATTTGCGGATCTGATCCACATCGAGCACCGTGTCGGCGGTGTCAGCGGCGGGGGAGTAGTCCTCGCCGAGGTACGAGTGCGCAGACACGAGGGTCAACGTGGGAACACCCGCGTCTATTTCGCCGGAGTGGATCTTCTGCTGCGCCTTATTAATAGCGCGGATCCAGCCGAGGTACTTGCGGTGGCCGTCGAGCGGCTTCATGGAAGTGTTGAAGTCCCACTCGCCGTGCTCACCTTGGTAGATCGAAGCGCCGTAGGCGCCGAGACCGCCCTGCGGCAGGGGTAGTTTCGGGGCAACGCGGCCGAGCGTGTTGATGACTGGCCGGGTCACTGCGACCGCTACTGGGTTGAACTGGAGGTCCAGCCACGGGCTGTTCAGAACCATGCCTTTAATCTGCGCGTGGCGCTTCGGATCCTCGCGGCGCAGCTCATCCACCCACAGCGGCACGATGAGGCCTCCGGTGGAGTGGGCCATGGGGATCACGCCGGGGTGGTCGCGGGTGATGATATCGAGTGCGGCAGTCAGCTCCGGGTAGTAGTTAGCCACATCGAGGGTGTAGTGCCAGCGCTGGCCGGTCGTGCGCGCCCGTCCGCAGCGGCGCAGGTCGAGCGCGTAGAACGGGTAGCCCAGATCTGTGAAGTAGTCGGCGACGTGGTCTTGGAAAAAGTAGTCCGACATGCCGTGCACCCACAGCAGGGCCGGCTTGTTCTTGTCGGCGTGTTTGTTGCCGACGCTCGCGCGGACGAGGACGGCGCGGACGTCTGTGCCGGTGTCCGGATCCTTGCCCATGGGCAAAACCGCCTGCTCGAAGCCGTCACCGAGGATGTCTGGTTGAAACGTCGGGTCTATCGGCGCACTCATGCGACCGATATTAGCCGGAGCCAAGTTATATAAGCGTAGAGTGAAAAACCATTACCCTTGACAGCACCAGAACACGATCTGAAATGAAACAGGTGACATGCAATGGCTGAGAAGAAAGACCACTATGACGACGAGGTAGACGTTCTCCTCGTTGGCGCCGGCATTATGAGTGCGACCCTTGGGGCGATGCTCCAGGCGCTGGAGCCGGGATGGACTCAGGTGATCTACGAGCGTCTCGACGGCGCAGCCCAGGAGTCCTCTTACCCGTTTAACAACGCCGGCACCGGCCACTCCGCGCTGTGCGAGCTGAACTACACGCCGGAGAAGAACGGCCGCATCGACGTCTCCAAGGCCATGAACATCAACGAGAAGTTCCAGCTCTCTCGTCAGTTCTGGTCGAACCGCGTGGAAAACGGCGTGCTCACCGACCCGAGCGCCTTCATTAATCCGGTGCCGCACGTCTCGTTTGGCCAGGGCGAAGACCAGATCGGGTACCTGAAGCGCCGCTACGACGCGCTGAGCGCGAACCACATGTTCCCGCAGATGCAGTACACCGAGGACCGCGACCAGTTTGCCCGCATGCTGCCGCTGATGGCTCAGGGCCGTGACTTCGACGCCGAGCCGGTTGCGATTTCCTGGACGGACGCGGGTACCGACATCAACTACGGTGCGCTGACCAAGCAGTTCTTGGACTCCGCGAAGGAAAACGGCACCGTCATCCGCTACGGCCACGAAGTGACCAACATTAAGCGCGAGGGCAACTTCTGGAAGGTCAGCGTGAAAAACCTGCGCAACGGCGACCGCAAGGTCACCCGCGCACGCTTCGTCTTCGTCGGCGCCGGCGGCTACGCGCTCGACCTGCTGCGCAAAGCGGGTGTTCCGGAGGTCCGCGGCTACGCGGGCTTCCCGATCTCCGGTATGTGGCTGCGCACGACCAACCAGGAGCTCGTGGCCCAGCACCAGGCGAAGGTGTACGGCAAGGCGAAGGTCGGCGCCCCGCCGATGTCCGTGCCGCACCTTGACCTGCGCGTGGTCGACGGCGAGCAGTCGCTGCTGTTCGGCCCGTACGGCGGCTGGACCCCGAAGTTTATGAAGAAGGGTTCCTACCTCGACCTGTTTAAGTCGATTCGCCCGGACAACATCCCGTCGTACCTGGGCGTTGCGGCCACTAACTTCAACCTGGTCACGTACTTGGTGGAGGAGGTCTTCCGCAACTTCGACGGCAAGATGGAAGTGCTGCGCGAGTACTACCCGGAGGCCGACCCGAAGGACTGGCAAGAGGTTGTCGCCGGCCAGCGCGTGCAGGTGATCAAGCCGACCGCTGCCCCCCGCTTCGGCTCGCTGGAATTCGGTACCGCACTGGTCAACGACCAGAACGGCACCATCGCCGGCATCCTGGGCGCGTCCCCGGGTGCGTCGATCACCCCGGCCGCGATGCTCGAGCTGCTCGAGCGCTGCTTCGGTGAGCGCATGATCGACTGGGGCGACAAGCTCCACGAGATGTTCCCGACTTACGGCAAGTCGCTGAAGCGCGACCGCGCGGCGTACGAGGAGCAGTGGGCGTGGACCCAGAAGACTCTGGGCCTGGATGTGGAGCGCCACTTGGACGGGCAGGGCACGGCCAAGTAGCCGAGTCCTGCGCGGCGGGGTCTTAGGTCCCGCAGAATGTTTGGAACGTGAAGGCGCCTTCGGGCGCCTTCATCCATTCCGGGCCGGCGTCGGGGTTGAACGGGTCGCTGGTCGCGGAAAGAAGCTCGAAGTACGGCGCGTAGTTGCCGTTCTGTTCCGCTTCCACAATGGCCCGCTCAAGCATGCCGTTGCGGGGGCCGAAGACGATGCCGGCGTGGGTGAACAGGTCTCCCGCCGCCGCCAGCGCAGCCGGGTCTGGCACGGCGGCATTCCATGCCCGGTCCCAACGCTCCTGCGCGTCCGCCAGCACAGCCTGGGCCGCGTCTTGGTCCATGACGGGAAGCAACGCTTCGGCAAGCCGCGCGATGTTCCATACCGCGATGGAAGGTTGGTAGCCGAAGCGGTAGCGGCCTTGCGCGTCGATGGAGGAGAACACCGCGTTCGGGTCATACGTCTCCGTGAACGCGCACGGTCCGTAGTCAATGGTTTCGCCGGATAGCGCGGTGTTGTCCGTGTTCATCACCCCGTGGACGAACCCGATGCGCATCCAGGATGCAACGAGCGAAAGCTGCGCGTCCAGGACACCGTCCAGCATCGCGGCGGGGGAGTCGAAGCCGGCGGCGCGCACGACCTGGTCCACTAGCTCGGCGGACTGCGTTGCGGCGTACTGCACGCTGCCGACGCGCAGGTGCAACGCGGCCACACGCACGACGATGCCCCCGGGTACGCGGCCCTGCTGACGGACGACGTGTTCGCCGGTGTCGACTACCGCCAGCGATCGCGTGGTGGGAATGCCCACCGCGTGCATGAATTCGGAGACCAAGTACTCGCGAAGCATGGGGCCGATGGCCCCGACACCGTCAGAACCCGGGCGCGAGAACGTCGTCGGACCCGAGCCCTTCAGCTGGATCTCGCGGGGCGTGCCGTCTGCGTGGGGAAGGGAGCCGAGAAGGAGGGCGCGGCCGTCGCCAAGCAGCGGCACGAACTGTCCAAACTGGTGGCCCGCATACGCCATGGCGTGGCCGCCGGAGGAACCAGCCAGCCAGCGCACCCCCTCGTCCGTGCGCAACCAACCTGCGTCGAGGCCGAGCTCGGCCGCCAGCGGCTCGTTCAGCACCACGAGCTTCGGGTTTTCAAAGCGCGTGGGCGGCTGCGCGTGCGCCAATTCGGGTAAGCGGTCAGCGAGCGTGTGGGCGAGCTGTGGTGGTTGCATGGTCTCACCCTAAACTGTTCTGCCATGAGTACAGGGAGTACAGGCCACATCACGCTTGTCGGTGGCGGCCCCGGCGCGTGGGACCTTCTCACCATCCGAGGTCTGCGCGCGCTTGAGGCAGCCGACGTCATCCTCGTCGACCACTTAGGGCCCGCCGCGGAGCTTGCGGAGTTTATCGACATCGACGGCAAGGAGGTCGTGGATGTGGCCAAGCTGCCGTACGCGAAGCAGGTGGCGCAGGAGCGCATCAACGAACTGTTGGTCTCCTACGCACGCGAGGGCAAGCACGTGGCGCGGCTGAAGGGCGGCGACCCGTTCGTTTTCGGCCGGGGGTTCGAGGAGCTGCAGGCGGCCGCGGCGGCGGGGATTGCATGCGACGTGGTGCCCGGGGTGACCTCGGCGATTTCCGTGCCGGCGGCGGCGCAGGTCCCGGTCACGCAGCGCGGGGTCACCCACGCGTTCACGGTGGTTTCCGGCCACTTGCCGCCCGGGCACGACAAGTCGCTGGTGGATTGGGCTTCGCTTGCCACGCTCGGCGGGACCATCGTGGTGGTGATGGGGGTGCGCAACGTGCGCGCCATAGGGCAGTCGCTTATCGACGCCGGCCTGAACCCCACCACCCCCGCCGCCGTTATCCAAGACGGCGAGACATCCAACCAGCGGGTCTTCTTCGCCACCGCCGAAACGCTCGCCGACGTCATGGAGGCCGAGGGCGTGTCCGCGCCCGCCGTCTACGTCTTCGGGGAGGTGGCCGGCCTTGCGCACGCTGGATAGCCTGATCCTCGACACCGCGCAGATCGCGCCGGGCGAGACCGTGCTGATCTGCCACGACCCCACCCTCGACCTCACGCGGGCCGCGCTGGGCGCGGGCAACCCGGTGGTGTTTCTCGACCCCGACTACGCGCGCAGCCAGTCGGCGGCGTCGCTCGGCGCGGCGACCGCCGGCGACGTGCGGCTGGACGTTTTCCTCGCCGGCTCGGAGGGGCCGGCCGTGGCGGTGGGAGAAATGCCGAAGGCGCTCGGTCGCTTGGACTACGTGGCGCGCTCGCTCGCTTCCAGCGGTTTTGCGCCGCTTCGTGTTGTTTTCGGCGGCAACAACAAGCACCTCTCGCGGGGCATGAACGACGTGCTGGCTGAGTCGTTCGACCGCGTCGCGGCCTCGCGCGGCCGAGGCAAGTTCCGCTGCCTTGCCGCCGAAGGCCCCAAGCCGGTCGCGTACGAGCCGGTGACAGTCAACGGTCTCACCGCGATCGGCGGTGTGTTCTCAGGTGCGAAGCCGGACCGCGGCGGCGAGCTGCTGCGATCGTGCCTGCCCGCGGATCCCGGCCGCTTGCTGGACTTAGGCTGCGGCAACGGCTCGGTGACGCGGGGCATGAACGCTTTCGCCACGGACTCCGACGCCGACGCAGTGCTTTCAGCGCGCGCCAACGGGCTGAACGCGACGTGGGACGACGCGGGGTCGAAGTTCCCCGGCGAGTCCTTCGACACGGTTGCGCTCAATCCGCCCTTCCACGACGGCACGGCGGTGGATGCGACGTTGGTGAGGGAGTTGCTGGGGGCGTCGATAAGAATGCTCAAACCCGGCGGGCAGCTGTACCTGGTGCACAACTCGCACCTGCGCTACCGCGGCGAGGTGGAGCGCAGATTCACCACGGTGGAGCAGGTCGCCCGCGACGCGACGTTTACTGTGCTGCGGGCGACGAAGTAGGAATAAGCTGCGGCACGGCGCGCGCCGCGGTGTCCTCGACCACCACGTCAGCCAGGTGGGACAGGTCGGTGCGCATTGGCGTGACCTCGACGATCGGCACCCCGTTCGCGTGGGCGATGAGCGGCAGGCCCGCGGCGGGGTAGACCACCCCCGAGGTGCCGACGATCAACAGCGCGTCCGCGGTTTTCATGCGCCGCTCGGCCTCCGCCCACGCGTCGTCGGGTAGCGCCTCGCCGAACCACACCACTCCGGGGCGCACCGCACCGCCGCACTCGGGACATGCGGGCGGGGTAATTGCCTCGACCGGCCCTTCGGGCAGCTCGATCGGGGCGGTGTAGGGGCGGCCGCACTCGGAGCAGCGGAACTCGAACAGCGACCCGTGCAGGTGGACGACGTTGTGGCTGCCGGCGCGCTCGTGGAGGTTGTCGATGTTCTGCGTGGTCACTGAGGTTTTCGGGCAGCGGGCGATGGCGAAGTGGCCGGCGTTGGGCTCGGCCTGCTGCGCGAGGTGTGCGCGCCAGAGGTACCAGGCGAACATGGTCTCCGGGTCGATGCGCCACGCGTCTATCGACGCCATTGCCTGCGGGTCCACGTTCTCCCACAGGCCGGTCTGAGCGTCGCGGTAGGTCGCGATCCCGCTGTCCGCGCTCATACCCGCGCCGGTGAAGACCTCGATATGTCGGGCGTTATCCAGGATGGCCCGTGCCTCGTTCAAGTCGCTCATGGCCTTAAAGGCTATCGGCTTAGAGGCTGTCGATCAGCGCAATCGCCTGGTCCCGGTAGGTGAAGTTGTTCGTGTTGTCCACCGCGTCGCGCATCACGTCGAGGTAAAACGGGTCCGGGTCACCCTGGTAGCGCGCAAGCGCGTCGCGGGCGATCTCGGTGGGCATAAGGCACTCGGTGGGCACGGCGTGGATGCCGGTGCGAGCGGCCTTGGCTTGGGCCTCCGCGTCGCGCATCTGCCGGGTAAAGCGGGTGTTCGGCTGATATTCCACGGCGCGCGCGAAACCGTCGGCCACCATCACCTCGTTGACAAAGGTGCCGTCGGCTGTAACCACCCCGGCCAGTTCGCGGCCGTAGCGGTCCTGGCGCTCCACGTCGTGAACCAGTGAGACGCGGTCGCCGGGGGCGATGAGCATCGTGAGGTGCTCGGTCGCCTCGTTGAACAGGCACTCCTCTTTCTCCGGGGTGTCGATGTTGAGCAAGCGCACGCGAACCGTCTCGCCCGAGCGCTCGATATCGATCGTGTCGCCGTCCACAATCCGGCTCACCACCACCGTGTCTCCGGTGCGCTCCTGCCACGTCTTGACGGTGAACGCGATCGCCGCGATGCCGATGAGTGCGATGAGGATGGCCGCTGCCAGTTTGAGCGCGCCGCGGCGTTGCGTGCGGGGCGCCGTCACGCGATCACCGCCAGCAGCACAACGAGGACGATCGAAACGCCGATGCCGATGCCCATCCGGCGCAGCTGCTGCTTGCCCGCCGGGTGCGCCGAGTTGATCTGCAGCTTGCCGGGCTCACCGGGCAGCACTGCCACCGCCATGGGGTCGCGCGGCTGACTATACAAGCCCATCGACGCCACCCGCTTGAGCGCGTCCACGCGTTGCAGCTCATCTGCGTCTGCCGGTATGTCGTCGAAGTTCCGGCGGGATGTTCGGGCAAGGCTTATCGACGCCACCACAACCCCCACCATGTACAACCCGAAAAAGACCCACCACAGGGTGGGCGAGACGATCTCGGGAAACAGCATCATGACCTGGGTCAGCGCCAAGACGATGCTGGTGGCGATAAGCAGCGTTCCCAAGAATGTATTGGTGGTATCGATGAGATGCTGCGCGCGCTGCGACGCCGACTCCGAGTAGGGCAGCGCGTCGTTGGGTAGGGTGCCTTCGTCGGAGGGCTCGCGCCGCGCCGCGGCCAGGCTCTGCTTCGGCGCGCACAGCGCCATCGCCGCGGAAATCACGACGCCGATCCACGTCACCGCGGTGGCGCTGAGGAAGTTCTTCTCCGACCATCGATCCACTTCACCGCCGGGGCCGATGTGCATCGGCACCGGGTCCGGAATTGCGTCCCACCTGGCGGCAACGAACGCGAGAACGGCGAGGTAAATGATTCCGGAGATTGGAAGAGCGCGGCGCAACGGCATGGTCATCGAATGTACTGCACCGTTCTCACACCTTAAGCGTCACCTCGTTTCCGTCCACCAGCACGTTCAAACTGCCTGCCCGGGCCGCATCCGCAACATCGTCGACTGAACTCGGTGGGGTAGTGGCAAATGCCAGGGTCCGCGCCAGTTCCCCCTTGTAGCGTTTGTTGAAGTGGCTGACCACCTTGCCTGTGTCGGCCTGCTCTACGCGCACGGTCACCGCGCTGGGTACTGGGCCAAGTTGCTGGTAAGCGCCCGAACGCAGGTCAACGACGAAATCCTCCGCCTGCAGTACTTCGGTAACGCGCGGGCCCCACCACGCACGCATTGTCCGTCCGCCGAGCTTGGAACCGGCGGAGAGGCGGTAGCGGGGCACGTGGTCGTTAGCAAGCACAAGCCCGAAGAGCGCCGAGCCGACCGCCAACCGCTGGCGCGCAGCGGCTGGAAGCGACGGCGCATCGAGGGCGTCGTACAGCACGCCGGTGTAGCGCTCGATCGCGGGCATGACAGGCGCTGACTGCAACGTCAGGTTCTCCTCCGCCTCCGCTCGCTTGCCGGCGGGGATCTTCAGCTCGGTCATGAGAGTGTCGACGTCGCTTGCGGCGAGCTGCCCCATAAGCGTCTCGCGCACCGGGTCGAGCTGGGGAAAGGAGACGGTGATCGGGCCACCGGCACCGCCGGGAGCCTTGGTTTCAGACGGTGGCAGCACGATGAGCATGCCAAAAACCCTAGCGCTAGAATTTCCTGACATGATCACACGCCTGTCCTCCCTGTTCCTGCGCACCCTGCGCGAAGATCCCGCCGACGCGGAAGTGCCCAGCCACAAACTGCTTGTGCGCGCAGGCTACGTGCGCCGCGCGGCTCCCGGCGTGTACTCCTGGCTGCCGCTTGGCCTTCGCACGCTGCGCAAGATCGAGGGCATCGTGCGCGAAGAGATGGACGCGATGGGCGCGCAGGAGTTGCTCTTCCCAGCGCTTTTGCCGCGCGAGCCGTACGAAGCGACGAACCGCTGGACCGAGTACGGCGACGACCTGTTCCGCCTGAAGGACCGCAAGGGCGCGGACATGCTGCTCGGCCCCACGCACGAGGAGATGTTCACCGCCCAGGTCAAAGACCTTTACTCCAGCTACAAGGATTTTCCCGTCACGCTGTACCAAATCCAGACGAAGTACCGCGACGAGGCGCGCCCGCGTGCGGGCATTCTGCGCGGCCGCGAGTTCGTGATGAAGGACAGCTACTCCTTCGACATGACCGATGAGGGGCTGGCTGAGTCCTACGCCAAGCACCGCGCCACCTACCAGCGCATCTTCGACCGCGTTGGTCTGCGCTACGAAATCTGCAAGGCCACCTCCGGCGCGATGGGCGGCTCTGCCTCCGAGGAGTTTTTGGCGTACTCCGACAACGGCGAGGACACGTTCGTCGTCTCGACCGCGGGTGATTTCGCCGCCAACGTCGAGGCCGTGACCACGGTCGCCCCGCCCGCGCGCGACATCGCGGGCCTGCCGGAGGCCACCGAGTACGACACGCCTGCGTCCGAAACCATCGCGGCGCTGGTCGAGTGGGCGAACCGGGAGCAGCTGCTTGTCGACGGTCGCGCGGTCCAAGCCTCCGACACCCTCAAGTGCATGATGGTCAAGGTCAACGACCCGCGCGCCACCGACGAGGACGGCAACCCGGTCGGCCCGCAACTTACCGGCATCCTGATCCCGGGCGACCGCGAACTGGACGAAAAACGCCTCGAGGCGAGCCTTGAGCCCGCGACGTTTGAGCTCGCAAGCGACGAGGACTTCAAAAACAACCCGTTCCTGGTCAAGGGTTACGTTGGCCCGCGCGCGCTCGCGGCCAACGGGGTGCGGTTGCTGGCGGATCCGCGCGTGGTCGACGGCTCCAGCTGGATCACGGGCGCGGACGCGCCGCAGCGCCACGTCGTCGGCCTCGTGGCCGGGCGCGACTTCACCGTCGACGGGTTCATCGAGGCTGCGGAGATTAAGGAAGGCGACCCGTCGCCAAGCGGCAATGGCACCGTGGCCCTTGCCCGCGGTATTGAGCTGGGCCACATCTTCCAGTTGGGCCGCAAGTACACCGAAGCGATGGACGTGCAGATTCTCGATGAAAACGGCAAGCGCGCCGTGCCCACCATGGGCTCCTACGGCATCGGTATCTCCCGCATGATGGCGGTTGTGGCCGAGCAGCGCCACGACGACAAGGGCCTTGTGTGGCCGGTCGCCATCGCGCCGTACCAGGTGCACGTCGCGGTCGCGAACAAGGACGCCGCGGCGCTCGAGGCCGGCGAGCGGCTGGTTGCTGAATTCGATGCCGCGGGGCTCGAGGTGCTTTTCGACGACCGCCCCAAAGTCTCCCCGGGCGTCAAGTTCAAAGATGCCGAGCTGCTCGGCATGCCGTTCGTGGTGATCCTCGGCCGCTCGTTCGCCGACGGCATCGTGGAGCTGCGCATTCGCGGCGGCGAGACCCTCGAGGTACCGGCAGAGCGCATCGTCGACCAGGTTGTCGAGCTGGTGCGCAAGGAAACTGCGCCGCTGGCGGGCTAACTACGCGCGGGTTAGCTACGAACGCTGCGCGTGGGCTGCGAGCCAGATCGCGGCCTCGCGCCACGCCGGGTCGTTCGCCGCGGCGGCGGTGTGGCGCCACTCGTCGACCAGGTTCTGGCGCAGGTGCTCCACCAGCGCTGCCGCCGAGGCCTCATCCGTCGGCTGCTCGGCGTCGCCGATGAGGTAGCCTGGGGCGGCAACCGTCTCAGGGGTGTCCCCGTCGACGCTTTCAACTAGTGCCGCGACCCGCTCCTTCGAAGCCCGGTCGAGCTCCACAATGCGGTCCGCCAGCGCGTCGTCGCCGAACGCCTTGGCCACCCCGAGACCGTACTGGAACGCGTATTCCCGCTCTAAGATGTCTTTCTGCGACGCGGCGTCGGCGGGGTCCGCGGCGTCGAGTTCGTTCGCGCCCGGATGGGCGTCCTCGAGGTCGACGCCTCCCGCAGCCGCGGCGTCGATGGCCTGCGCGACGACGAGGTCCACGGAATCCTCCGGTACCCGCTTCGCCGCCTCAGCGGTCATTGCGACCAACGACCCGGTGTCTGCGGCCGCGGGAAGTTCCCCGAGCTCCACGCTGCACGACGACGGGGTTTCGCCTTGAGGGGTGGTGCCGCAGAGACGCAACGCCTCGTTAACAAGCGCCTGCTTCTGCGCCCCCCGCAGTTCGCTACCCGCCGCCTCATCAGCCGCCGCCTGTCGCGCCAGAGCCACGATCTCCGCGTTCGGGCGCGGGCCGACGACGTCCATCACGGTACACCCGGCGACCGTGCTAGCGACAAGAAGGCAGGCGGGCAGGGCGAACAGCTTTTTCACTGCTCAAACGCTACACGATAGGCTTTAGCGCATGGCTTTCCCTTCCGAAGAAGAACTTACGCGCCTGATCGAGCCGGTCGCCGCCGCCTACGGCATGGACGTGGAGGGTGTGCGCACCGCGAAAGCGGGGGCGAAGTCCCAGGTTGTCGTCGCGCTCGACAGCGATTCCCGCCCCACGCTCGATGAGCTGGAGGAGGTCAGCGAGGAGCTTTCCGCGCTTTTCGACGCACGCGAGGACGCCGGCGACCTCAACTTTGGAGCCGGCTACACCCTTGAAGTGACGACCCCGGGCGTGGATCTGCCGCTGACGCAGCCGCGTCACTGGCGCCGCAACCGCGGGCGTTTAGTGGCGGTCGGCGAGCAGGTGTTCCGCATCGGCGCGCTAAGCGAGGATGAGACGCAGGTTGCGCTTGTCAGCTCCGGTGCCAAACAGCCGGAAGCCGCCCCTCGCGCAGTTTCTGAATTGGCGGGTGCGGTGGTAGAAATTGAGTTCAACAATCCGCCGGCAGAGGAGATGGAGCTGGCGGAACTCCCGTTTGAAGAGGTGACAAGTGAATATTGATATGGCGGCCTTGAAGGCCATCGAGAAGAACCAGGGGATTCCGGTTCCGGCTCTGCTGGAGACGATTGCGTCCGCACTGTTGTGGGCGTACAAGGACTTCCGCGAGCACCCGCTCGACGACGGGTCGAAGGCGCGAATCGACATTGATACCGCAACCGGCGACGTCTCGGTCATCGTGACAGAGCACGACACTGAGGGAGAAGTACTCTCCGAATACGACGACACCCCGGTGAACTTCTCCCGCATCGGCGCTGTCGCCGTGCGCGACGCCATTAAGAAGCAGCTGCGTTCGGCCGAGGTTGGCCGCGTCTACTCGGAGTACGCCGACTTAGAGGGCCAGGTCGTCTCTGGCGTGGTCCAGCGCGACGCGTACAAGGAAGCCCGCGGGGTGAACGCGGTGGAAATCGGCTCAGAGATCGAGCCGCAGGACGGTATTTTGCTGCCGGCGGAGAAGATCCCGGGCGAGCAACTGAGCCACGGCGACCGCATTAAGGCTTATGTAGTCGGCGTCAACCGCGGTGACCGCGACGTCACCGTCAACCTGTCGCGCACTCACCCCGAACTTGTCCGCGGTTTGTTCGCCCTCGAGGTGCCCGAGGTCGCCGACGGCACCGTTGAGATCATCGCGATCGCCCGCGAAGCGGGGCACCGCACCAAGGTGGCCGTGCGCCCGACGGTGAAGGGCGTCAACGCTAAGGGCGCCTGCATCGGCCCGCGCGGCTCGCGCGTCACCGCGATCATGGAAGAGCTCGGCGGCGAGAAGATCGACATCATCGACCACTCGGAGGACCCGGCGACTTACGTCGGTAACGCGCTCGCGCCCTCGAAGGTCATCAGTGTCGAGGTCACCGACGCCCAGGCGCAGGTCGCCCGCGTCGTGGTGCCGGACTACCAGCTGTCCCTGGCCATTGGCAAGGAAGGCCAGAACGCCCGCCTCGCCGCCCGCCTCACCGGCTGGAAGATCGACATCCATTCCGACGCCGACGGCGACGACGCTTAACCGCCGCGGGGGCCGCGGGTTAGAAGTTTCGGCGTAACGTGGCGTATTCTAGGCGACGGCTTACAAACTGTTACCAGCGAAGGTATGCGCATGCCCATCCGTATGCGGACCTGCATAGCCACTCGCCAGAAGGTGGAAGACACCCAGCTTCTGCGGGTTGTGCAGGATCCGGAACACCCCGGCCGCGTGCTGGCGGACCCCCGCCGCAGGCTGCCTGGGCGGGGCGCGTGGATTATACCGACGCCGGAAGCTGTTGAGCTAGCGGAGCAACGCCGGGCGTTCGCCAGGGCGCTTCGCTTGTCCACCCTTGTGGACGTGAGTCATGTACGTGAGTACGTTAGCGACCCACATAGAGACCCACATACAGATAGGAAGACCGAACACTGATGAGTACGCGACCATGAAGCAGCATCAGCGATGAAAGTCACTGACCAATCTAGGGGTACGTCGCTTTTTGTGTAACTACGAAGGGCGCGCACTCCTAGCCAACAACCAAGGAGACACGTGCCCGGAAAGCTACGCGTTCACGAACTGGCAAAACAGCTCGGCGTAACAAGTAAGGAACTCCTCGCCACGCTCAAGGAGCAGGGCGAGTTTGTCAAGACCGCTTCGTCCACCATCGAACCGCCGGTGGTGAAGAAGATGCGCGCCCACTACGAGGCGCAAGCCGGCGGTGAGAAGGCAGACGCGGCCGACAAGACCGCAAACGCAAACGCGCAGAAGCCGGCGGCGGCCAAACCGGCGGCCCCGAAGCCTGCGGCCGCGAAACCCGCAGCCGCCAAACCGGCGGCGCCCAAGCCTGCCGCCGCGGCGGAGAAGCCGGCGGCCAAGCCTGCCGCCAAGCCTGCGGCTCCGAAGCCTGCGGCGCCGAAACCTGCGGCTGCCAAGCCCGCAGCCCCGAAGCCGGGTGCTGCCAAGCCCGCAGCGCCGAAGCCGGCAGCCGCGAAACCCGCGCCGGCTAAGCCTGCCGCCAAGCCCGCGCCGGCTAAGCCGGGTGCTCCGAAGCCGGCAGCGCCCAAGCCTGCTGCCCCGAAGCCGGGCGCAGGGTCCGGCCAGTCCGCAAACCCGGGCAATGCGATGCCGCGTCCGATGCCGAAGCCGGGCGGCCGCCCGCGCGTAGCGAATAACCCGTTCTCCTCCAACAGCGGCGGCGGCCGTCCCGCCCCGCGTCCGGGCGGCGGCCGTGGTGGCGCGCAGCAGGGTGCTGGCCGCGGCCGCGGCCCGGGACAGGGCCAGGGGCAAGGTGCCCCGCGTCCGAGCGGCGAGCGCGGCTCGCGCCCGTCGCCGGCCGATATGGCTGCGCACCCGTCGCCGACCCAGATGCCGTCCAAGGCTGCGGGCCCGAACCGCGGCCGCGGCGGCCAGGGCGGTAACCGCGGCGGCCGCGGCGGCGGCCAGGGCGGCCCGGGTGGCGCCCCGCGCGACGGTTTCCGCGGAGGCCGCGGCGGTCGCCGCGGCGGCACCGCCGGCGCTTTCGGGCGTCCGGGCGGCGCACCCGGCAAGCGCCGCAAGTCCAAGGGGCAGAAGCGCGCTGAGTACGAGGAGATGCACGCACCGAACGTCATCGGCGGCGTTCGTCTTCCCGACGGCGGCGGCAAGACCGTGCGCCTGCGCCAAGGTGCGACCCTGACGGATCTCGCCGAGAAGATCGGCACCGAGGCATCGAACCTTGTTCAGGCGCTGTTCAACCTGGGCGAGATGGTCACGGCGACGCAGTCTGTCTCCGAAGAGACGCTGCAGCTGCTCGGCGCCGAGATCAACTACGAGGTTGAGATTGTCTCGCCGGAGGACGAGGACCGCGAGCTGCTCGAGTCCTTCGACCTGCAGTTCGGTGAGGACATCGGTGGCGAGGAAGCGCTTGAACAGCGCCCGCCGGTGGTTTCCGTCATGGGCCACGTCGACCACGGTAAGACCCGCCTGCTGGACTCGATCCGGCGCGCGAACGTGGGCAAGGGCGAGGCCGGCGGCATCACCCAGGGCATCGGCGCGTACCAGACTGAGGTGACCCTCGAGGACGAGCCACGCAAGATCACCTTCCTGGATACCCCGGGCCACGAGGCGTTCACCGCCATGCGTGCCCGCGGCGCCAAGTCCACCGACTTGGCCATCTTGGTGGTTGCTGCGGACGACGGCGTGATGCCGCAGACCGTTGAGGCGATCAATCACGCCAAGGCGGCGGACCTGCCGATCGTGGTTGCCGTGAACAAGGTGGATAAGCCCGAGGCGCAGCCGGACAAGATCCGCGGCCAGCTCACCGAGTACGGCCTTGTGCCGGAAGAGTACGGCGGCGACACCATGTTCATCGACATCTCGGCCAAGCAGGGCACGGGTATCGACGATCTCCTTGAGGCAGTCCTGCTGACCGCGGACGCAGCGCTTGAGCTCACCGCGAACCCGGACATGGACGCGCAGGGTGTTGCGATCGAGTCCCACCTTGACCGCGGCCGCGGTCCGGTTTCGACCGTGATCGTGCAGCGAGGCACGTTGCGCGTCGGCGACTCCATCGTCGTCGGCGGCAACTTCGGCCGCGTGCGCCGCATGGTCGACGAGTGGGGCAACGACGTCGAAGAGGCGGGCCCGTCCCGCCCGGTGCAGGTCCAAGGTCTCAACGGCGTCCCCGGCCCGGGCGACAACCTGCTCGTGGTGGACGACGACCGCGTGGCGCGCCAGATTGCCGCGCAGCGCGATGCCCGCCACCGCGCTGCGATGCAGGCCCGCACCAAGAAGCGCGTCTCCCTGGAGAACCTGGACCAGGCGCTCAAGGAAACCAGCCAGCTCAACCTCATCATCAAGGGCGACAACGCCGGTTCCGTGGAGGCGCTGGAGGAGGCGCTGCTCAAGATCGAGGTGGACGACGAGGTGGAGGTGAACATCATCGACCGCGGTGTCGGTGCTGTCACCCAGACCAACGTCCTGCTCGCCGCAGCTTCCGACGCTGTCATCGTCGCGTTCAACGTGCGCGCCGAGGGCAAGGCGACGGAGGAAGCGAACAACGAGGGTGTGGAGATCCGCTACTACTCCGTGATCTACCAGGTCATCGAGGAGGTTGAGGCTGCGCTCCGCGGCATGCTCAAGCCGATCTACGAGGAGCGCGACCTGGGCCAGGCGGAGATCCGCCAGATCTTCAAGGCCTCCGCCGTCGGCCTCATTGCAGGCTGCATGGTCACCGACGGTGCGGTGCGCCGCGGTGCGAAGGTGCGCCTGGTGCGCGACGGCAACGTCGTCACCCCCGACGCGACGATCGACTCGCTGCGCCGGGAGAAGGACGACGTCACCGAGGTTGCGAAGGGCTACGAGTGCGGCATGGTGCTGTCCTACCCGGATATCCAGGTGGACGACATCATCCAGGCGTACGAGATGGTCGAGGTCCCGCGCGGCTAGTTTTACGCCGCACGGGTACCTTCCAGGTGGGAAACCGACACACAAGGAGGAGTCATGGGTGAGAACCCGCGCGCACAGCGCCTTGCCAAGCAGATCCAGCAGATCGTGGCGACCGCGATTGAGCACGAGGTAAAAGACCCGCGTCTCGAGCTGGTCACCGTCACCGACGTCCGCGTCACCGGCGACCTGCACGACGCGACGGTGTTCTACACCGTGCGCGGGCGCAACATCGATGACGAGCCCGACCTGGATTCGGCTGCGGAAGCGCTCAACCGCGCCCGCGGCCAGATCCGCAAGATTGTCGGGGACCAGCTCAACGTGCGGTTCACGCCGACGTTGAAGTTTGTGTACGACGAGGTGCCGGCGGCGTCGGCAAGCATGGAAGAGCTTCTCAGCCGCGCCCGCGCGCGCGACGAGGAAACCGCTCGGCTGCGCGCCAACGCCACGCCCGCCGGCAGTTCCAACCCGTACAAGGGTGACGGGGAGAAGTAGGTAGGGCGCGGAAATGGACTCACTGTTTCCCGCGCACGCCGCGCAGTTCGAGGCCGTAAGTTCGCGGCTGCTCGGCGCTGCGAAGGTGGCGGTCGTGGCCCACGTCAAACCCGACGCCGACGCCGTGGGTTCAGCTTGCGGCTTGGCGTTCGGGCTGAGGCGGCTGGGGATCGACACCAGCGTGCATATTGGCCAGACCTACCCGCACGCGTCCAACCTGGACACCGTGCCGGGTGTGGGAGCAATCAACTACGGGGGCTCGTTGCCTGACGACGCGCTCGTGGTCACCGTTGATTGCGCCTCCCTTGACCGCACCGGCTTGGTGCAGGACGCGATTGCCGCCGACCCGTCCCGTGTCGTGGTGATCGACCACCACGAGACGAACCCCGGCTTCGGCGGCACCAACCTCATCATTGACTCGGAGTCGACCACCACGCTGGTGCGCGAGTTGTTGGGCTACATGGGTGCCGAGCTTGACCGGGATATCGCGTACTGCCTGTACGCGGGGCTGGTCACCGACACGGGCAACTTCCGGTGGGGCACCGCGCGGATGCACGTGCTCGCCGCTGAGCTCATGCAGTTCGATCTGGACACGCGCCAGATCGCCCTCGATCTGATGGATTCGATGAGCGCCATCGATTTGAAGATTATGGGCTCGGTACTCGCGGACATGCAGATCTACCGCGAGAAGGGACTCACGGTTGCGGTGATTGCGGTGCCGGCCGAGTCGCTGGCGCGCATGAGCCAGACTGCAGTTGAGGCAGTGATCGACTACGCGCGAGCGCTTGAGGGTTCCGACGTCGGCGTGGTGTTCAAGCAGCAAGCGCCGCGCTACTGGGCCGTGTCGCTGCGGTCGTCCGTGATCGACGTGTCCCAGGTGGCGAAGGCGCTCGGCGGCGGCGGGCACGTGCCGGCGGCGGGGTATTCCGCCTACGGCACCCAAGACGTGATCACCCGCGAGCTGCTCGCTGCGCTGCCATGATCACCGCGCGACAGATCCTCACGTTGTCGCTGCCCGCACTCGGTGTGCTGGCAGCGAACCCGCTGTACCTACTGCTAGACACGGCGGTGGTGGGCCGTCTCGGCACCGGGGAGCTGGCCGCGCTGGCGGCTGGCACCGCGATCCAGTCCACGGTGACCACCCAGCTGACGTTTTTGTCGTACGGCACCACCGCGCGAAGCTCGCGCATGTTCGGCGCGGGCAGGCGCGACGACGCTGTCGCTGAGGGCGTCCAAGCCACCTGGGTCGCCCTCGCTGTCGGCGCGCTGCTCGCTGCGCTAGTCATGCTCTTCGCGCAGCCGCTCGCGATGTTTTTGACCAACGACGCAGCCACGTCCGCCGAGGCTGCGCGCTGGATGCGGGTGGCGGCGTTCGCGATCCCGCTCACCCTGGTCATCATGGCCGGCAACGGGTGGATGCGGGGCGTGCAGAACACGCGGCTGCCGTTCATGCTCACGCTGTGCGGGCTCGTGCCCGGGGCAATCCTCTTGCCGGTGCTGGTCAGCCGGTACGGGCTGGTCGGCTCCGCCGTAGCCAACGTCATTGGCATGGGGATTACAGCGGGGTTCTTCCTCGCGGTGCTGATCCGGGAGCAGTTGCGCTACGGCGGCAGCTGGGCGCCGCGGTGGAGCGTGATTAAGCAGCAGCTGGTGTTGGGCAGGGATCTCATCCTGCGCTCCCTGTCGTTCCAGATTTCGCTCCTAGCGGCCGCTGCCGTGGCGGGCAGGTCGGGCGTCGCGGTGCTCGCCGCGCACCAGATCATGCTGCAGCTGTGGAACTTTCTCACGCTGGTGCTCGATTCTTTGGCCATCGCGGCGCAGACGTTTACCGGTTCCGCCCTCGGCACGGGCAACGTGGACGAGGCCCGTTTTGTCGGGGTGCAGGTCACGCGGTTCTCCGTGCTGTTCTCCACCGCCCTCGCCGCGGTGTTCGCGCTGCTCGCCCGGCCGATCCAGTCGTTGTTCACGAGCGATGCCGCTGTGTTCGCGGAGCTTCGCGTGCCGTGGTGGCTCTTGATCGCCATGGTCGTCACGGGTGGCGTGGTTTTCGCCCTCGACGGTGTGCTGCTCGGCGCGTCCGACGCCGCGTTCCTGCGCAACCTCACCATCGCTTCAGTTCTCGGCGGGTTCCTGCCGCTGACGCTTCTCTCCGTCCAGTTCGGCTGGGGGCTGACGGGGATTTGGACTGGCCACCTGCTGTCCATTGTCTTCCGCTTGGTGGGCGTGTGGCTGCGGTTCAGGTCGATGCGGTGGGCGCGCACAGGGGCCTAACCCGGCCGGCTGCGCGGCCGAGACTTCGCGCTGTGTGCTAGAAACCTTCCATGACCACTTTGTGGGCAGTGAGCGACCTGCACGCGGCGGTGAAGGCGAATTCCCCGCGCATTGACGAGATCCAGCCGACCGACCCGTCGGACTGGCTCATCGTCGCCGGCGACGTCGCTGAGCGAAGCGACTTGATCGTCCGGGTCATGGCTAAGCTCAACGAGCGATTCGACACGGTCATCTGGGCCCCAGGCAACCACGAGCTGTTCTCCCGCTCCGCTGACCGCCACCGGGGACGCGACAAGTACACGGCATTGGTGCAGTCCATGCGGGAGATGGGTGTGATCACCCCGGAGGACCCCTACCCGGTCTTCGGCGGGGTAACCGTTTGCCCGCTGTTCACGCTGTACGACTACTCCTTCCGCGCACCCGGCATGAGCGTGGAGGAGGCGGTTGCCGCGGCCCGGCGCCGCAACATCATGATGACGGACGAGTTCGCCATCGCCCCTTTCGTCGACGTCCGGGCGTGGTGCTGGGACCGCCTCGCGTACACCACCAAGCGGCTGTCCCGGATCGAAGGCCCCACGATCCTGATTAACCACTGGCCGCTTGTGCAGGAGCCGACGCTGAAGATGCGCTGGTCCGAAGTCGCGCTGTGGTGCGGCACCAGGCACACGCGCAGTTGGCCGAAGCGCTACAACGCCAAGGCGGTGATCTACGGCCACCTGCACATGCCGGGGGTCATGCAAGTCGACGGGGTGAAGCACATTGAGGTCTCGCTCGGCTACCCGCGCGAGTGGGAGCACCGCGAGCACCCGCCCCTTGCCTTCCCGTATCCGGTGATGGAGGTGGAGGGGTGATGAGGGACGTAAGCCTGTTTCCGCCCGCCGCGCGCGTGGTGTACCTGCGCAACGACGACGCCCGCGACCTGACCAACTACCGCGACCTGCTGCCGAGTGAACGCGCCCAGGTTTCGGAGGCCCTCGACATGCGCAAGGGCGAGTTCGGCGACGCCCGCTGGTGCGCCCACCAGGCGCTGAAAGAGCTCGGGGTGACCACGGCGGGGGCGATACTGCGCGGGGAGCGGGGTATGCCGCTGTGGCCAAAAGGTTTCACCGGCTCGCTCACGCACACCGAGGGCCTGCGCGCGGCGGTGGCGGCACCGACGCGCTACGTGCGCTCAATGGGGCTGGACGCGGAACCCGCGCAGCCGCTGCCGGAAGGTGTTTTGGAGCAGATCGCGCTGCCGGCGGAGCGCGAGTCGGTCTTGGCGATGATGGCCGCGGGCCAGTCGTGGGCCGACCGGCTGCTGTTCTGCGCGAAGGAGGCCACCTACAAGTGCTGGTTCCCGCTGACTAGGCGCTGGCTGGGGTTCGAAGAGGCGGAGATTGCCCTGCGCGCCGACGGCACGTTTGTCGCCCAGCTGCTTGCCCGCCCCGCCCCCGCGCCGTACTTCGAGGGCCGCTGGGTGGTGCGCGGCGGGTACGTGATCGCGTCGGCGTTCTTTATCTAGTGCTACGTCAGCGTCGACGGGCGGGCGACGAAGGTGGTTGCGAGCCGCTTGCCCTGCTCCTTCACCAGCGCGACGACGCGCCCGTCAGGACCTTTAGCCGCGTGCACGCCGGAAAGCCCCCTCGGCTCCAACCACTTGCCCATGGCGAGCGCGTCGTATTCGTCTTGGGTGATGTCTAGCACCGGCCAGGCGGTGGTGAGCGCCTCGTCCATCGTCAGCGTCAGCGCCGGGTGCGCTTCCAAGTCCTTCAGGGTGTGTGCACGGGTGATGGGGAAGGGGCCGACTAGGGTGCGTCGTAAAGCAACCAAATGCCCCCCAACTGAAAGCGAAGCGCCGAGGTCCCGCGCCAACGAGCGGATGTATGTGCCGGAGGAGCAGCGGATTATCGCGTCGATGTCGAGGTGCTCGCCGCGGCGGACGGTGTAGTCGAAGCTGTGCACCGTCACCGGGCGCGCGGGGATTGCCACCTCGGCGCCCTCGCGGACCAGCTCGTGAGCGCGCTTGCCGCCGATCTTGATGGCGGACACGCTCGCCGGAACCTGCATGATGTCGCCGGTCAGCGCCGCGATGCCCGCCGCAATCGCCTCGTCTGTGACGTGCGATGCATCCGCCGCTGAAAGGACCTCGCCCTCAGCGTCATCCGTGGTGGTTGACGCGCCCAAGCGGATCGTGGCCTCGTAGACCTTCTCCTCGGCCACGAGGTGAGCAAGGAGCTTCGTACCGCGTTCGATGCCGGCGACCAGCACACCGGTGGCCATGGGGTCGAGGGTGCCGGCGTGGCCCACCTTGCGAGTGCCAAAGATGCGCCGCAGGCGCGCCACCACGTCGTGGCTTGTCATGCCCGCGGGCTTGTCCACAATCACGATGCCAGATGCTTCGAGGGGATCGGTCATGGTTTTTCAGTATGCCGTACTCTATGTCGCGTGAAGATTATGCGCGGTCTGGCCGAGGTGCCCCACGATTTCGGACGCCCGGACGGAACCGTAGTCACAATCGGCGTCTTCGACGGGGTGCACCGCGGTCACCAGCTGCTGATCACCCAGGCGGTCAACACCGCCCGCCAGCTGGGGCTTGAAAGCGTCGTGATGACGTTCGACCCGCACCCGCGCACCGTGTTCGCGCCCGAAACGGCACCCGCGGAACTCACCCCGTTTGCAGAGCGCGCGCGCCATATCGCGGAGCTCGGCGTGGATTACCTCGTGGTGATCGACTTCCGCGTCGAACTCGCAGGAGACAGCGCCGAGTCTTACGTCCGCGACACGCTTGCCGGGCGCTTGAACGCCAAGCACGTCGTGGTGGGCCGGAACTTCACGTTCGGCCGCGGCGCGGAGGGCACGCCGGAAACCATGACGTCGCTGGGGGAGAAGTACGGCGTCGATGTCACTGTGGTGCAGCTGCTTGACGACGGTGGCGTGCGCATCTGCTCCACCGCCATCCGCGACCAGCTCGCAGGGGGGAACCTGGGCGTGGCCACCGACTACATGGGCCGGCCGTTCTCTGTCGTCTCCGCAATCGAGCGGGGCGCCGGGCGCGGCGGGCGCGAGCTGGGGTACCCCACGGCGAACCAGTACGTGCCGGAAGGCGCGGCGCTGCCCGCCGACGGCGTGTACGCCGGCTGGCTGACCATCGTCGACGACGCGCGGATCGACGGCGATATGGAACCGGGCGTGCGCTACCCGGCCGCAATCTCGGTGGGGACGAACCCCACCTTCGGCGACGAGCGCCGCAGCGTGGAATCCTTCGTGCTCGACCGCGACGCGGATCTGTACGACAGGGTGGCGCGCGTCGAGTTCGTGGCAAAGGTCCGCGACATGGTGAAGTTCGACTCCGTCGACGAGCTGTTGGAGCACATGGGCCGCGACGTCGCCCGCACCCGCGAGATCCTCGGTGCGTGAGACCAGCGCGTAGAGTCGGGTGCCATGACCCGCAAAATCATTCTCGATCTTGACACTGGCATTGACGACGCGCTCGCCCTGGCCTACGCCCTTGGCTCGGAGGAGCTCGACCTCATCGGCGTGACTGGCACCTACGGCAACGTGTTGGTGGAGACCGGCGTGCGCAACACGCTGGCCATCCTGGAGCTGTTCGGCCGCGGTGACGTGCCGGTCTTCGCCGGCCCCGATCACGCCCGCGCCAAGGACAGCTTCGAGGTGCTGGAGATCTCCGAGTTCATCCACGGCAAGAACGGCGTGGGGGAGGCGGATCTGCCGGAGCCCTCGCGCGCGGTGGAGGAGACCTCGGCCGTGGACTTCTTGGTCGAGTCGGTGGAGAAGTACGGCGACGACTTGGTCATCGTGCCGACAGGTCCGTCGACCACCATCGCCGCTGCCATCGAAGCCAGCGAGACCTTCGCCGAGCGCGCCCACATCGTCATGATGGGCGGAGCGCTCACCGTGCCGGGTAACGTGTCGAAGTGGGCGGAAGCAAACGTGAACCAGGACCCCGAGGCCACCGACCTGCTGTTCCGCCGCGCGAAGGACGTGACCATGATCGGTCTCGACGTCACGTTGCAGACGCTTTTGACCACTGAGGAGACTGCGAAGTGGTCCGAGCTTGGCACCGCCGGCGGCGACTTCCTGGCGGCGGCGACCAACTACTACATCAAGGCGTACGAAACTACCGCGCCTTACCTCGGCGGCTGCGGCCTGCACGACCCGCTCGCCGTCGCCGTCGCCGTGGACCCGAGCCTGGTCACCACCTTGGACATCAACATGAAAACGGACACCGAGGGGGAGACCCGCGGCCGCACCATCGGCGACGAGACGCGGTTGAACGACCCGGTCAAGACCGCCCACGTGGCAGTCGGCGTGGACGTCGACAGATTCTTGGAAGAGTTCATGCAACGCCTGACCGGTTTGGCTGCCGGCACAGCTGCACGGTAACATCGCCTCTCGGCTTTGACTGTGGTTCGCAGCAGTTGGGGCGCAAGAAAACATCACGAGTGCGAACTGAAATACAAGGAGAGTTCCTCATGGCTTTGAGCACTGAGAAGAAGGCCGAAATCCTCAAGGAGTACGGCCTGCACGAGACCGACACCGGTTCCCCGGAGGCGCAGGTTGCGCTGCTGACCGAGCGCATCAACAATCTGACCGAGCACCTGAAGTACCACAAGCACGACCACCACTCCCGCCGTGGTCTGCTGCTGCTCGTCGGTCGCCGCCGCGGTCTGCTGAAGTACCTGCGCGAGAACGACGTTGAGCGCTACCGCTCCCTGATCGCTCGCCTGGGTCTGCGCCGCTAGTCGCGCCGCCGTTTTTCAGGCTCTACGGGCCCGCTCCTTCACGGGGGCGGGCCCGTTTTGCATGCGAGCTGCTATTATGTGAGACCGTTCAACAGTCAGAGCACGTTACGGCGGCATCGATGATCGCCTAAGGAGAGAATTTTTTGAGCACGTTTACCCCGAAGAACTCGTACGACGTCTTTGTCGACGAGGATTACGGCATTACTGAAGCGGTCGCCACCATTGACAACGGCGATTTCGGCTCCCGTACCATCCGTTTTGAAACCGGCCAGCTCGCGCGCCAGGCCGACGGGTCGGTGACCACCTACCTCGATGACGACACGATGATGCTCGCCACCGTCACCGCATCCAACCAGCCGCGCGAGGGCTTCGACTTCTTCCCGCTGACGGTGGACGTTGAGGAGCGCATGTACGCCGCGGGCAAGATCCCCGGCTCCTTCTTCCGCCGCGAAGGCCGCCCGTCCACCGAGGCGATTCTGGCGTGCCGCCTGATCGACCGCCCGCTGCGCCCGACCTTTGTCAAGGGTCTGCGCAACGAAGTGCAAGTTGTGGTGACGGTTATGAGCTGGGACCCGGAGGAGTACTACGACGTCGTCGCCATCAACGGCTCGTCCGCTGCGACCCAGCTGTCTGGCCTGCCGGTGTCCGGCGCGGTCGGCGGCGTGCGCATGGCGCTGATCGCCGATGACAAGCACCCTGAGGGACAGTGGGTTGCGTTCCCGAACCACGCGCAGCACGAGCGAGCGCTGTTTGAGATGGTGGTTGCGGGCCGCATTGTCGAGCGCCGTCGCGGCCGCAAGACTGAGTCCGACGTCGCGATCATGATGGTCGAGGCTGGCGCTGGCGCGAACGTGGTCCAGCTGGTGCGCGACGGCTACCCGGCACCGACCGAGGAGACCGTGGCGGAGGGCCTCGAGTCTGCAAAGCCGTACATCCGCACGCTGTGCGAGGCCCAGGCCGCGCTGGCCAAGGAGGCCGCGAAGGACGCAAAGGAGTTTCCGCTCTTCCCGGCGTACTCCGACAAGGTTTACGACGCGGTGGAGAAGAAGGCTGCAAAGCGCCTTTCGAAGATCATGACGATCGCCGGCAAGGCCGAGCGCGAGAACGAGTCCAACGCGTACATGGAGGAGATCGAAGCAGATCTCCTGGACAAGTTCGACATCGACGACGACGACACCGCAGAGCTCGCAGCCGCCTCTAAGGAGATCCGCGCGGCGTACAACGCGGTGCAAAAGAAGATCGTGCGCGAGAAGATCCTCACCGAGGGCTTCCGCATCGACGGCCGCGGTGTCACCGACATCCGCGATCTCGAAGTTGAAGTCGAGCTCATCCCGCGCGCCCACGGCTCCGCATTGTTCGAGCGCGGCGAGACCCAGATCCTCGGCGTTACCACGCTCGACATGCTGAAGATGGAGCAGCACATCGATTCGCTCACGCCGGAGCAGTCGAAGCGCTACATCCACCACTACAACTTCCCGCCGTACTCCACCGGCGAGACTGGCCGCGTCGGTTCGCCCAAGCGCCGCGAGATCGGTCACGGTGCGCTCGCGGAGCGCGCTCTGACCCCGGTCATCCCGTCGCGCGAGGAGTTCCCGTACACCATCCGCCAGGTTTCGGAGGCGCTCGGCTCCAACGGCTCGACCTCCATGGGTTCCGTGTGTGCGTCGACGCTGTCGCTGTACAACGCCGGTGTACCGCTGGCGGCCCCGGTTGCAGGTATTGCTATGGGCTTGGTCTCCGGCGAGGTCAAAGGCGAGACCGAGTACGTCGCGCTCACCGACATCCTCGGTGCTGAAGACGCTTTCGGCGACATGGACTTCAAGGTGGCGGGCACCCGCGAGTTCATCACCGCCCTGCAGCTGGACACCAAGCTCGACGGTATCCCGTCCAACGTGCTGGCAAGCGCTCTGAACCAGGCGCGCGAGGCCCGCGAGACGATCCTCGACACCATGGCTGAGGTCATCGACGGTCCGGACGAGATGAGCGACCTCGCTCCGAAGATCACCACCGTCACCGTGCCGGTGAACAAGATCGGCGAGGTCATCGGCCCCAAGGGCAAGACCATCAACTCCATCACGGAGGAGACCGGCGCCGAGATCACCATCGAGGACGACGGCACCATCTACGTCTCCGCAACGCAGGGCTCGGCGGCCGACGCGGCGGTGGAGCGCATCAACGCCATCGCGAACCCGCAGATGCCGAAGGTCGGCGAACGCTACCTCGGCACCGTGGTCAAGACGGTTGCCTTTGGCGCGTTCGTCTCGATCCTGCCGGGTACCGACGGCCTGATCCACATCTCCAACTTGGGCGGCAACACCCGCGTTGAAAACGTCGAGGACGTCATCAACGTCGGCGACAAGGTCGAGGTGGAGATCCGCGACATCGACAACCGCGGCAAGATCTCGCTGGTCCCAGTGGAGGACGGCGAGGAGTAAAGGGCGGTAGAAAAATGGGTGGCTATCCGGCCGCCTATTTTTTACGGTTGGTTCCGTAGTAATCACCGTCAGATTGATACCTTTGAAGGTATGACAGATCACGGTGGCCTTCATCATCCCTCTGAGACCGACAAGTGGAGTCCTCGGGTCTGGCATCGCCGCGTGTCCCGACCGGTTACGGTTTGGATCTTGGTGTTCATCCTTGTCGGTCTCGTCCACCCATTCGTTCCAAGTTCCCGGTGGCTGCTGATCCATATCTTCGCCCTCGGGATTTTGACTAACTCAATCACCGTTTGGTCGCAGAACCTCACTGAGCGTTTTTTGCACCGCCGGCTGGATGACAGCGAGCGTCCCGCTCAGCTGCTCCGCTCTCGGCTGCTCAACCTTTGTGTCGTGCTGGTCTTGGTGGGAATGCTGCCAGGGCCAGCGCAGCAGTGGGCATGGTGGATCTCCGCCGCAGGAGCCGCAGGTGTGGCGGGTGTTCTGGCGTGGCACGGGGCCGTCATCGCGCGTCAGATTCGGGCGGCAGGACCTCATCAACGGTTCCGGCCGGCGGTTGACTTTTACGTTGCATCTGCCGGATGCCTGGTTGTAGGAGCGTTGCTGGGAGCGCTGCTGGTCTCCGATCTGCAGGGCGCTTGGCAGAACCGTGCGCTGTTGGCGCACGTGATGCTGAATGTCTTCGGGTTTGTAGGGTTCGCCGCGGCCGGGTCATTGACCGTGCTGTTTCCCGCGATGTGGCGTATCAACGGCACGCTCGGAAAGCCATCAGCCATGCTCATTGCAGGGTGCGCTGGGCTGGGGTTGGCGGTCGCCGGCGTTGTCGGTGGCCATGGGGTGACAGCGGGCATCGGCATGCTTGTGTATGCAGCTTCGTGGGCATACGCACTGCAGGGGTGGATTTCGGCGCTGCTTGGGGTGCGCGGCGAGCGGAAGGGCCGGGTTACTTACTGGAGCCTGTCTGCTCTTGCGTCTGTGACGTGGCTTTTCGTCTTCTGCGTGTCGTTTGCTGCGAGGCTTCTTACCTCGGGGGAAAGCCTTAGCGGCCTTCAGATGCCGGTGATTCCTTTGCTACTCGGTTTCGCGGCGCAGCTGCTCTTCGGGACGATGAGTTACCTTCTGCCTACGACAATGGGAGGTGGGCCGACAGCCACCCGCGCAGGCCTCGCAGAACTGAATCGGGCAGGTGTGACACGGGCTGTGCTTTTCAACGCTGCGCTCGTTTGCTGGCTTGCGGTTGAGAACTCTGTCGCCGCAATCCTGTGCAGCCTCGTGGCTTTTGGTTGCCTCGTTGCGTTCTTGCCGCTCATGGTGCGAGGCGTAAAGGTGCAGCGTGCAGTGATCACTGCACGATGACGTCGTAGACCATTCCCATCGATTTGTGTCCCGCCTTCGCGCACCACCCCTGCTCGCTGGCTTCGAAGGTGCCGAAGTCGAAGATAACGGTGTCGTTAGGGTGTATCGGGCCAGAGAACCCATCGCCGAGTTTGAGGTTGTGCTCCCGGTCGTCGTCGTTCGTGATCCGCAGGACGACAGGGGTGCTGGAGTCAACCACAACGCTTGCAGGCTCGAAACTCATGCCGTTAATTCGGACATCTTGGATCACTTGTCCTCGCACCGGGCCTGGGCCGGAGCTGTCTACCAGCAGGGTTCCGCCGACTGCGCCAACCGCAAGAAGCGCAACAACTGCCCACGCCACAGCGCCGTTGCGGTGAGATGCCTTCTTGCTTTGCATGGTGTGGGAGGGGCTGGGTTGTGTCATGCGTCTTGGCTCGCTTTCTTGAGAGAGATACCTAATTGCGCGGTGTGCCAGAGACCGGCTACAGCTACTGCAGCGCCACCAGCCACCGGAAAGCCTGCAATGGCCGCACATCCACCAGCGTTGATCAGGGCAATTCGAGCCACCAAACCGCGAACCAAGTGCTCTTTGGCTGCTGGCCGCCCTGTGAGCACTGGCAGGAGGTGCGACAGTGCGCCGAGGAGCGTCTGTCCAAGCCCCGCGCCGAGCAATGCAACGGCGATCCCGGCCGTCAGGCTGGGTGGAAGATGACCAGCGGCCAGCAAGACGGCGTCGCCCACGAGGCAGGCAAAAAGCCACACAACACCGAACCACAGGAGCAAGGCTGAGGCGTTTCGTGGGGTGTGTTTGTGAACCACTTCGACAAGTGTCGGCAGTATGAGACTTGCGCAGCTGGCGGCGGAAATGAGCAGCCATGCACCTGCTGATCGCGGTAGTCCTGCAGCGAGACACGTGGCAGCGAGCGCTACAGCAATCCCGTGAATGATCAGCGCCTGTGGACAACGAGTGCGGGCTTTCACATTGACGTGTCCTCCAGTGAGCGTCGGCAGCAGGGTTAATGAGGTGCCGAGGACAGCAGTCCAGGCGAATCCCCACACGGCTGCGCGCGAGTGCGCGTGGATGAATGCGTCGTGATTGCGACAGTACTGCGCCAACACAGCGAGGGTAACAGCAACAAGAAGCAAGCAACCGGCGATGACATAGGCCCACGCGGTAACCGCAAGGTGGTTGGTGAAGGCGCGGCGGATCATTCGTGTCAGCGTGCGCACGTGCCAGATGATGACGGCGGCGACCGTGGCGGCGAAAACCGAGTTTGCTGTAGTCCAGACGGGGTGGAGCAGGAACCAGACGAGACTCACTTGGATGATGGCGATCTCCGCGCCTAGCTGGACGTATGAGGGCTGCGGACCCCGTGTGAGTGTCGCGGTAAAGTGGGCGGAGTACCCGACGATTGCGGTGGTGATTGCCCCGATTGTCAGGGTGTGCACGCGTGCCCAGTGCGAGACCGGTGCGCTGCTTGGGCCTAGCGCCGCAGCATTCACGCACACGGCGGCAACGAGCCAGGCTATGACCACCCCCGCAAGTACCCTGTGCCACCTGCGGTGTGCCGCGAACCCATCATTTTTCACGGCTTTCATCGTACTATTTCTGGTGTAGGGGCAAACACGCGCGAAGCTACGGAGGTCCACAGTGGTCAGAGATGAGAGCAACCGGGGTCAGGGAGCCGGGCCGCGCCCGGCATACGCGGCGACAGAAGAAGCTGCAGCGGCCAGCGCTAAACAACGCGAGGTGATTGAAGCAATCCGTGAATGCGGAGGCGCAGCGCGGGTGTCCGAGATTGCTCAGGCGGTAGCTGCGCATCCGAATACCGTGCGAGGCCACCTCGACGGGTTGATCGATGCGGGGGTTGTCACCGCAGAGGCTCAGGAGACACCCTATCGAGGTCGACCGTGGCTGAAGTATTCGATTCGCTCGCCCCAACCATCGGAGCTGGCAAACGAATACGTCCAGCTCATCCAGGTACTTGCAGGTCAACTCTGCGGCTCGGAATCTACCGACGGCTCGGCTGCAATTACTCGCGCTGAAGAGCTCGGGCGAGTGTGGGGAAGGGGCGTCCTCCCATCGGACCGCCCAAGGGAGGCAACGTGGATGGAGTACGAAGACCCACTGGGTGCGGCGGTGCAAGAACTGCGAAAGCTCGGCTTCGACCCGCACCTCCGGGAAAACAAGATAGTGGGCCTCAGGGCATGCCCATTTATCAACGCAGATGGCGCCGCGCCGGATGCGATGATCTGCCACATTCACGCAGGCTACATCCGTGAGCGAGCGGGGGAATGTTCCGTTGATCTCGTCCCGTTTGATCGCCGCGGTGAATGTGGGGTCGTGGTGAAGTTGCCTTAGTGGCGCTTCCCGCGTCGGCGAGCTCGGCGCACAGCTGCGACACCGGCCGCGGCACCAGCGACTGCGAGCGCGGTCTTGCGCGACGGCAACGCCGCGCCCGCGGCCTTCGGGGCGTCATTGGTCTTCCCGGCTTCCGCTGAGGCCTCCCCGCCTTGGACGTACGGGCCCGCGAGCTTCGGCTCCTTGTACTCGCCGTCGATCATGCCGGCCTTGATCATCATGGAGCGGCCAGGCTCCATGTAGCGCTTGTCCTCGGGGAGGATCTCGAAGAGCTTGCGTACCCCGTTTGCCACGCGGTCGAAGCGTTTCTGGTCCTTCTCGGTCCAAGGCAGATCCAAGATCTCGCGCTGCTTATCGCTCAAGGTGCCGTAGGTCAGCCAGATCACCGAGTTCATCAGCGGCTTCCAGATCACCTTCCACACAGCCTCCGGCACGCCGTCCGGCGCCTTCACCGGTTCGACGCGAGCGGTTCGCAGAGCGAAGTCAACGGTCTCGTTGCGCTCGAGAACCGTGTCTTCCATCTCCTCCATGTAGGCGACCAGCTCGTCGTAGTTGTCGATGACGGGGCGCTCCGACATGCCGTACATGTCCCACCAAGTCACGCCTTCGCGGACGATCTGGTCCTTCTCCTCGTGGGTGAACGGGGTGCCGAAAAGCTCCTGCGCCCAGATCACGCGGTAAACGAAGGTCGCGTGCGCCCACCAGTAGACGTCTGGGTTCAGGGAGTGGTAGCGGCTGCCGTCGCGAAGCTTGCCCTTAATGCCGTGGTGGTAATCGCGAATCTGCTTCGCGCGGGTGCCGTCGTCGTAGATCGAGTAGATGATCTGCGGGGTGGAGCGCTCGAGGCGGGAGAATGGCTCTTCGAAGAACTTCGAGTGATCCAGAAGCGACTGGCCGATGGCAGGGTGCATGTTCTGCAGCACGCCGGTGTAGCCGCGGAGCAGCTGGATACGGTTGTCTGCGCCCCACTGCCACAGCAGGGAATCCGGGCCGAGCGGCGCGCGCTTGAGCTCGCGCTTGCCGCGGTTACCAGCGTCGTCGAACTTTCCCAGCGAGTCGAAGTCCTTCGTCACGTGGCCGTGCTCCGGCTTGCCGTCTTCGTTGTAGTTGTATTCGGGAGTGTCGTTGGACATGCGGGCTTCAATCTTCGGGTTGCGCGCTCGGCGGCAACGGGGACTACCTACATGTGAACCGTAACACGTCGCAGTCGCGCCTGAGACACGGGTCACCAGCGGCCTAGTCCGAGCGGAATCACCGGGTTGTCGGGCACGTGCGGGGTTTAAAGCTCGGCGCGCCGTGAATCCTGCTCGCCGTCGCCGTTACCCATCAGCTCGTCCTTGCGGTGCCACGCGTACAAGCCCGCGCCAGGGGAGAGCCCGATCAACAATCCCCACTTCGACTTCGACGCGTCATCCATGTCGGACTTGCTGATCTTCCTCAGCGTCGCACCAAGCGCCGCCGCGCCGAGCGCCACCAGCAGGACGACAAAGCCGATTCCTAACCAGGAGGTCAGGTTCACTTTTGGAACTCCACAACGACGCGGGTCGGATTCTCCATGATGTACACCTGGTACGGCCGCTCGCGGTCCAGCCCGATGATGTACTGGGTGTCGGCCTCGAACACGCCTCCGTGCACCACTGAGGTGACTCCGCCCGCAGCAACGCCGACAGGCCCGGTCGGGATCAGGTCTTCGCGCGGGGACATCATCATCATGGGCGTGCCCTGAATCATGATCTCTAAGTACGCGTTGCCGGGCACGTCGAGCGGGTAGCCAGACGCCTGCTGGCGAGGATCCGGGTTGTAGCCCGCAATCACGCCGGGCTTGCCCGGGCCCGAGTACTCGAACACGACTCGATCGAACCCGTCGTGGCTGCCGGCGCGCACGTCCTCGATGACCAACTCGGGGTTGCCCTCAGAGGGGATGCGGACGGTGTCGAGTGTGAAGGCGGACTTCGTCGCGGCGGCGTCTGCCGGTTCGACGGTGGTCTGCTCGGTCTGCGTCGCGGTCACTTCCTCGGTAACCGCCTCGGTCACGGTTGACGTTGCAACGCTGGTTGAACCGCTCACCTGCGTCACGGTCGCCGGCTCCGGCACGGAAGCCTGCCCGCAGGCAGTCAAAGCGAGCGAAGCAAGGAGCATTATGCTTATCGACGATCGTTTCATACCCACCACTATATGAGCCAGCGGAGGTTTTTAGGGGTCGTGGCTATAAAAGTTGGAGTCCTCGGGGCAAAGGGGCGCGTCGGTTCCGCCGTCGTTGCCGGAGTGCAGGCGGCCGATGATCTGGGGCTCGTCGCGGAGATTGATTCGGACGATTCACTCGACCTGCTTGTGGAAAGCGGTGCAGAGGTCATTGTCGACTTCACCACGCCGAGCGCGGTGATGGACAACCTGAAGTTCTGCATCGAGCACGGCATCCATTGCGTGGTGGGCACCACCGGCTTCGACGAGGCGCGCTACGAGCAGGTGCGCCAGTGGTGCGCTGATGCCGACGGCGTCGGCGTGCTCATTGCGCCTAACTTCGCTATCTCGGCGGTGCTGACTATGGCGTTTGCGAAGCAGGCCGCGCCGTTCTTCGAGTCTGCAGAGGTCGTGGAGTACCACCACCCGAACAAGCTCGACGCGCCGAGCGGCACCGCCATCAAGACGGCGCAGGGCATTGCCCGGGCCCGTCTCGAAGCGGGCATGGACCCGATGCCCGACGCCACCGAGCAGTCCGTAGACGGCGCCCGCGGCGCCAACGTGGACGGGGTGCACGTCCACGCGGTACGCATGACCGGCATGGTTGCTCACGAGGAGGTTATCTTCGGCACCCGCGACCAGTCTCTGACCATCCGCCAGGACTCCTACGGCAGAGAGTCGTTCGTGCCGGGCGTGCTCACCGGCGTGCGCCAGGTGGCGGAGCACCCGGGGCTGACCATTGGCCTCGACGCCTACCTGGGGCTGTAGATGGCTGAATCGTCGACGCTTGACGTGCAGTTGATCGCGGCGTCGCAGTTCCGCATGCCCTCCGGAATCGAGTGGCAGGCAGACGAGACCGCCACCGACGCAGAAGCGATCGTCGAGTTCGCGGGTCGGGCGTGCTACGAAACCTGGGACAAGCCCAACCCGCACACCAGGGCAAACGACGCCTACCTGCGCCACATCATCGACGTGGGCCACGACGCGCTGCTCGAGCACGCCACCGCCACCGTGTACATCCGCGGTCTGTCGCGGGTCGCGGGCAACGAACTGCTTCGGCACCGCCATTTTTCGTTCTCCCAGCTCTCGCAGCGCTACGTCCACGCTGGCGCCGGAGAGGTAGTCGTCCCCGAGGCGATCGCGGACGACGAGGAGCTGCGCCGCATGTTCTTGAACGCGGTCGACGAGGCGCGCTTCGTCCATGACGAGCTGCTCACCGCACTCGAGGAAAACATGGCCGCCGAGCCGAACGCGCTGCTGCGCGCGAAGAAAGCCCGCCAAGCCGCGCGCGCGATTCTGCCCAACGCTACGGAGACGCGCTTTGTGGTGACGGGGAACTACCGCGCGTGGCGCTCCTTCATCGCGGCGCGGGCTTCGGAGCACGCGGACGTCGAAATCCGGAGCCTAGCGGTGGCCTGCCTCGAGTTGCTTCGCGGCGAGGCGCCAGTCCTCTTCAGCGACTTCCTCATCAGCGACCTCGCCGACGGCACCCGGATGGCCACCAGTCCCTACATTGCCTAAGCACACACCGGCTCGCGTGGTGAAGTGAGTGTCGCCGGGGCAAGGGGGTAGTCTGTTACCCCATGGGCACATCACTGAAAGCTAACCGCGGAGCTGAAACCTTTGGCACCGTCTGCGTTGCAATGGTCACCCCGTTCGACGCGAACGGTGACGTCGACCTTGAAGCCGCGCGCTCGTTAGCTGCCCACCTCGTGGACAACGGCGTCGACTCTCTCGTCCTCGCCGGCACCACCGGCGAATCCCCGACGACTTCAGTTGAAGAAAAGATTGCGGTGCTTACTGCGGTCAAGGAAGAAGTCGGCGACCGCGCCAAGCTCATCGCCGGAGCCGGCACCAACAACACCCGCACCTCCATCGAGCTGGCCCGCAAGTCTGCGGAAGCTGGCGCGGACGGGCTTTTGGTTGTCACCCCGTACTACTCCAAGCCGTCGCAAACCGGCCTCCTGGCGCACTTTACGGCCGTGGCCCAGGCCACTGACCTGCCGATCTGCCTGTACGACATTCCGGGCAGGTCTGGTGTTCCGATTCACGGTGCGACGATTGCGGAGCTGGCGAAGCTTGAGACCGTGCAGGCGGTGAAGGATGCCAAGGGCGACTTCTTCGAGGCCGCCCAGCTCATCGCTGGCACCGACCTGGCGTGGTACTCGGGCGACGACCCGCTGAACCTGCCGTGGCTTGCTGTCGGCGCGACCGGGTTTATCTCCGTTGTCGGGCACGCCGCGCCTGGCGCACTCCGGGAAATGATCACGAGTTTCGAGGCCGGCGACCTCGCCCGCACGCGGGAAATCAACGCCAACGTCATCGATGTGCTCGCGCGACACCAAGCGGTGCTCGGTGGCGTCACGTTCGCTAAAGCAGCTCTGCGCCTGCAGGGCATTGAAGTTGGAGACCCGAGGCTTCCCGTCGCAGCTGCGACCGAGGAACAGATTGCGGCTCTCCGAGACGACATGGAAAAGGCTGGAGTCCTTTAACAATGAATGAACCCCGTAACCGCGCCCGCAAGGTGACGCGCAAGGCTGGCCCGCCGGAACCTGCAGACCAGCAGCCGGTTTTCCAGGCGCCAGAGACCCCCGCCGCCCGGGAGGGCGGCGACAACGCTGCTGCGGGTCAAAACGACAACGGCAGCGAGAACCACAACCGCGGCGGCAACAACCACGGCGGTAACGGCAACCACGGCGGAAACGGAGGCAACGGCCGCAGCCGACGCCGCGGTCGCGGCCGCGGCGGCAATGGAGGCGGCAACAACGGCGGCGAAGGCCGGGACCGCCGCAACCCGGTCAAGCAGATGCAGGGCAACGACCTGACCAAGCGGCTGCCGGCGCCGCCGAAGCCGGCGAAGAACACGCTGCGCATCTACGCCCTCGGCGGCATTTCCGAGGTTGGCCGAAACATGACCGTCTTCGAGTACGACGGCCGCCTCCTCATCGTCGACTGCGGTGTCCTGTTCCCGAACTCGGGCGAGCCGGGTGTGGACTTGGTGCTGCCGGACTTCGGTCCGATCGAGAACAAACTGGACAAGGTCGAGGCCTTGATCGTCACCCACGGTCACGAGGACCACATCGGTGCGATCCCGTGGCTGCTCAAGCTGCGCCACGACATCCCGATTTACTCCTCGCGCTTCACCAACGCGCTGATCGCGGCGAAGACGCAGGAGCACCGCCAGAAGCCGAAGCTGCACGAGGTGAACAAGGATTCCGACATCACCGTCGGCCCGTTCCGCGTGCGCTTCTGGCACGTCAACCACTCCATCCCCGAGTGCCTGGGTGTCTCCATTAAGACCGGCGCCGGCCACGTCGTCATGACCGGTGACGTGAAGCTTGACCAGACGCCGTACGACGGCAAGCCGACCGACGTGCCTGCGCTCGCGCGCTACGGCGACGAGGGCATCGATCTGTTCATGTGCGATTCCACGAACGCCACCATTCCGGGCATCTCGGCCTCGGAGGCAGGTATCGAGGAAACGCTCACCCGCCTCGTCGGCCAGGCCCGCCAGCGCGTGGTGATCGCGTCGTTCGCCTCCAACGTTGCTCGTGTGCAGATGGCGATTAACGCGGCCGTCGCTAACCACCGCAAGGTTGCGTTCAACGGCCGCTCCATGATGCGCAACATGGAGATCGCGGAGAAGATGAGCCTGCTCAAGGCGCCGAAGGGCACGATCATCCCGATCGAGGAAGCCGCGAAGATGGCGCCGCACAAGACGGTGTTGATCACCACCGGGACCCAGGGCGAGCCGATGGCTGCTCTGTCGCGCATGTCGCGCCGCGAGCACCGCCAGATCACCATCCGCGACAACGACACCATCATCTTGTCCTCGTCGCTCATCCCGGGCAACGAGGAAGCGGTGTTCGCAGTGATCAACAACCTCGCCCAGATTGGCGCGAACGTGATCACCAACCAGGAGGCTCATGTTCACGCGTCCGGTCACGGTTACGCCGGCGAGCTGCTCGCGCTGTACAACGCGGCGCGACCGACCTGCGCTATGCCGGTGCACGGCGAGTGGCGCCACATGCGCGCGAACAAGGAGTTGGCGATTTCCACGGGCGTGCGCCCGGAGAACACCGCGCTGGCGCAGAACGGTGTCGTGGTTGACATGACCAAGGGCAAGATCAAGGTGGTTGGCCAGTACCAGGTCGGCCAGCTCTACGTCGACGGTGAGACCATGGGCGATGTCGACCCGGATGTGCTGGCAGACCGCACCTCGCTGGCTTCCGGCGGCGTCGTCTCGATTACCTGCGTGATCGACGACCGCACAGGTCGCCTGCTTTCGGTGCCGACCGTGTCCACTACTGGTTGGTCGGACGACGATCGCGACTTCAACAAGAAGGTCGTCGAGGGCGTCGAGCAGGTCATGAACGACCTCGCGGCGGAGGGTGAGAACGACCCGCTGCGTATGGTGCAGCAGCTGCGCCGCAAGGTCTCCCGTGGCATCGAGCAGAAGTACAAGCGCGAGCCGGTGATTCTGCCGACCATCGTCCCGATGGCTGCGGATTTCCTGCCGCTTGATGACGACGACGATGACGTGCACGCTTCCCGAGAGTCGCTCTAGACGCAACCGCTAAGCGTAACGGCCTTCCGTCCACTAAAGATGTAGGTTGTAGATCCAACTCATCTCGAACGGAAGGCCGTTTCCTATGTGCTCCACCGATACGCTTCTCGCCGCCGGCGTAGCGGCAGTCACCGCCCTCACACTCGCCGCCGCTCCCGCGGGTGCCGCGAGCCGTCTCGTTGCTCCCGGCGAGCCCGTGCCCTACGAACTGGGCTACGGTACCTACTGGAGGGAGTTCGACGTGGTCCGCCCAGGCCAGCCCAACGACGGTGAATCCGTTGAGGTGTGGGGCCGCTTCGACGGCGACAAGATCTTCTGCGCGGAGAACAAGGGCGGCGTCCAAGCGTGCGCCTTGCCGGGGACGGAGGTGACCGACCTGGGTTGGGCGCACAACGGTCGCCGCGTGACTACCGATCCGGTGGTGGCGTTCTTCGCCCCGCTGTTCAAGCTGCGGTTCCAGATCCAGGACAGAATTGCGTACTCGCCGCTCGGGCGCCTCAGCTCGATGTCGTCGTTCTAGATAGGCTTGGGCGCATGACTTTTGCCCAGAGAGAACGCGAGCGCCTCGGCGAGCTGCTCATCGAGGTCGGACCTGACGCACCCACCCTCAACGAAGGGTGGCAGACCCGCGACTTGGCCGCCCACTTGTTTATCCGCGAGCGGAAGCCGTTGGCGGCTGCGGGGATTTTCGTGCCCGTCGCTAAGCAACTGCTTGATGCGGAGACCCGCAAGCAGCTCGCCCGCCCGTACGAGGATGTCGTGCGTCAGTGGGCGGCCGGTCCTCCCGCGGCGCTGAGGCCGATCGATGCCAAGATGAACACCGCCGAGCATTTCATCCACCACGAGGACGTGCGCCGGGGCAGGGGAGAGGTCAACCCGCGCGAGTTCAGCGCGGCCGTGAACAAGGAACTGCTTACGTGGGCGAAGCGCTTCGGCCTGATGGCGTTCCGCAAAGCGGAGATCCCCGTCGTGCTCACGCCGCCGAACCTCCCGCCGGTCACGCTCGGCGGCAAGGCCGGCGTGGCGGAGCGCGGCGACAACGTCGCGCGGGTTTCGGGCGAGCCGGGGGAGTTGCTGCTGTGGGTGTCGGGGCGCTCGGTTGCCGACGTCACCCTTACCGGCAACACCGCCGAACTAGAAGCGATCGAACGCGGAGTGTAGATGAAGACCACGGCCAAAACCGCGGCGGCGCTAGTTTGCGCCGTCGCTGTCCTATCCCCGGTTGCTCACGCGCAGGACGGCACTGATTGGACGGGTGGGCGGCCGCTTCCCGCCGGCACCGAGGTCCCTTTCGAACCGGGCTATGCCACCCAGTGGCGCAGCTACGACGTGGTGAAGTTCGGGGACCCGAGGTACCGGGACAGCAACGTCCGCGGCGTCCGGGTGCTCGGCCAGTTCGATCAGGATTCGGTGCTCTGCCTCATGAACGCCAAAGGCGGTATGTGGGGTTGCTACATCGACGGCGAAAAGGCAACGGAGTTGTCGTACATGCCCTACGGCAAGGTCATCACCAACGACCCCGTGGTGAAGTTCTTCGCGCCGGTGATCTCGTTCGGGCTGCGTGCGCAGCTGGAGCTGAACAACCTGTTGTACCGGGCTGGCTCCTCGCGGATCTGATTGGGCGCATCAGAACCCGCCTGCGCCGGTGTGGCGCGTGTGGGCAATGTGACTTGAGGTATTAAAGTTACATGCATGTCTGTCAAAAATTCGGCTCCCCGCTCGACGCGCTCGTCGACCGCGCCCCGCAGCCACACCACCGGCGGGTACTCCCGCTCGCGTGACTACGGTGCGCCTGTGTCGATGACGCACCCCCCGACCTCATCTCTGGTTGCGTCGGACACAGCGGACGAGCGGGTGGGGTCTGCCACGAAGGTGGTCGGCAACTCCATTGGCTCGGCAGGGCGCTGGGTTGGATCTGCCTTTTCCAGCATCGGCGCAAACCGCCGCAAGCGCCGCGATGAGCAGGAGGAAGACGACCTCGATCCGTTCGAGGGCCAGGATGACGAGGACGAAGAACAGGAGAAGCCGAAACGCCGGCGCCGCAGCAGCAGCCGCAGCACTGAAGGTGACGTCTCCGCCCACGCAGATGCGTGGGGCTTGGTGCTAATCGGGCTCGCCGCCATTATCGGCGCGTCGGTGTGGATGGATATCGCTGGACCCGTCGGCAGCGCCATTGCGCAGGCGTGCCACTGGGTGATCGGCGCAGGCGCGTTCATCCTGCCGGTGGTCTTGGTTGGCGCGGCGATCGCGCTGATGCTCAACGTTCGCACCCCGATGGAGGTGCGCGGCCGAGTCGCCTTGGGGCTTTCCATCATCGCGGTGGCAATGCTCGGCATGATCCACGTTTTCGCGGGCACGCCCGCGGATTGGGAATCGCGCAAGATCGCCGGCGGCGCAATTGGCACCTTTGTCGGCGGCGCACTCTCCGTCGCGTTCACCCCGTTTGTGGCCGTGCCGCTTCTCACCCTGCTCATCATCTACGGAGCGTTGAAGACGACGGGGATTACCGTCCGGCAGTTCTACGACTACATCGTCGGATTCTTCTCGAAGGCGTTCAATCGCGAAGACAGCACCGCCGCAGACGGCGACCGCGACAATGGCAACGACCCGTACGGCCACGTCGATCGCGACCTCGACGATATTGCGGAGGGGCGCGAGCGCCGGCCGCGCGCGGAGCGCCCGGCCGCGGAGAGCGCACCGGCGCCGGCGTCGGCACCTCGCCAACGGCGCCACCGCGCCACGCCGCCTGCCCCGCCAGCGCCGCGGCGCACCCCGATGGAGAACTACCCGGCGAACGAAGAGCCGGAGGTCTACGACTTCGCCGACGACGTCGAAGAGACCCCGACTCCCGCGCCCGCGCCTGCTCCTCGGACTGAAATCGTTCCGCGGCAGCCGGAGCACAACGAAACGCAGGTGCTGGAGAGGCCGGCAACGCCGCCCGCCCGCGAGCCGGAACCGCCCGCACGCGAGCCGGAAGAACCCGAAAGCGATGCGGAACAGCCCGACGCGGTCGAGAGCTCGCGCGAGGCGGTGCGCAAGGCCATCGTCGCACGTAGCGGCATCGACGCCGCAGCTGTGCCTGCTTCCACGCCCAAGTCGGAGGTGGAGAAGGCCCAGGCTCAGAACCAGCCTGCCCAGCCGGCGCAGCAGCAGGCGAAGCGCGTTGCGCGCGATTCGGACTACATGCTGCCGTCGACCGATCTGCTCATCCCCGGCTCCGCGCCGAAGACCCGCACTGAAGCCAACGACCGGATGATCGAGGCGATTACGGACGTCTTCGAGGAGTTCCGCGTCGACGCCCAGGTCACCGGCTTCTCCCGCGGCCCGACAGTGACGCGCTACGAGGTCGAACTCGGCCCAGGCGTGAAGGTCTCCAAGATCACCAACCTGCAGTCCAACCTGGCGTACGCGGCGGCGACAGACAACGTCCGATTGCTCACCCCGATTCCGGGCAAATCGGCGGTGGGTATTGAGGTCCCGAACCAGGACCGTGAGATGGTGAGGCTGCGCGACGTCCTCGACGCCCCCAAGGTCGCCTCAGAAGATGACCCGATGCTCATCGGCTTGGGCAAGGACATCGAGGGCGACTTTGTCGCCGCCAGCGTGCAGAAGATGCCGCACCTGCTGGTCGCCGGTTCCACCGGCTCCGGTAAGTCCGCGTTCGTGAACTCCATGCTGGTGTCTTTGCTCACCCGCGCGACACCGGAAGAAGTGCGGCTCATCCTGGTGGACCCGAAGATGGTGGAGCTCACTCCCTACGAGGGCATTCCGCACCTGATCACCCCGATCATCACACAGCCGAAGAAGGCAGCCGCGGCGCTGCAGTGGCTAGTGGAGGAGATGGAGCAGCGCTACATGGACATGAAGTCCGCGCGCGTGCGCCACATCAAGGACTTCAACCGCAAGGTTCGCTCGGGAGAGCTGACCGCGCCGCCGGGATCCCAGCGCGAGATGCGGCCTTACCCGTTCATCGTCTGCGTCGTCGACGAGCTCGCCGACTTGATGATGACGGCGCCGAAGGAGATCGAGGATTCCATTGTGCGCATCACCCAGAAAGCGCGCGCCGCCGGCATCCACCTCGTGCTGGCCACCCAGCGCCCGTCGGTCGACGTGGTCACCGGCCTGATCAAGACCAACGTGCCGTCGCGTCTCGCGTTCGCCACCTCCTCGCTGACGGACTCCCGCGTCATCCTGGACCAGGGCGGTGCCGAGAAGCTGATCGGCATGGGCGACGGGTTGTTCATCCCGCAGGGCGCGGGCAAGCCGCAGCGACTCCAAGGCGCGTTCGTCACCGACGAGGAGATCCAGGCGGTCGTCGAGGCCGCGAAGTCCCAGGACGAGCCCGACTACGTGGAAGGCGTGACCGAGGACAAGGCTGCGGAAGCCAAGCAGATCGACGAGGAAATCGGCAAGGACATGGACGACCTCCTCGAGGCCGTCGAACTCGTCGTCACCTCCCAACTCGGCTCCACCTCGATGCTGCAGCGCAAGATGCGCATCGGTTTCGCCAAGGCCGGCCGCCTGATGGACCTCATGGAAACCCGCGGCGTGGTCGGCCCGTCGGAGGGCTCGAAGGCGCGCGAGGTGCTGGTCAAGCCGGAGGAGCTGGAGACCATCCAGTGGATGATCAAGGGTGCCGACCCCGCCGAGGCACCTAAGGAGGAGCAGGGGCCTGAAAGCGCACCCGCTGATGACGACACCCGCACTGTCACCGCTACCTACAACCCCACCGGCGGCGCGTTCTAGAACGTCGCCGCGCGTGGTAATGTGGCCTGACGTTGGAGGGGAGTACCCCGCAAGTGCTCGGAATCGTCAGCACGGTGCCGTCGATAAGCAACGGCCCCGGTCCGAGCAGCCTGACCTAACGCAGGTGGGGGAGACCTCCGGTCGTTTTTTGTAACTCTAGACCGGAGGTCGACGTGCACGTTCCTGTGTCAATCTGGCTCATCACTTCAGTGGTGATCCTCGGATTTTTCATCTTTGATTTCGTCTCCCACGTGCGCACGCCGCACGAACCCAGCGTGAAGGAATCCGCCGGCTGGGCACTGTTCTACATGGCCATGGCCGCCATTTTCGGCGGCATCGTGTGGTGGCTGTGGGACGGCCAGCACGCGGTGGAGTTCTACACCGGCTACATCACTGAGCTGTCGCTATCGGTGGACAACCTCTTCGTGTTCGCGCTGATCATGGGCGCGTTTAAGATCCCCCGCGCGTACCAGCAGAAGGTGCTGCTGATCGGCATCGTCATGGCGCTGGTGTTCCGACTGCTGTTCATCCTGCTGGGCGCGGTCATCATCGAGGCGTGGAGCGATGTCTTCTACCTCTTCGCCGCGTTCCTGCTCTACACCGCGATCAAGCTGGTGTACGACGAAGCGACCGACCAGCCGGAAACCGACCCGAATGACATGTTCGTGGTGAAGACGCTGCGCCGCGTTATTCCGGTGACGAAGTCCTACCACGGCGACCGCCTGGTCTCGCAGACCGAGGCGGGCAAGAAGGCCGTCACGCCGCTGTTTGTTGCCCTTCTGGCCATCGGCTTCATCGACGTGATGTTCGCCTTCGACTCCATCCCGGCGATCTACGGCATCACCCAAGAAGCGTTCTTGGTCTTCACGGCAAACGCGTTCGCCCTGCTCGGTCTTCGCCAGCTGTACTTCCTGCTCAACGGGCTGTTGGACAAGCTGGTGTACCTGCCGTACGGCCTGGCTATCGTCCTGGGCTTCATCGGCATCAAGCTGCTGTTCCACGCGCTGCACGAGAACAACCTGCCGTTCATCAACGGCGGCGAGGGCGTGAACGTGCCGGAGTTCGGCACCGTGACCTCGCTGCTCGTCATCGTCGGCGTGCTCGCAGTAACCGCGATCGCATCGCTGCTGAAGGACCGCGCGGACGTCAAGGCCGGCAAGAAGGACCCTGAGGGCCCGAGCTACCACATTGACTTCGACGACCATGGCAACCGCCGCAAGGTGGACCGCCACGGCCACCACATCGAGTGGATCGACGACCCGGCGACTTCGGGCAAGGGCGACCACACTGCGACCGGCTCGCGGGAGACCGACCACCTGCACGTGAGCCGCGGCGGAAAGAAGTAGCGCTTAGCTGAAGATGTTCGAGACCGGGTTCCACTCCCGGATCTCGCGCTTGGCTAGCGCGCCAGCGGCGATGTACGGATCCTGATCCATGATCGCTTCCGCGTCGGCCTGCGTGGCGGTGTCCGGCAGCTGGATAATGATCAGCGCCTGCCCGCCGTCGACGTACGGCCCGGAGCCGACGACGCGCCCGAGGGAGAGCTGCGACGCGATGAACTCGCGGTGCGCGGGGCGGGTGGCGCCGACAAGTTCACCATCGTCTACATATGTGTAGGTGCAAGCGAAGTATTTCATGTCAGGCAGTCTAGGGTGGGAAGCGTGAGTAACGCTACGGCCACACAGTCCAATTGGAACCTGCCCAACGTGCTGACCAGCCTGCGCATCATCTTCATCCCCGTGTTTGCGTGGCTGGTGCTCGATCAGCGTTGGTGGTGGGCGTTCGGTGTGTTCGTCGCGCTCATGATTACGGACAAGCTGGACGGCGACATCGCGCGCGCCCGCGGGTTAGTCACCAACTTTGGCAAAATCGCCGACCCGATCGCAGACAAGGCGCTGATGATTACCGCGATGGTCGCGCTGAACATCGCGTCCACGCTGCCGGTGTGGATCACCGTCGTGATCGTCATCCGCGAGCTGGGCATCACCGCTTGGCGGATGGTGATGCTGCGGCGCGGTTTTGTGGTGCCGGCATCGAAAGGCGGCAAGCTGAAGACCGTGCTGCAAAGCGTCGGCATCGGCCTTTACCTCTGCCCGCTGCCAGCGTGGATGGACACCCCGACGCTTGTCGTTATGATCCTCGCCGCGGTGGTCACGGTAATCACCGGCGTGCAGTACCTCGTCGACGCAGGAAAGGTGAACAAGTGACCACGAGCAGTTTGCTTATCGACGCCCTCCGCAACCGCAACCAGACCATCTCTTTTTGCGAATCCCTCACCGCGGGTTTGGCAACCGCGACGCTGGCTAGCGTCCCCGGTGCCTCGGACGTACTGCGCGGCGGGCTGGTGACCTACGCGACCGACTTGAAGACGGCACTCGCCGGCGTTGAGGAGGCTGTGATTCAAGAATGCGGCGCGGTCTCGCCGACCGTCGCCCGCGAGATGGCGCGCGGCTGCCGAAAAGCCTGCGGCACGGACTGGGCGGTTGCGCTCACCGGCGTTGCCGGCCCCGACCTTCAAGACGGCCACCCGGTGGGGGAGGTGTGGATCGGGCTGAGCGGACCGAACTGGACTGCGTCGTCGCTCGCCGCCGAGCTCCTGCCGGCCGAGGCGGGCCGCTACGCCCTAGTGCCCGGCTCCGCGGAGCCGCTGCGCGTGCTCACGGGTGAGCGCAACGAGATCCGCGCCGCAGCCGTTGAGGCTGCGCTGCTCGGAGCCCTGCGCGCGATCGAACGGGAACAAACCGCGGGCGCGGACCGTTAGGACTAACGATGACCACTACAACGCTGCTCGCCGAACCGAGACTCGACCGCACCCTCACGCTCGACCCTGCCCGCATTGCTCCGGCGCGGCGGGCGAAAGAGCCGCTGTTGCGCGAGGCGATCGGGATGTCACTGCGCGCCTACCGCGCAGACAAGGGCGTCTCGCTGCGCGAACTCGCTTCCCAAGCGCTCGTGTCCCCGGGCTACCTTTCGGAGCTCGAGCGCGGCCGCAAGGAAGTCTCATCCGAAGTACTCGCCTCGATCTGTGAGGCACTCGACACATCCGTTGCGGACCTGCTGCTCGAAGCCGTGTCGAACCTGTCACTGACGTCTATCGCCGATGAACTGAGCGCCACCACCCCGGCTGCCGCTGAGGTGTAATACCTGGCGCAAGCGTGGCGGGCGCTTCGCGTCTACAGTGGGAATGCAGAACTCGTTGAATTCTCCCACGAAAGGTATAGAACGCCCCATGGCGAACCCGTTCAAGAAATTCTGGAACTACCTGATGGCGCTCTTCGACAACAAGATCGAGGAAAACGCCGATCCGAAGGTGCAGATCGAGCAGGCTATTAGCGAAGCGCAGCGTCAGCACCAGGCGCTTAGCCAGCAGGCCGCCGCCGTGATCGGCAACCAGCGCCAGCTGGAGATGCAGCTCAACCGCCGCCTCGAGGACGTGGAGAAGCTGCAGGCGAACACCCGCCAGGCCCTCCAGCTCGCGGACAAGGCCCGCGCAGCCGGCGACAACCAGAAGGCGCAGGAGTACGAGAACGCCGCTGAGGCGTTCGCAGCCCAGCTGGTGACCGCTGAGCAGGGTGTCGAGGACACCAAGCAGCTGCACGACCAGGCGCTGCAGCAGGCTGGCGCCGCGAAGCAGGCCGTCGAGCGCAATGCCGCGCACCTGCAGCAGCAGGTTGCGGAGCGCTCCAAGCTGCTCAGCCAGCTCGAGCAGGCGAAGATGCAGGAGAAGGTCTCCGAGACCATGCAGCAGATGAACTCCATCACTGCATCGGGCCCGAACCTGGATCAGGTCCGCGACAAGATCGAGCGCCGCTACGCCAACGCGCTCGGCGCCGCGGAGCTTGCGCAGAACTCCGTTGAGGGCCGCATGGCTGAGGTTGAGCAGGCCGGCATCCAGATGGCAGGCCACGGCCGCCTCGAGCAAATCCGCGCTGAGATGGCCGGTGAGCTCACCTCCGGTGCCAAGCCGGCGATCGAGCAGGGCGGCGCCTCCAACACCGGTGCAGCCAACCCGGCGGGAGCACAGATCTCCGACGACGCGGTCGCGCAGCGCATGCGTGAGCTGCGCGGAGAAGGTTAAGCTTGTCGACGCCCACCCCCAACCGGCCACCCGCCGCGTTGGGGGTTTCGCGTTCTTTCACCCGTTAGCCACCTCGGTGACACTTAACGTTTACCGAGCATCCATAGCCTTGGCGAGAACCTTGTTCACACCTCACACCAAGGAAGTTCTATGGCGCTTTCCCGTTTCCACGCTGTCCTCGCGGCTCCTGTCACCGCGGCGCTGGCGTTTACCTTTCTCACCGTCCCCGGCGCGGCCGCGGCCGACCAGCAGATTCAGATCAGCGAGGTCGTCACCAACGGCGACCCCGTGGCCGACTGGGTTGAGCTGTACAACCCCGGCGACACCGACATCAACATCGGCGGCTGGACCGCCATCGACAGCGGCAAGAAATCCGTCGCAATTACTTTCCCGTCCGACGCCGTGGTTCCTGCAGGCGGGTACTACGCCTTCTACACCGAAGAGGGGCAAACCCCGGACGGAAGCAAGGGCTTCGGCCTGGGCAAGGGAGATGAGATTACCATCCGCGACGCTTCCGGCGCCGTCGTCGACACCCAGAGCTGGAACGCGCACGCCGATGTCCACGGCACGAAGACCTCGTGGATCCGCGTCGGCGACAAGCTGGAAAAGAGCCTGCGCCCCACCCGCGAGGCCGCCAACGAACAGCTGCGCGTCGTGATTAACGAGGTCGTTTCCGACGGCGCCGAGTCCGACTGGGTCGAGCTCGCCAATCCCACGGATGGCGACGTCAATATCGGCGGCTGGTCCGTGGTTGACGATGATCCGAAGCATGCCCCGATCGTGCTCCCCGACACGGTGATTCCCTCCGGCGGCTATTACGTCTTCGACACCCAAAAGGGATTCACCCCGGACGGTTCGAAGGGCTTTGGGCTGGGCAATGGTGACGAGGTCAACCTCAGTGACGCCGACGGCAACCTGCTTGAGTCGTTCAAGTATGCCGAGCACGCAAAGCACAACGGCGCGAACACCTCGTGGGGCCGCCTCCCGGACATGACAGGCAACTTCGCGGTGACCGGCAAGGCAACGCGCGGCGCGGCCAACGTCGCCATCGTGGAAAACCAAGATGACATCCCGCTGGCCTCAACCGTGGTGATCAACGAGATCGAATCCAACGGCGATGAGTTCGGCGACTGGGTCGAGCTCTACAACACCGGTAACGAGGTCGTCGATCTCTCACAGTGGTTCGTGCTCGATGACAATGACAAGCACGATCCGCTCGTTATCCCTGCCGGCACCGAGCTCCAGCCTGGTGGTTTCTACCGCTTCTACACCGAGGGCACCGAGGTACTCGGCGGGCAAAAGGGCTTTGGTCTTGGCGGCAACGACAGCGTCCGCCTCTTCAACCCAGGTAAGGAGCTCGTGGACCAGCACACCTGGGAGGGCCATGCCCCCGACACCCTGGGCCGCATCCCGGACGGTACCGGCGATTTCGTCAACACCAACGCCACACCGGAGGCCGCCAACGAGGCGTACACCGAACCCGCGCCGCTCGAGGCCGAAGCGTGGCCGCACGCCGCCCTCGAGATCAAGGACATCGACCTCGGCGCCGACTTCAACATCGAGGACATGTCCGGCGTCGACTTCGACGAGAACGGCCGCGCCTGGATCGTGAACAACGGCCAGGGTTCCCTCTGGGCCCTTGATTACGACGCAGACAACGACACCTACACCGTTGCCGGCACTTGGACCCTGCGCTACCAAGACGGCACCGGCACCCCCGATGCGGAGGGTGTCACCATCGGCCACGACGGCGCGATCTACGTCGCCACCGAGCGCAACAACGACGACAAGAACGTCTCCCGCCCGTCGGTACTCCGCTTCGACCTGCCGACCGGCACCAGCGGCGAGCTGAAGGCTACCGACGAGTGGAACCTCGCCGAACACACCGGCAAGGTCGGCGCGAACTCGGGCCTGGAGGCGATCTCCTACATCCCAGGCATCGGCACCAACCTGTACGCCGTCGGCGTCGAGTCCTCCGGCGAAGTCCTCTTCGTTGAGCTCGGAGACAACGGCTCCACCAAGCTCGTCCAGCGCTACAAGTCCCCGTTCAAGGGCGTCATGGCGCTGGATTGGGAGGATTCGGCCAAGGAGCTGCGAGTGCTTTGCGACGAGGTGTGCTTCGGCCAATCCATCCTCCTGGCACACAACGGCACCGAGTTCAAAGAGGTCTCCAAGGTGCAGAACCGCCCCGCAGGGACCGATAACTTCGCCAACGAAGGCTTTGCTGCCCGCCGCGAGGTAGGCGAGTGCGTGGATGGCAAGCAGACCACCACGACCCGCTACCTGTGGGCCGATGACGGCCACACCAACAACATCGCACTCCGTGGCGCGATCGCGGTGGTCTCGAAGGACTGCGTCATCGTGACGACCACCGTTGAGGTTCCGACCACCGTTGAGGTTCCGACCACCGTTGAGGTTCCGACCACGGTTGAGGTTCCGACCACGGTTGAGGTTCCGACCACGGTTGAGGTCCCGACGACGATTGAGGTCCCAACCACGGTTGCGGTTCCCACCACGGTTGCGGTTCCCACCACGGTGACTGTGCCGACCACCGTTGTTGTTCCTACGACTGTCGTTGCGCCGGCTCCGAAGCCGCAGGGCTCGGCTGGCAGCTCTAACAGCAGCCAGTTCGTCGTCGGTTCGACCGTCGGCTCCTTGGCGGCGGCGATCCTGATCCCGGCGCTGGTGCTGGGTGGCATCTGGGCTGCCATCTTCGGCCCGCTTGCCGACGCGGTTGCGAACGCCTACCCGCAGGCGGCGCCGATCATAGAAGAGGCGCGCAAGCTCGTCGCCTAAGCGCGTCTAGTCCACTGCGCCGCGCGCCATAAGCGCCTCGCCGATCATGCGGGCGCGGCGCACAGCGCGGATTACCAGGGGGATACCGAACGCGGCCAACGAGAACCCGGCGCCGCGCGCCTTGCGCGCGTCGAGGACCTCGTTGGCCGTTTGCAGCATGAGGGGGATCAGGCGAATCGTCAAGGCGATGGTGAGGCTGATCAGCTCCACGCGCACGCCGACGCGGCCGAGGGGTTGCAGCGACCTATCGAGGGCAGTGAGTAACTCCTCCACGGTGGTCGTGAGGGTAAGCAGGTTCGCGGCGGCGAAGGTGGCGACGAGGCTGATCAAGCTCGTCAGCATCTGCCCCAGCCCGTTTTGCCACCAAAGGAACGCACCGAAGAACACGAGGATGGGCAGCAGCGGCACGAACTGCCGCCACGCGGTGACCATGGGGATGCGAGCCCACGCGTAGCAGACAACCACGAGCGTCATGAAAGCCATTGCGTGCCACGGTTGGCTCGGCAAAAACGACGCCAGCACGATGAAGACGACGAGCACCACAAACTTCCACGCGGGATCGGCGCGGTGGAGCAGCGTGTTTCCTGGGACGTAAACGCCCAAAGGGAGTTCGCGAATCATGCGTCCATCAGGTCGGTGTAGTAGGAGATTGCTTCGGCTGGGGCGCCGTCGAAGACGAGGTGGCCGTCGTTAATCACCAGCACCCGATCGAAATCCTCCAGCATGGCGAGGTCGTGGGTGACAACGATAAGTTGCTGGTCGAGCGCCTCAAGTTCGTTGATGATGCGGCGGCGGTTGCGCATGTCAAGCAGCGTCGTGGGCTCGTCACAGATAATGGTCTCCGGCTCGATGACCAGGACCGAGGCGAGGGCGAGCATCTGCTTCTCACCGCCGGAGAGGGTGTGGGGCGAGTTCCCGGCGAGGTCGGTAAGCCCGAAGCGCTCAAGAACTGCGGCGACACGGGCGTCGACCTCCGCACGCGGCAGCTTGAAGCGGCGCAGGGAGAATGCGACGTCGTCGGCCACGCGGGGCATGATGATCTGGGATTCTGCGTCAGAGAAGACAAAACCGACGCGCCGGCGGACTTCTTTGCCGTTGGTGGAGGGGGACAGGGCGTCGACAAGCACCTGCCCTGTGGTGGGCTCGATGAGACCGTTTATGAGCCTAACGGTGGTGGATTTGCCGGAGCCGTTGGAACCGATGATGCCGATGCGGCGCTCGGTGAGCGTGGCGGTGAGGGGGTGAAGAACGGTTTGGCCGTCGTAGGAAACCGCCGCGCCGCGGAACTCAATGGTGGGCATGGTCTAGCGCGTGCGGCGCAGGTCCGGGAACGCTGCGTGGACCGCCGCCGCGATCGCGATCATGAGGGCGACCTTGAGCGCGTCGGGAAGGAAGAACGGCACCTGGGCTGCCCACGCTTCGCCGAAGGAGAGCGACAGGCGCCACATCATGCCGAACACGCCGAAGAGGTACTCGAGGAAGAGGCCGACGTAGCCGGCGAGGGCCAGCACGGCGATGGTCGCGCCGCGGTTGTTGCTAAACGGCGCGCGGTAGGCGATGGCGCCGGCGGCCCACGCTGCGACCAGGTAACCGGCGAGGTAGCCCACCGTCACGCCGCCGAGAGCGCTGATGGTGGTGCGACCGCCCGCGAGCACCGGAAGCGCCATGCCCACAAGCAGGAACAGCGCGGTGGTGAGCAGGCCGCGGCGGCGTCCGAGGACCAAGCCGGCGAGAATGACAGCGGCGTTTTGCAGCACGATCGGCACGCCCGCCGCGCCCACCGGGATGGCGACGAAACCGAGGATCATGATGATAGCGGCAAACACCGCGATGTACGCGATGTCGGCCGCGGTGTTGTTGGCGCGCGGAGTAGGTGCGCCTGCAGCGGAAGTCATGGCGAAAACAGTACCTCCTGTAGGTTTTATGGCATGCGATTGACCGAATTTCATCAGCTCGTGCGAGACGAGTTCGGCGCGGAGCGCGCGGAGTGGATCATCCAGTCGCAAGTGCTGCCGCAGAGCGACAAGACGGCCGCGGAGCTTATCGAAAGTGGTGTCGATCCCCGCGTTGTCTGGGAGGGGTTGTGCGACTCCTTCGACGTGCCGGAGGACCGCCGTCTCGGGGTGGACCGGCCGGGGTGGTAGCGGCGTGTTGAACCGGTGTGTCGAATAGGATTTCGAACACGCGTGCGTGTATCTTCAACAATGTTTGCACCGGCCTCTACTGTGTCCCGCAGGTCAAACCGCCAGAGTGATGGAACCGAAGCGGTGGCGGCGGACGTCTAATAGCTGAAAGCGACAAGGAGAAACACATGGCAACGAAGAAAAAGACCGCGGCGGCCGGCAACGACCGCCAGAACGCGCTCGACGCCGCGCTGGCGATGATTGAGAAGGACTTCGGCAAGGGCGCAATCATGCGCCTGGGCGAGGAAAACCGCCCGCCGATCCAGTCCATCTCCTCCGGCAACACGGCAATTGATGTGGCGCTGGGCATCGGCGGCTGGCCGCGCGGGCGCATCGTGGAGATCTATGGCCCGGAGTCCTCCGGTAAGACGACCGTGGCGCTGCACGCGATCGCCCAGGCGCAGCGCGCCGGCGGCATCGCCGCGTTCATCGACGCGGAGCACGCCCTCGACCCCGATTACGCGAAGAAGCTCGGCGTGGACACCGATAACCTGCTGGTGTCGCAGCCGGACACCGGCGAGCAGGCGCTCGAGATCGCGGACATGCTGGTCCGTTCCGGCGCGATCGACATCATCGTCATCGACTCGGTGGCGGCGCTGACGCCGAAGGCCGAGATCGAGGGCGAGATGGGCGACAGTCACGTCGGCCTCCAAGCACGCCTGATGTCCCAGGCACTGCGCAAGATGACCGGCGCGTTGTACAACTCGGGCACGACGGCGATCTTCATCAACCAGCTGCGCGAGAAGATCGGCGTGATGTTCGGCTCCCCGGAGACCACCACCGGCGGTAAGGCGCTGAAGTTCTACGCGTCGGTCCGATGCGACGTGCGCCGCATTCAGACGCTGAAGGACGGCCAGGATTCCATCGGCAACCGCACCAAGCTGAAGGTGGTGAAGAACAAGGTGTCTCCGCCGTTCAAGGTCGCCGAGTTCGACATCATGTACGGCGAGGGCATCTCGCGCGAGAGCTCAATCATCGACATGGGCGTGGACAACGGCATTGTGAAAAAGTCCGGCTCCTGGTTCACCTACGAGGGCGACCAGCTTGGCCAGGGCAAAGAGAAGGCGCGCCTGTTTTTGAAGAGCAACCCTGATCTGGCCGACGAGATCGAGGACAAGATCTTCCAGGCACTCGGCGTGGGCAAGTACGCGGGGCAAAGCGCTGAGGACGACGCCCTGACGGACGACGCGATCGACATGGTTCCGAACATCGATTTCGACGATGACGACGAGGGCGATGGCGAGCTCGCCTAACCCAGACAAGATCGCCAAGCTGCAGGAGGCGATCGAGAACTTCACCGGCGGGGAGATCTTCGACACCCGCCGGGAGGAAGAGCTCGCACCGATACGCAAGCGGGCGCTGCTACTGCTCGATCAGCGCGCGCGTTCGCGCCACGAGCTTCGCGAGCGCCTCCTCAAGCTGGAGTTCGAGCCCGCGTTAGTGGACGAGGTGCTCGATTCACTCGAGAGCAGTTTGCTTATCGACGATGCCTTCTTCGCCTCCGAATGGGTCCGCCAGCGCTCGCGCACCCGGGGGAAATCCACCCGCGCGCTGGACTTGGAACTTCGGGAGAAAGGAGTCGCCGCCGACATCCGCGCCGAGGCCTTGGCGCAGGTGACGCCCGCTGACGAGGAAGCGCAGGCCCGCGCGCTGGCGGAGAAGAAAGCGCGCGAGGTCAAAGCACCACCGGCCGACCGCGCCGAGTACGACAAGGTGCTGCGCCGTGTTGTCGGTGTCCTTGCCCGCCGCGGCTACGGCAGCGAGCTAACGATGCGGGTGGCGCGGGAGAGCTTGGACGCGCGGATCGAAACGCTCACGGGGGAGTAGGCCCGCGCCTTAGACTGAGGCGCATGTCGTTGTTCAGCGTGAAAATGCGTTCCAGCCGCGGCGGCGTGCACGTCTCCGGCGCCGAGCGCATCGTGGACGCCGACCGCGTCGGCGGGGTGTGCGACGCGATGACGCGGCGCGCACTTTCCCACCCGAAGGGCCAGCCGGACGAAATTCACGTCACGGTGGCTGCAGTCGACGAAGAAGCAATTGTGCGCGTCCCGTTCTTGCCCGTGACGGAGCTCGAGTGCGCCTCTCCCGCTGAGGCACGCGAGCTGGTGGTGGGGATGCTCGAAGACCACACCGTCCACGCCGAGCGCGCGTGGCAGCTGCTGACCGAGGTGCGGGATATGCGTGGGGCGGTGCTCATGGGCGCCGCAACCGGCGCCCGCCTTGAGGCCGACCACAAGCGCGGCGTGCGCGTGACCAACATGGATGCCGCCGCGCCCCCGGACACGGACGGCAAGGCCCGCGTCTCCGAGGCGCTGGTGCTGGCCTCGAAGGTTGCGCACCACCCGGCGGTGCTAGCGGAGGTGTGCATCTCCGACGACCCCGACTACACCACCGGCTACCTCGCCACCTCGGGCCGCGGCTACGTCCGCATCCCGAACATGAAGCCGGCCGGTTCCCCGATCGGGGGCCGCGTGTTCGTCGTGGCTGAGCCGGGCGACCTCGTGGAGTACCTCGAGCACACGCCCGTGGTGGTGGGGCAGCGGTGAGCTGGATAGACACCGCCGCAGACGACACGCTCACCGCCTGGCTCGCCGACGGCCTCGAGCGCACACCCGCGGTGTTTTCCTCGGCGCAGGAGCCGAGTGCGCTTATCGACGCCGCGCCCACCATCCTCTTCTCCTCATCCAATTACCTCGGTCTCGCAGAGCACCCGGCTGTGGTCGTCGCCGCCCGCCGCGCTCTGGAGGTCTACGGTGCTGGCTCCGGCGGCTCGCGCCTCACCACCGGCACCACCGAACTGCACCGGGGCGTGGAGGAGGCGTTCGCGCGCTTTACGGGCTACCCGGACGCCGTGTTCTTTTCCTCCGGGTTCCACGCGAACACCGCGGTGCTGCACACGCTGGCGTCGCCGCAGCTTGTGGTGCTTTCGGACGAACGCAACCACGCCAGCATCATCGACGGCTGCCGCCTCGCCAAAGCCGCGGGCGCGCGGGTCCACGTCTTCCGCCACATGGACTTGAGCCACCTCGAGGAGCTCCTCGCCGCGCACACGGCGGAGCCGGCGACGCGCGTCCTCGTCGTCACCGACGGGCTGTTCTCGATGGACGGGACCGTTGCCGACGTCCCGGGCATGGTTGCGCTATGCCGCAGATACGGTGCGGCGCTGATGGTTGACGACGCCCACGGCACCGGCACCCTGGGCGCCACCGGCCGCGGAGTGATCGAGCACTTCGGTCTGGGTGCGGATCCGCAAGCGCGGCCCGACATCCTCGTCGCCACGGCGTCGAAGGCGCTCGGCGTGGAGGGGGGCGCGGTGTTGGGGTCGGAGGGCGTCGCCAAGCTACTGCGTCAGAAGGCTCGGCCGTTCGTGTACTCCACCTCACCCACGCCCGCCACCTGCGCCGCCGTGACTGCGGCGATCGGCGTGATCGACAGCGCCGAAAGCCCGGTGCCCGCCCTGCACCGCAACATCGCCCACCTCGCTGGCCGGCTCGGGATGGGGCAGTGGCCCACGCCGATCATCCCCGTCCCTGTGGGCGACGAACGCGCCGCGCAGCTCGCATCGAGCCAGCTGCGTCAAGAGGGCTTCTTCGTGCCCGCCATCCGCTACCCAACGGTGCCGCGCGGCGCGGCGATGCTGCGTGTGACCGTCATGGCGACGCACACCCTCGAGCAGATCGACGCGCTTGCCGACGCGATCGCCCGCCTCACGTAGATCTCGCCCTAGTTCAAGTACGCGAGGTCCCCGGGCACGTCCTTTTCCACCTCTACGCCGTCGGGCATGTGGGTGGCGGTGAGGCGGTCGAAGGTGCCGTCGTCAAGCATTGCCCCAAGCGCCTTGTTGATCTCGTCTGTGACCTGCGTGTCGTCCTTGCGCACGCCGATGCCGTAGCGCTCCATGGTCAGCGGCGTGCCGCGGTCTACCAGCTCCACGATGCGGAACTCGCCCGGGTTGTTAGCGGCGTAGCCCTGCAGGATCAGCTCGTCCGTGGTCACGCCGTCGACCCGGCCGCTGCGCAGCTCGTCCACGCACTCGGTGTAGGTGTCGCGTTCGCGCACCTCCGTGTCCCTTTGCGTGGTGAGGATCATCTGCGCCGACCACGAGCCGGTCGCCGAGCAGACCACCTTGCCGCGCAAATCGTTGAGCCCGTCGATCTCCGTGTTGCCGGCTGCGATCAGCAGCGCCTGGTGCGTAATCGCGTACGGGCCGGCGAAGCTCACCTTCTCCGCCCGCTCCTGGTAAATCGAGTACGCCGCGGCGACCATGTCGACTTCGCCGCTTGTCAGCATCTCCTCGCGCTTCGCCGGCAGTGTCTCTGCCCACGTGATCTCGGGCGCGTCCCAGCCGCGGTCTTTCGCGATCGCGTTGATGACGTGGGTTGCGATTGCCTCGTCCAACTTGCCCATCGCGCTGGTGTCCTCGCGCATGCCGACTGTGACCTCGCCGGATTCAATCCGCGCCAGCAAGCCCTCGGCCTCGGGGTTGCCGTCAGAACCTGAGCAAGCGGCAAGGGTGAGCGCGGCGGCGGCGGTAACGACGGACGCCGCGGCGCGGCGGATGGCACGGTGCATGAAAAACTCCTGAGTCAGCAAAACAGTTGCCCACCATTGTCGCGCAAACGTTTTCGTTTGACCACGTCGCGGCGTTAGACTCTCGTGCCGTGTCTACTACCAACCGCACGTATGAGGTGCGAACGTTCGGCTGCCAGATGAACGTGCACGACTCGGAGCGCCTGTCGGGCATGCTCGAAGACGCCGGCTACGTCGCCGCCCCCGCCGGCGACACCCCCGACCTAGTCGTCTTCAACACCTGCGCGGTGCGCGACAACGCCGACAAGCGGCTCTACGGCTCGCTGGGTCAGCTGAAGCACACCAAGGAGCAGCACCCCGGCATGCAAATTGCCGTCGGCGGGTGCCTCGCGCAGAAGGACCGCGACAGCGTGATCACGAAGGCGCCGTGGGTCGACGCCGTCTTCGGCACGCACAACCTATCTGCGCTGCCAGCGCTCCTGGAGCGCGCCCGCGTCACAGACGAGGCCCAAGTGGAGATTGCCGAGGCGCTCGAAGTTTTCCCCTCGGTGCTGCCGGCGAAGCGCGAGTCGTCGTACGCTGGCTGGGTATCGGTGTCGGTGGGCTGCAACAACACGTGCACGTTCTGCATCGTGCCGTCGTTACGCGGCAAGGAGATCGACCGCCGCCCGGGCGACATCCTCGCCGAGGTCCAGGCGCTGGTCGACCAAGGTGTGTCCGAAGTGACGCTGCTCGGCCAAAACGTCAACGCGTACGGCGTGAACTTCGTCGACGAGGACACCCCGCGCGACCGCTCCGCGTTTTCGAAACTGCTGCGTGCCTGCGGTGAGATCGACGGCCTCGAGCGCGTCCGCTTTACCTCGCCGCACCCGGCGGAGTTCACCTCCGACGTGATCGACGCCATGGCGGAGACGCCAAACGTCTGCCCGCAGCTGCACATGCCACTGCAATCCGGCTCCGACAAGGTGCTCAAGGACATGCGCCGCTCCTACCGCTCGAAGAAGTTCCTCGCGATTCTCGACGAGGTGCGCGAGAAGCTGCCACACGCCGCCATCACCACCGACATCATCGTCGGGTTCCCCGGCGAGACGGACGAGGATTTCCAGTCCACCCTCGACGTGGTGGAGAAGGCCCGCTTCGCTTCCGCGTTTACGTTCCAGTACTCGCCGCGCCCGGGCACCCCGGCTGCCGAGATGACTGACCAGATCCCGAAGGCGGTGGTGCAGGAGCGCTTCGAGCGCCTCGTCGCGCTGCAGGACCGCATCAGCGCGGAAGAGAACGCGAAGCTGGTCGGCACGCAGCAAGAGTTGCTCGTGCAGGCCGACGGGGGCCGGAAGAACGACCGCACGCAGCGCATGTCGGGCCGCGCCCGCGATGGCCGCCTGGTGCACTTCTCGCTCGACGGCAACGAGGGGATTCGCCCCGGCGATTACGTCACCGTGACTGTCACCGACGCCAAACCGCACTTCTTGATCGCGGATTCCGGCGTCCACGAGCACCGCCGCACGAAGGCCGGCGATAACTCCGAGATCGGTCAGGTGCCCACCACCACGGGAGTGGGCTTAGGCTTGCCGACGCTACGCATCGGAGCACCACAGTGACCGAAGCACAGCTTGCCGACGGCCCCTTCAAACCCACCCTCCTCACCTGCGCCGCCGGCGTTGTCGTGTCGTTTTTCCTTCCTTTCGCCGGGTCTGCGCGAGGGTGGCAATTCCTCGCGGCAACCGACGCTGCGCGCGATGCAGGCGCGAACATCGCGGAGTACCTTTTTGCGTGGTTCTCGCTTATCGGGTTAGGCGTACTCGGTACCGTGGCGATGCTGACGAAGCGCTACCGCGTTGCCGCCGTGGGGTGGGTGCTCACCGCGATGTCGCTCGTGTTCGCGGTGCTGTCCATGTGGCTGCGCAACACCACGGCGCTCCTCGACATCGGCCACGGCCCTGGCTTTTACGTTGCATTGGTCGAGGTGGTGATCGCCGTTTTCGCATACGTACCGGCAATCACCCGCCGAGCCGAGGCGTCCAGCACCCAGAGCGCACCGCCGGAAAGCGACGAGCTTGCCCAGCTGCAGCGCGCTGCCACCGAATCGCACAGCGGGAACCCGCTGCTTGTCGACGACCGCCGCGCCCGCGCCGCCCGCCGCCACAAACAGCAGTAGCCCGTTACGTACCTCGTCGCTGCCAGGCGGTGGTGGAGGAAACCGTGTCCGCGTGAAGCGATGCGGCGATGCTCTGCGCCGCCGCGATGTCGGCGGGGTAGGAGAGGTACACCGTGTCCAGCTTTTCCCAGCGTGCGCGGGCGGCCGCGATCGTTTCGCGGATGAGCGCCTCACCGATGCCGCGGCCGCGGTACTCGGGGAGGACGTAGATGAGGCCAAGCTCGCAAACGGTGTCGGCGTCGGAGGTGTAGTGGACGGCCTCGCAAAGCCCAACGATCGTCTCGGCCCCGTCTGCCGTGCGTGCGCGGCACACGCCGGTGAGCTGCCGGCCGCCGCGGTCGCCCAGGCGCTCACCGGCGTCGATGATCCTCTGCAGGTCCCACGTGATGGTGTCCATCACGAGGTCGCCGCGTGGGTAGTCGCGGGAGGCGGAGGTGAGCAGGTTCGCGAACTGGGCGGCGTCGTCGCTGAGCGACGTAGCGGGCGCGGTGAAGCCCGCGAACCCGGGGCCCTCGAACACGTCGATGCGGTGGGGATGCGCAGGCAGCGCGAGCGCCGCGTCAGCGTCGAACACCGCTTGATCTTCGCGGAACGCCGCAGCGTACCCGCGTTCGAGGGCGCCAGGTGGGGTCCATTCGCCGGGGGAGTGCGTGACCCACAGTTGGCGGGTGGGGCGGTGGAGGGAGTGTGACAGGGCGTCGATAAGCAAGAATGCTTCCTGCCAGGGTGAATCCGGAACCGGTTCGCCGGGCAGCGGTGCGATGGCCGCGTCGAGGGTGACGTTGGCTTCGAGTACCGAGAGGTCTTCAAGGAGGGGCAGCGAGACGAAGACCCACGCGTCGATATCGAGGAGGTCGTCGGGAGTGAGCTGCGGGTAGCCGAGTGGGCCGAGCGGGCGCGGCGCGGTGCGGCTGGTGAGCGCGAACAGCAGCGCCTCGGATTCCGCGGAGCCCTCGAGGCGTTTCGCAATGTGCGACGGCGTCACCCCAGAGGTGGCCAGGCCGGTGATGTCTTGGATCGCGAGCGTGGCCGAAAAGGCGTACGCCCCGGTGACTGCCTCGTTGAAGTCGGCGGCACCGGGGACAAAGTGCAGTGCGGGCACTAGCGCTCGTTTGCGGCCTTCGCGGCGACGTCGGCGAACTCCTGCCACTGCTTCGCCTGCTCGCGCAGCTCGGCGGCCTTCTTGGCGTTGCCGGACGCCTCGGCGGCGTTGGCCTGCGCGGTGAACTCGTCGGCGCGGGCCTGGAACTGGTTCACCTTGTCCTGGGCGGCAGGGTCGGAGCGGCGCCAGCGGGAATCCTCAGCGTCGGACACGCGGCGCTCGATCTTGGCAATCTTGTCCTCGTACTCGCGCACTTTGCCGCGCGGGACGAAGCCGATCTCTTCCCACTTGTCCTGCAGCTCGCGCAGCTTTGCCTTGGCGGCGCCGAGGCCGGCCGCTGGGTCGATCAGCGAATCGTATTCGGCGAGCAGCGCGTCCTTGGCCTGGGCGTTCGCCTCGAACTCGCGGTCACGCTCGGCGTTGACGGCGTTTCGCGCGTCGAAGAAGTGGTCCTGGGCGGCGCGGAACCGCTCCCACAGCTTGTCGTCCACGTCGCGCGGGGCGCGGCCGGCGGCCTTCCACTCCTGCATCAGGTCGCGGAAAGCGCGGGCGGTCTCGTTCCACTCGGTGGAGTCCTTGATGGCTTCGGCGCGGGCGACGAGGTCCTCCTTGACCTGCTTCGCCTGCGCGCGGCCGCGGTCGAGCTCGGCGAAGTGGGCGCCGCGGCGGCGGTTGAAGCTGTCGCGGGCGCGGGAGTAGCGCTTCCACAGCGCGTCGTCGGTCTTGCGGTCGATGCCGCGGATGGTGCGCCACTCCTCGAGGATGTCGCGAATCCGGTCGCCCGCGGCCTTCCAGTCGGTGGAGTTCTCGGCCAGGTCCTCGGCCTCGGCGGCGAGGGTTTCCTTGCGCGCGATCGCTTCGGCGCGGCGGGCCGCCTTCGCTTCCTTGGCGCGGGCGCCGGCCTCGTCCGTGTCGGCGATGACCTTGTTCAGGCGCGCCTCGAGGGCGTCGAAGTCGCCGATCGCGGCGGCGTCAGCGAGCGAGTCGCGCAGCGCCGTTGCGGTTTTGCTGATCTGGGACGCGTCCTCCGGGTTCGCCGCCAGGCGCGTCTCCAGAAGCTGCACCTCGGTAACAATGTCGTCGAAGCGCTGGCCGTAGTGGGCGAGACCCTCCTGCGGCGTACCCGCCTGCCATGAACCAATCTCGCGCTCCACGCCGCCGCGGGTGACGAAGACGGTGCCGTTGTCGTCGATACGCCCGAACTTCGCAGGCGTCTCGCGCGGCGCCGGTGCCGGGGTGGCCCCAGGGCGCGGGCCCGGTTTCGGACCCGGCTTGGGGCCGGGCTTCGGGGTGGGGCGGTTGTCCTCGTTCGGGTGGGTCATGGGACGCGCATCCTTTCGCTTCGTCTCTTCAGTGCCGCGCGACGCGGCTGCCAGTATCGATTTAGCTTAGCGCGCAGCGGTAGCGCCGGTGCAGCATTTCCCTGACTAGGGTGGGGGCGATGAGTGCGACCGTTTTGATCATGCCCGGCTCGCCGGCGCTGGTGCCCGAACTCGCGCCCGCCGACGAGGCATCGGCGCGGCTGCTCGCCGCCGCGCGCGAGGCGGCCCGAGCGCATCGCGGCCCCGTGGACATCGTCACCACGCTCGACGAGGCGTCGTACACCGCCCACACCGGTAGCTTCCACGCGTGGGGCGCGCCGCACGTCACCGTCGGCGGCGGCAACTACCTCGGCGAGCTGCTGGCGCGCTACGTCGCAGGCGACCGCGAGTACCGCGAAACGCGCGAGCACGTCGAACCCCTTGACCCGGACGCGCTCACGATCGTGGTCGTCGACGGCCCCGCGGGTCTCACAGCGCGCGCGCCGCTCGCGCTCCAGCCCGGCGCGCAAGCTACGCACGAGGGACTCGAGCGGTTCATCGCCGGAGGGGCGCTTGGGGGGCTTGAGGGGGGCGTCGATAAGCAACTGCTCTGGCGCGAGCTTGCGCAGCTTACGCCGAAGCGCGCTGAGTTGATCGCCTCCGACGCGACGCTCGGTGTCGGTAGGTACGTGGGGGTGTGGCAGTGGTAGCGCCGGTAGCGGTGGTCGGGCCGACGGCGAGCGGCAAATCCGCCCTCGGCATCGCGCTCGCGCAGGAGCTCGGCGGCGAGGTGGTCAACGTCGATTCGATGCAGCTCTACCGCGGGATGGACATCGGCACGGCAAAGCTTGCGCCGGAAGAGCGCGGCGGCATCCCGCACCACCTGCTGGACATTTGGGACGTCACGCGCACCGCGAGTGTCGCCGATTACCAGCGGCGCGCGGTCGCCGCGGTGGAGGAGATCGCCGCGCGGGGCAAGGTCCCCATCCTGGTTGGGGGTTCGATGCTGTACGTGCAGTCGCTTATCGACGACTGGTCGTTTCCCCCCACCGACCCCGCCGTCCGCGCGCGCTACGAGGCGCGGCTTGCGTCGATCGGCGTCGACGCGCTGCACGCGGAGCTTGCGCAGGTGGATCCGGCGGCGGCGCGGGTCATCGAGGACAAGGACCCGCGGCGCACCGTGCGCGCGCTGGAGGTCATTGCGCTGACGGGTCGGCCGTTTCAGGCGTCGCAGCCGCCGAAGGACGCGCCGCCGCGCTGGGGCACGCGGATTGTGGGGCTTCGCACGGATGCCGCGTGGCTGAACCCGCGCATCGAGCTGCGCACGCGGCAAATGTTCGGGGCGGGCTTCGTCGACGAGGTGCGCGGGCTGGTTGACGCGGGCCTGACGCGCGATTCCACCGCGGGGCGAGCGATCGGCTACGCGCAGGTGCTGGCGCATCTCGAGGGGGAGCTTTCGCTTGCCGACGCCCACGAGCAAACCATCACCGGCACACGCCGCTACGTGCGCCGCCAACGCTCGTGGTTCAATCGGGACCCGCGGGTGCAGTGGCTGGACGCGTGGGAGCCATTGCTTGTCGACGCCGCGCTACACTCCCTTTCGTGAAGTTCATCAAAGCCCACGCCACCGAAAACGACTTTGTTGTTGTCGTCGACGTCGACGACGAGCTGACGCTTTCACCTTCGCAGGTCGCGTTTCTGTGCGACCGCCGCGCCGGCATCGGCGGCGACGGTTTGCTGCGTGTCGTTCGGCGAGGCGGTGTCTGGTTCATGGATTACCGCAACGCCGACGGCTCCGTCGCTGAGATGTGCGGCAACGGCATCCGCGCCTTCGCCCACGTGTTGGTGGCCGAGGGGTTGGAAACGGCCTCTGAGTTTGACGTGGACACCCGCGCCGGTGTGAAGACGATCCGCGTGCTTGAGGCCACGCCGACGCACGCGGTTGTGTCGGTCGGCATGGGCGCTGTGGACGTGACGGGCGTGTCCACTGCTTCGATGGGCGATTTCGAGTTCGCCGGGATCGGCGTCGACGTGGGCAACCCGCACCTCGCGTGCGTCATCCCGGGGCTGACTGCTGAGGAGCTGGCGGCGCTCGAGTTCACGCAGCCGTCGTTCGACCACGACTTCTTCCCGGAGGGCGTCAACGTGGAGGTGCTGACCGAGCTTTCCGACGGCGAGGTCCACATGCGCGTGTGGGAGCGCGGCGTGGGGGAGACCCGCTCCTGCGGCACCGGCACCGTCGCCGCCGCGCAAGCAGCGCTTGCCGACGCCGCGCTTACCTCCGGCACCGCCACCGGCACCGTCACCGTCAACGTCCCCGGCGGCGCCATCGACGTCGCGATCGCCGAGGATGACGGCATTACCCGCGCTGTCATGACCGGCCCGTCCACCATCGTCGCCCGCGGCGAGCTCGCCGATCCTGTAGCTCCCAACGGAAAACACCGTATCGACGAGGGGTAAAATCGCAGGTCGCCACCACCCCGAAACCGTGGGAGCTACAGCCCCACGCGTTGATAGCGGGTAACTCGCAACCCGGCTCCCTGCGACCAGCGGGAACGCAAAACCCAGCGCGAGTTACCCGCTATCACCGAGCTGGGCCTGCAGCGCCCAACACCAAACCGCGAGCCCTAACCCGGGCCGATCTGCTTGGCGGCCCGGCGCGCCTCGTCCCACGCGCTCTGCAGCTCGAAGGCGCGCTGGTCGGCGACGCTGATCAGGCGTTCGAGCTGCGCGCGGTCGACGGTGGGGTCCTCTAAATACGTGTCGATGCGCGAAAGAAAACGGCGCGCAGACGAAGCGCGCAGCAGGAACTCGTTGACCTCCGGTACGGAGTTGTCCGGGTTCGCTAGGGCGGGGTAGTGCAGGGTGCGGTCGGCGATGTCGGCCGCGCTCGCGCCGTTTTGGAGCTGGTCGTAGGCGTCGAGCACCTCGCAGATGTCGTCGCGCGCGTAACTCAGGCTCGCGCGCATCGCGGCGACTTCGGGGGTCGTCTGGTGCATGCGGAAAAACACCAGCACGCCCACGACCAGCAGCACCGACAGTAAAAGCCCGGGCAGGCGCAGCAGCACCACGAGCATGACCACGGCCGCGAGCGTGAGCGCGCCGACAAGGGCGCGGGTTAAGTCGCGGTCGGATGCGTTCACTAGAGCCCGCCTAGCCTAGTGCCCGCCGCATCCGCAAGACCCGCCGCAACCGCCGCAGCCGCCGCCGGCAGGCGTGGGGATGGACCCCACGAGCAGGGCAGACCCGGAGATCACGCTGTTGTGCGCCGGCAACTCGCCGTCCGGCAGCAACCCTTCGGGCAGGCACACGTCGAACGGGAACGCCGCGTCCACCGTCGCGTGCACAAAACGCTGCCCGGTCAGCTGCGAGGTGCGGAACTCCGCCTCCAGCACGCGCGCAGAAAACTCGGCGCTCGCATCAGGGGCTTGAGGAGCACGCTTAGCGATGCCCTCCGCACCCCCAGAGCGCACCTCACCCACAACCTCACCCGGGTGATCCGCCAAGTACGCGTCGACCGAGTCGTGCACCTCTACCGACAGCATGAGGGCGGTCAGCGAGAGCTCTTGCCATTGGAGGGGCGCTTCGTCGACAAGCAACGGCTCCTGCGCGAGGTTCACCGTGACTGAAGCAATGGTGTTGCCGTGGGGATCGATGATGTCGGCGAGCGCGACGACGTCGCTCAGCGGCGTGATGTGCGCGTAGGTGCGCGTGATGGACTCGAAGCCCGCGAACGTTGCGAACGGTTCGACCGCCAGGATGTTCAGCTGCGCGCCCGACGGGTCGGAGTACTGGATCAGCTGGCCGCCGCGGACCTCGCCGGTGACAGCGAGCCTGTTGGAGGCGATCGCCGCCTCCACCGCGTCCTGCCAACGCGTAAAGCCGAGGCCGATAGCAGCAAGGTCCGTGACCAGAGTTTCGCTCATACGGCCGTATCCTACCTCCCGCCCACCCCGGCGGAAGAAAAGCGGGCAGGCGCGGGTTAGATGGGGTAGGAAGAATCGTGAACCGCCAAAGAACATAAGGACTGAATGACTCAGACAACCCACGACGCCAACGACGCCCACGACGAGCTGCTCGCCCGCGCGTTTAGGCACAACGCCCCGCAGCCGGGTGCGGACCCAACCACCGGCGCCCTCGACCTCGAGGACCGCAACGCGCTGCGCCGCCTCACCCGCGGCACCGACATCCGCGCCGAGGAGCAGCAAGACGGTTTCGAGGTCGAGTACCGCAAGCTGCGCCTTGAGCAGGTTATCCTTGTCGGCGCGTGGACGGAGGGCACCACCGCCGAGATGGAGGCGAACATGCTCGAGCTTGCCGCGCTGGCGGAAACGGCCGGCGCCGAGGTGCTCGACATCCTGTACCAAAAGCGCGACAAGCCGGACCCGGGCACCTACATCGGCTCCGGCAAGGTCAAGGAGCTCGGCGAGATCGTGCAGGCGACCGGCGCCGACACCGTGGTCTTCGACGGCGAGCTCTCGCCCGGCCAGATGGTGGCGCTGGAGGAGGCGCTGAACATCAAGGTCATCGACCGGACGATGCTCATTTTGGACATTTTCGCCCAGCACGCGAAAAGCCGCGAGGGTAAAGCGCAAGTCAGCCTCGCGCAGATGGAGTACCTCTACACGCGCACCCGCGGCTGGGGCGGCAACCTGTCGCGCCAGGCGGGTGGACGCGCCGGTTCGAACGGCGGCGTGGGCCTGCGCGGCCCTGGTGAGACGCGCATCGAGGCGGACCGCCGGCGCCTGCGCACGGAGATGGCGAAGCTGCGCCACCAGCTGCGCGCCATGCAGACGTCGCGCGAGGTGAAACGCGCGCAGCGCGCGCGATCGGCCACGCCGAAGATCGCGATCGCGGGCTACACCAACGCCGGCAAGTCCTCGCTGATCAACGCCATGACCGATGCGGGTGTGCTGGTGGAGGACGCGCTGTTTGCGACGTTGGACCCGTCGACAAGAAAAGCTCAGCTTGCCGACGGCCGCACCGTCGTCCTCACCGACACCGTCGGCTTCGTGCGCCACCTTCCGACCCAGCTCGTCGAGGCGTTCAAATCGACGCTCGAGGAGGTCGCCGGCGCGGACCTCGTGCTGCACGTCGTCGATGGCTCGGACCCGTTCCCGCTGAAGCAAATCGAGGCGGTGGGCGAGGTGCTCGCCGAGATCACGCGCGACACGGGCGAGACGCTGCCGCCGGAAATCGTGGTGGTGAACAAGATCGACGAGGCGGATCCGGTCGTGCTCGCTGAGCTGCGCCACGCGTTCGACCGCACCGGCCGCGACGTCGTCTTCGTCTCCGCGCTCACAGGCGAGGGGATTAGCGAGCTCGAGGCGAAGATCGAGATGTTCCTCAACACCCTCGATGAGCACGTGACGATGTTGGTGCCCTTCACGCGCGGCGACGTCGTGTCACTGCTGCACGAGCACGGCACCGTGCGTTCAGAAAGCTACGAGGAGCACGGCACGCTTATCGACGTCCGCCTGCCCCGCATCCTCGCCGACCAACACCGCGAGTTCGTCGTCTCCCCTTAGACGAGCTTGCTGGCTGCCGCCTCGTCCAGGATGACCGCGACGTTCTCGTGGCGCTGCAGCGCGCTGGCGGGGCAGTCCTCGGTGACCGGGCCCTCGATGAGCGCGCGCACCGCATCGGCCTTGTTTTCGCCGGTGGCGATGAGCACAATGCGCTTGGCCTCCATAATGGTGCCGATGCCCTGGGTCAGTGCGCGGCGCGGCACTTCCCCCTCGCTGTCGAAGAAGCGGGCGTTGTCCGCGATCGTCTGCGGGTGCAGGTCGATGACGCGGGTGCGCGAATCGAGGGGGCTGCCCGGCTCGTTGAAGGCGATGTGGCCGTTGGCCCCGATGCCCAAGATTTGGTGGTCGACGCCGCCGGCGGCAGCGATCGCGCGCTCGTACGCCGCAGCCGCGGCCTCCGCGTCTGCCGCGGTGCCGTCGAGAGAATGCACGTCAGCGTCCGCGATGTCGATGTGGCTGGTTAGTTCGCGCCGGATCGTCGCGTAGTACGACTCGGGGTGGGTTGCGGGTAAGCCGTAGTACTCGTCCAGCAAAAACGCTTTGCAGTTCCCGAAACTCAGGCCCTCTTCCACGTGGCGGCGGGTGAGCTCTCGGTAGGTCGGGGTGGGGGTGGAGCCCGTCGCTAAGCCGAGCACTCCTCCCGCCCGAACCGTGGGCTCCAGTAGGTCGGCTGCGGCGGCGCCGACTTCTTCTTTGGTGCTGCGGATCAGAATTTCCATGTGGAGTAATGTACTTCAGCTGCGCATTGTGGAGAAGATTTCGGCGCGGCGGCGGGGTTATCCACAATTTCGGAGGGGGCCCTTTACTTGGTGTTGTTGCGCCTCTAGCGTCTTGGCCATGACCCCGTTTGCCAGCATGATCGCCGCGTTGACGGTCGATGCCCTCGAGGGCTTCGACCGCGGCGCGGCGCTTGCCGCCGGCATTTCTTCGTCGACCGCGGGGGACTGGGAGGCGGTGCACAACGCGTACTTCGGGCCCACGCGGTACGTGCGGCTGCAGCGTCAGGCGGTGTCGCTGGCGCGTGCGGGCCGGTTCCCGCTCGATCAGCTGGTGCTCATTGAGAAGAAGCTCAAGCTCGTCGCTGATGCTGCTGAACGCGCCGCGCTGCGGGTGGAGCTGCTCCAGTCGCGCCGCTCGTACAAGTATTTGCAGCAGCGCGCGAAAGAACTCGTTCCGGTTGAGGAGAAGCCGTACAAGAAGCAGGCTTCGTTCACCCGCTCCCGGTGCGGCACCCGCGGGTTCCACATTGGTTCGGACGAGCGGCGCCTCGCCGATCTTGAGCACCGCCTGCGTGAAGGTCTCGACCCCGGTCAACCCGCGGGGCCGCAGATGGAGGAGAAGTTCTGGTCGTTGTTCGAGAACTCAGGCGGCGGCATCGCGCCAGCTGCGCCGCAGCCCTGCGTGCTGGTGCCGCTGGATAAGCACGTAGCTATTCTGCAGGGCGCAGGCGACGACACGGAGCTCATGCTTACCGACGGCACCTCAATCACCGGCGCCCAATACCTGGCTTTGCACCACGCTTGCGATCTCCAGGTGGCGCTGTTCCACCCCGAGCACGGCGCAGTGAACTTGTACCGCACCCAGCGCCGCGCCAACACCAAGCAGCGCACCTTAGCCGCGCTGGTGTCGCCCGGTTGCGCGGTACCCGGGTGCCGGTTGCCGGCCGACCACTGCGAAACGCACCACGTAACTGCGTGGAAACACGGCGGCGAGACGAACATTTCGAACCTGGCGGTGCTGTGCTCGTACCACAACCGCATCAACAACGACGACCCCGATGATGCGAGTCCCGGCTGGCAGAAACGACGGCGGCGGGCCGGTCGCATCGTGATGAACCGCGGCGGGCCGGCCTACCGAACCTGGACCGGGCACCTTCTACCCGCCAACCGCCCCGGCGCGATGGAGCTCCTGTTCGGACCGCGCGTGCCCGCGGGGTAGGAGATTGCGCCGCTCGGGTGCGATAATGGCTCCCCGTGAATGAAACGCCCCGCACTCCCGATACGACACGATTTGGTTGGACGCTGCACGGCGACGGCAAACGGGTGAGCCCCGGTGCCGTCGTCGCCCCGGATGAGCGGCTCTCCTGGCCGCGCACGATCGGCATCGGCATGCAGCACGTGGTCGCTATGTTCGGCGCCACGCTCCTCGTGCCCACCCTGACCGGGTTCCCGGTCAACACCACGCTGCTCTTCTCCGGCCTCGGCACGATCATCTTCCTGCTGCTGACAAAGAACAAGCTGCCGAGCTACCTCGGTTCGTCGTTCGCGTTCATCGCCCCGCTGACTGCCTCGCAGCAGTACGGGATGGGTGCGCAGCTCGGCGGCGTGCTGATCACCGGCCTGGCGCTCATCCTCGTCGGCGTGATCGTCCAGGCCGCCGGCAAGCGCGTCATCGACGCCGTCATGCCGCCCGTGGTCACCGGCGCGATCGTGGCGCTCATCGGTTTCAACCTCGCCCCGACGGCTGTGGCGAACGTGGAGACGCAGCCGGCGGTCGCCGGCGTCACGCTTGTGACCATCGTTCTGGTCACCGTTGCCGCGCGCGGGATGGCGTCCAGGCTGTCCATCCTCATCGGAGTGGTTGTCGGTTGGGTTTTCGCCGCCCTGACGGGCGGTCTTGACGACGCCGCCTTAGACACCATCGGCGCCGCCCCCTGGGTGGGCTTGCCCGCCTTCCACACGCCGGAGTTCCGCCTTTCGGCTGTGCTGGTGACGCTGCCCGTGCTGGTGGTGCTCATCGCCGAAAACGTCGGTCACGTCAAGGCGGTGTCCGAGATGACCCACCGCGACCTCGACTCCCTGCAGGGCAAAGCGCTGATTGGCGACGGCATCGCGACCACACTCGCCGGCGGTTTCGGCGGCTCCGGCACCACGACCTACGCCGAAAACATCGGCGTGATGGCGGCGACGAAGGTGTATTCCACGGCCGCCTATTGGGTCGCGGCGGTGTTCGCGATCGTATTGGCGTTCATCCCGAAGTTCGGCGCCGTTATTTTCACCATTCCAGCGGGCGTGCTCGGCGGCGCCTGCCTGGTGCTCTACGGGCTGATCGGCATGCTGGGCGTTCGCATCTGGCAGGACAACCGCGTCGACTTCACCGATCCGGTGAACCTCACTGCTGCGGCGGTGGCGCTGATCGTGGGTATCGGCAACCTCACGCTGCACGCCGGCCAGGTTGCCCTTGAAGGCATCGCGTTGGGCTCCGTCGGGATCATCGTGGTGTACCCGATCATGCGCTGGATCTACGACACCATCGGCGAGGGGCAGTACCGCTAAACGACGCCCTCCTAAGCGTCGTCCAAGTTCCGCTCGATCAGCGCCGCGATCGACTCGACGGCCTTCGGGTTGTCGGAGGTGACGGTGACCTCGTCGCCGAATTCGGCGCCCATCGCCATGATCATCAGCGCTGAGGCGGCATCCGTTTCGTCCTCATCGTCGCCTCCGACAAGCGAGAGAATGACTTCGTCGTCGTACTCGCCCGCGGCGTCGGCGATAACGGTCGCTGGGCGCGCGTGCAGGCCCACGTGGGAGCCAACCTTCACCGTCTTGGAAGCCATGATGGGGTCCTTTCGTTGTGCGCGAACATCAGTTGCAGTGACAACCAGTCTAGAGACTGTCGGCGATGACGACATTGACCCCGTGCCTCTCAAGATCGGCGACCAAGGACTGCGGAGCACCCCAGTCAGTCACCACCACGTCCACCGCGTCGAGCGGGGCGAAACTCACCAGGTAGTCGTTGCCGAGCTTCGTCGAGTCGCACAGCACCACCACGCGGCGCGCGTTGGTTACCATCGCAGCCTTCACCGCGGCTTCGTGCGCGTCGGCGGTGGATAGGCCGTGGTCCACTGTGAGGGCGTTGGTGCCGACAAACGCGACGTCGGCACGCAAAAGCGCAAGCGTCCGCAGCGCCGTGTCACCCACGACCGCCTGCGCAATGGCCCGCACCGTCCCGCCGAGAAGCTGCACGTCGCCGACGCCGGCTTCGGCGAGCTCCAGCGCCGCCGGCAGCGAGTTCGTCACAATCGACCACGAACTCGCCTCCGGCAGGAACGCTATCCGCTGCGCCAACGCGCTGATCGTCGTGCCCGAATCCAGAAAAATTGACTTGCCGGGCTCCGAAGGCAAAAACGCCGCTGCCGCCCTCGCGATCGCCTCCTTCGCATCAAGCGCAGAGCGCAACCGCGCAGCCAGCGGAAACTCGGACGTCATATATCCCTGGCTCGCCACCGCACCCCCGTGGACGCGCTGGACCACCCCTTCGTCGTTCAACGCGGCCAAGTCCCGCCGAATTGTTTCAGCGGTGACGTCGAAGCGCTCAGCAAGCTCCGCAACGCTCACCCGCCCCTCAACGGCGGTCAGCGCGGCGATTTGGCGGCGGCGTTCCTCGGCCTGCATCGCTGCTACAGTGCTCGGAAGACAGACACGACGAGGCCCATAATCTCGGCGTCGTCGCCCTTAATAGGGGAGAAGGCCTCGTTGCGCGGAAGAAGCCACACGCCCGTCGCGTCCTTGTGGAACACTTTCGCCGTCGCTTCGCCGTCGATCAGCGCGGCGACAATTTGGCCTTCTTCAGCCACCGGCTGCGATCGCACGACTAGCCAGTCGCCGTCGAGAATCGCCGCGTCGATCATGGAATCGCCGACGACTTTGAGCATGAACACGTCACCGTCCCCGAGCAGCTCATCCGGCAGCGGGTAGTACGTCTCGACGTTCTCCTCCGCCAGGATCGGCGCTCCCGCGGCAATCTGCCCGACAACCGGAACAAACCGCGGGCTCGACGCCTCTTCCGGGGTTTCGGCGGGGGCCGCCTTCTTTCGTTTCACGGGTTCCGGCAGGTGGCGCAGGTCCACGGCGCGAGGTTTGTTCGGGTCGCGGCGCAGGAACCCCTTCTTCTCCAGCTCTTTAAGCTGGTACGCCACCGAGGAGGTGGACTGCAGGCCCGCCGCGTCGCCGATCTCGCGGATGCTTGGCGGGTAGCCGCGCAGCACGACCGCGTCCTGGATTACCTGCAGAATGCGGCGCTGGCGCTCGGAGAGAGCGCTCATGTCGAGTTCGTTCGGGTCCGCCTTCTTGCGCGGCATGCGTTCTCCTTGGACGTTGGGGCAGTTGCTTATCGACGAAGCTACCACGCTAAGCAAGTGTGTTCGATATTCTCCACCGGTGTGCTATAAATCGAACATGTGGGCGTTAGAACAGGTGAGCGTACGAACCGGCGCCCGTGTTGGGCGGGCAGTTAGTATTTGGCCCAGTTGAATGAGAGGAGATAAGCAATGACCACCATGATTTACCCGTACGGCGGCGCACCGGCGTCGGAGGTTTGGGACGTCAACCGCGGGAGTTCCCGCACGGGCGAACGTGCCGTTGTTCGAACGTTAGCGCCCGCGAATCGAACGGCGGAGCGAACGGCTGCCCCTGCCGGTGGCCGCGCTCTTCCGCAGCACGACGGGTTCGAACCGGGTCGCGAGCGTCGCGATAATCTCGCCCTCGGCGGGCTGATGGCGGCGGCGCTGATCGCCGGGTCGCTCTTCGGCGGCGCGTTCGGCGCGGGGGATGCGCCGGTTCAACCCAGCAGCGTCTTGGAAGCGGCGCGCTAGGATAGAGGTCATGTTTTGCCCGTTCTGCCATCATGAGCAGTCGCGCGTGACCGATTCGCGCACGGTGGAAGGCGGCGCCGCGATCCGTAGACGCCGCGAGTGCACGGAGTGCGGGGGGCGCTTCACCACGGTGGAGAAAGCCGTGCTGACAGTGGTCAAGCGCAACGGGGTCAGCGAGCCGTTCGACCGCGACAAACTTATCCTGGGTGTGCGTCGCGCCTGCCAGGGCCGCGACGTGTCCGACGACGCGCTGAAGCGCCTCGCGCAGCAAGTTGAGGAGACGGTGCGCGCTCAAGGCAGCTCGCAGGTGCCGGCGAACCAGATCGGCCTCGCGGTGCTTGAACCGCTGCGCGCGCTCGACGAGGTGGCGTACCTGCGCTTCGCCTCCGTGTACAAGTCGTTCGAAAGCGCGGACGATTTCGAGTCCGAGATCCGCCTCATGCGCAGGCGCGACCGTTCGGAATTCTAGCGCCCGGTATCAGCGCCCGAGCTTGTCGGCGAGCTTCTCAATTCGTCGCTGGCTCACCGGCTGCGGCGTGCCCAGCCGCTGAGCGAACAGGCTGACGCGCAGCTCCTCGATGCGCCACAGGATGTCTTTGTAGGCGCGAGACTTCCGCACACTCGCAGGCAGTTTCGCGACACGCGCCTCGAGGTAGCGCTTCGACTCGTCGACGACCGACTGGCGGTCGGCGTCGCGGTCTGGGTCCAAGCGCATGTCTTCCAAGCGGATGCGCATCGCTTCAATGTAGCGCGGCAGGTGTTGCAGGTGGTCCGCGCCGTGGATGGTGATTGCGTGCTTCGGCAGGTAGAAGTCCAGCTGAGAGCGCATGTCATCGATCGCCGGGCCTTCCCAATTCGCCAGTTCGGTTCGCATATTCGCGTACTCCACCAGCGCGGGCGCGAGCCCCACCACGATGCGGCGCACCTCGCCAGGAACCTTTGGCTTGATCTCCTTGACAAGCGCGTCGAACTCTTCCGGGGTGCGCACTGCGCCGCCGTGCGAGAGCATGAGGTCGCGGATGACTGCGACGCGGGCGTCGTCAACCAAGCCCTCCGCGCCGCCGTGCGGGTAATGGTCCACGGCCACCTTGTGGCGCAACGGTAGCCCCTTCGTCATCTGCTGCACGGACACGGGGATCTCGCGAAGCAGCAGCGTCAACGTTGCCGTCGTCATCGACGCGTCGGCGGCCGCCTTTGTCGGGTGCACCGACACCTTTACGCCGTCCGGCGTGACCTCGAGCGCGGGGTACGCGTCGACCTCGTTGCCCTCGATGACTGTGGTGACGGTTTCGGGCACCGCGCCGAGCGTGTCGGCGGTCCACTTCTTTACCGTTTCCGAGGCGCTGGCAGCGGCGCGCTTCGCCACCGACGAGCGGATTTTGCCCGCCTGCCTGCGCTTCAGCGCGGCGAGGTCGGTGTCGTGGTCGATGATGTTGCCGCGCTTGTCAATCGCCGCGTACGTCGCTTTCAAGTGGTCAGGCAGCGCCGCGGGGTTGAAGTCGGTCCCGTTGACGCCGGAGATGCCGGCGGCGCGCAGGGCGTTTGAGAGGGCGTCGACAAGCGGAAGCTCCTCGTCGAGCAGCGGCACCGCGCGGGCGGCGAAGTCCGGCACCGGCACGACGTGTTTGCGCAGCGCCTTCGGTAGCGTGCGGATGAGTTCCGTGACCAGCTCGAGGCGCAGCCCCGGCACCAGCCAGTCGAACCCGTCCGCTTCGAAACCCGCGAGCAGCGGCACGGGCACCACCACCGTGAGTCCGTCGAACGGGGCGCCGGGCTCGAACTTGTAGCGCAGCTCGTAATCGATCGTGCCTTGGCGCCAGAGCGGCGGGAACGCCTCCTCGGACGTGTCGAGGTTGTCGTCGGTCAACAGCGCCGCCGGGTCGAAGTCGAGGTAGTGCGGGTCCGCGTGGCGCTGCTTTTTCCACCACGAGTCGAAATGCCGGGCGGTGGTCACCGTCTCGGGCAGTTTGGCGTCGTAGAAGTCGAACAGCGTGTCCTCGTCGACGACGAGGCCGCGGCGGCGGACCTTCTCCTCGACGGCGGCGGCGTCGTTGAGCAGCGCCTCGTTGTGCTCGATGAACAGGTGGTGCCGATTCCAATCGCCGCCGATCAGCGCGTGGCGGATGAACATGTTGCGCGCCCCGTCCGGGTCGACGCGGTGGTACGGCACGAGGCGGTCGCGCGCGATGGTCACGCCGTAGAGCATCGTCTTCTCGTGCACCATCGCCGCTGACCGCTTGCGCGACCACACCGGCTCGGAGTAGCTGCGGCGCAGCAGGTCGCCGGCGGCGTGCTCGACCCAGGCGGGCTCAATCTTCGCCACGTCGCGGGCGAACAGCCGGGAGGTTTCCACCAGCTCGGCGGCCATGAGGAAGGCAGGGGGCTTTTTGCTTAACGACGACCCCGGGAACACCACAAACCGCGTCCCCCGAGCCCCGTCGTACTCCTTCGAGTTGCCGTCCCGTGCGCCAATGTTGGAGAGCAGGCCGGTGAGCAGCGACTTGTGGATCGCGTCTGCGTCGCGCTCGCCGGCGACGTTCTCGGCGCGCGACCAGCCGAGCTGGCGCTCCACGTCGCGCAGCTGGCGCACGAGGTCGTACCACTCGCGGATGCGCATGTAGTGCAGGAACTCGCGCTTCATCCGCTTGCGGAAGGCGTTGCCGGACAGCTCGTCGCGCGAATCGTTGATGTAATCCCACAGCTTCAGCGCCGAGAGGAAGTCGGATTCCTTGTCTTTGAAGCGGGCGTGCGCCTGGTCGGCTTGGGCCTGGTAGTCGAGCGGGCGTTCGCGCACGTCCTGGATGGTCATGTTGGCGACGATGACGGTGACGTCGTCAAGCACGCCCAAGCGGTTGGCCTCCACCAGCATGCGGGCCATCTTCGGGTCGACCGGGATGCGCGCAATGTCGCGGCCGATGTCCGTTAGCGCCGGCGCACCGCCCTTGCCGTCGCGGATGGCGCCGAGCTCGTTCAGCAGCATCAGGCCGTCCCGGATCGACTTCTGGTCCGGCGGCTGGATGAAGGGGAACTCGGAAATGTCGCCCAACCGCAGCGAGATCATCTGCAGGATCACGCTCGCGAGGTTGGTGCGCAGGATCTCCGGGTCGGTGAACTCTTGACGGGCCTCGAAGTTCTCCTCGGAGTAGAGGCGGATTGCGATTCCGTCGGCGGTGCGGCCGGAACGGCCCGAGCGCTGGTTGGCGCTGGCCTGCGAGATCTCCTCGATCGGCAGGCGCTGCACCTTCGTGCGCGTAGAGTAGCGCGAGATGCGCGCAAGGCCTGTGTCCACCACGTAGTGGATACCGGGCACCGTCAGCGAGGTTTCAGCGATGTTGGTTGACAACACGATGCGCCGCCCCGAGTGCGGGGAGAACACCCGGTGCTGCTCCGCGTTGGAGAGGCGGCCGAACAGCGGCACGACCTCGACGCCGCGCCAGTGTTGCTTCTCAATGGCTTCCATGCAGTCACGGATGTCGCGCTCGGAGGCGAAGAAGCACAAAATGTCTCCCTTGCCCTCGCGCATGAGCTCCTTGCATGCGTCGATCACGCCGTCGATCATGTCGGTGTCGACGTCTTTGACGCCGTCTTTGGTTTCGACCTGCTCGATCAGCGGGCGGTAGCGGATCTCCACGGGGTAGGTGCGGCCGGAGACCTCGATAATTGGCGCCGGGTTGCCGTCAGCGTCGGCGAAGTGGGCCGCGAACGCCTCCGGGTCGATCGTTGCGGAGGTGATGATCACCTTCAGATCAGGGCGCTTCGGCAGCAGCCGCTTCAAGTAGCCCAAGAGGAAGTCAATGTTCAGGCTGCGCTCGTGGGCCTCGTCGATGATGATGGTGTCGTAGGCGTTGAGGAAGCGGTCGCGCTGCATTTCGGCGAGCAGGATGCCGTCAGTCATCAGTTTCACCGAAGTGGTGGGGGAGACGCGGTCGTCGAAGCGGATGGCGTAGCCGATGGACTCGCCGACTTGCTGGCCCAGCTCTTCGGCGATGCGCTCAGCGACGGTGCGCGCCGCGATACGCCGCGGCTGGGTGTGGCCGATCATGCCGCGCCGGCCGCGGCCCAGCTCGAGCAGCATCTTTGGAATCTGGGTGGTTTTGCCTGAGCCCGTCTCGCCGGCGATGACAACGACTTGGTGGTCGCGCATGAGGTCCATGATCTCGTCGCGGCGGGCGGAAACCGGCAGGCCCTCCGGGTAGGTGATGGCGGGCACGGTAGCGTCGCGCGCGGCGACGACCTGCGCGGCCTCGGCCATCTCGGCGCGAATCGTCTCTCGCGCCTCGTCAGTTTTCGCGTTCTTGAGCCGGCGGCGGAACTTGCGCTCGTCGGCGATGGTCAGCGATTCGTACATTTACGGCAGCATATCCTTCGCGTTGTTGGCGGCCGCCTCGTAGGCGCGGGTGACAAGCCCGCCGAGTGCGGCGAAATCTGCGCGGCGCGACGACGACGTGCGGAAGGCCAGCCCCACGCGCCGCTCCGCGCCCGAATCCGGCGCGAAGGTCGAAATCCGCAAGTTCGGCCGGCGGCACTCTGCCTCCAGCGCCGAGACGGGCAAAAGGGTCGAGCCCATGCCCGACATCACCAGCTGCGTCACCGTGGTCAGCGACGCAGCCCGAGTGACAGACAGCGACGTTGAGGTGGGGTTGACCTGAGCGCCGTGGCACAAGTCCAGGATTTGGTGGCGGAGGCAGTGGCCGTCGTCAAGCAGCAAAAGCTCCAGCTCGCCGACGTCACTCACACTGAGATCAGTGCGCCCCGCAAGCGGGTGCCCCTCGGGGGTGACAACGACGAACGGTTCAGCGTAGAGCTCCACCTGTTCGAGCCCGCTCTGGTCGACAGGAAGGGCGAGGACGGCGACGTCGATAAGGCCGTCGCGGAGTTTGCTCACCAGGTGCGCGGTCTGTTCCTCCACCACCTTCGGCTGGGCCTGCGGGAACTCGTCGCGAACCAGCGGCAGCAGGTGGGGCAAAAGATACGGCGCGATCGTGGGGATCATCCCGATGGTCAGCGGCGCGCTGAGTGTGCCGTCGCCGCCGCGCGAGTGCACCACAAACGCGTCCGCTGCCTCGAGCGCGGCCTTGGCGTAGGGCAAGAGCTGCTCGCCGGTCGGGGTCACGATCACTTTCCGCGTGGAGCGCTCAATCAGCTGCACGCCGAGGCCGCTCTCCAGCGCCACCAGCGCCTGCGACAGCGACGGCTGCGAAATGCCCAGCTTGGTCGCCGCCGTGCCGAAGTGCTTGTGCTCGGCGATGGTGGCGAACGTCCGCAGCTGGGCGAGCGTCGGCCTGTAATCTTTATTGGACATGCCTATGAGAATACCGCAGCGCCATAAGTTTTTCTTGTCCGGCTATCGGATCTGTGGCACACTTGAGATGTATCGCTGGAACCCAAGAGATGGAGGATTGACATGCCTATCATGACCGTTGGCGAGCGTTTCCCGGAGTTCGACCTCATTGCGCTGAAGGGCGGCAACCTGAAGGAAGCCAACGCCGCTTCGCCGGACGACTACTTCGAGAACGTCTCCCTGGAGAAGTACGAAGGCAAGTGGAAGGTCGTCTTCTTCTACCCGAAGGACTTCACCTTCGTGTGCCCGACTGAGATCGCCGCGTTTGGCAAGCTGAACGAGGAGTTCGAGGACCGCGACACCCAGGTGCTCGGCGGCTCCACCGACAACGAGTACTCCCACTTCAACTGGCGCGCCACCCACGAGGATCTGCTGAACATCCCGTTCCCGATGTTCGCGGACGTGCGCCACGACCTGATCCGCGCCCTCGGCGTGGAGAACGCAGCTGGTGTCGCAGACCGCGCTACCTTCATCATCGACCCGGATGGCGTGATTCAGTTCGTTTCCGTCACCCCGGACGCTGTCGGCCGCAACGTCGACGAGGTGCTGCGCGTGCTCGACGCGCTGCAGTCTGAGGAGGTCTGCGCCTGCGACTGGCAGAAGAACGACCCGACCAAGAACATCGACAAGATGGCTGTGGTCCAGGACTCCCTGAAGTAAAAGGAGGCCCGAATAACAATGTCGATCGAGAACCTGCGCGGCGCGCTGCCGGAGTACGCCAAGGACCAAAAGCTGAACTTGGGCTCGCTCACCCGCTCGAGCGAGCTGAGCGAGCAGCAGCTTTGGGGCACCCTGCTGGCATCCGCGGCGGCGACCCGCAACGCGACCGTCATCAGCGAGATTGCCGACGAGGCCAAGGAGCACCTCTCCGAGGAGGCTGTCGAGGCCGCGTACGGCGCCGCGACCGTCATGGCGATGAACAACGTCGCCTACCGCGCCAAGAACTGGCTCGGCGACGACTACTCCCAGGTGAAGTTCGGCCTGCGCATGAACATCATCTCGAAGCCCGGCGTTGAGAAGGCCGACTTCGAGCTGTGGTCGCTCGCGGTGTCTACCATCAACGGCTGCGAGCACTGCGCCGTCGCGCACGCGAACGAGGTGCGCGAGGCCGGCCTGACCAAGGAGCAGGTCTGGGAGGCAGTCAAGGTTGCCGCCGTCGTTCAGGCCGTGGCCCAGGTGGTCATCGTGGAGGACGCGCGCTAGCGCCCGCGAAACCTAAGACGCTAAGAATCCCGCCCGGAAGAATTTCGGACGGGATTTTTCGCGCTTCAAACTGCGTTTGCGGCTAGGACTCGCGCAGCCCAGCCGGGTCGTGGATCACGCCGAAGCGGTGCAACGTCGCGGACACGGACTGCTCGAGGAGGTAGGGGAGGAGCTCCCGGCGGCCGTCGACAAGCACCGGCCCGTCAAACACGTGCGTGGCAACATCGCCGTACAGCGCTTCCGGCACCTCGCCCACGGCGCGAATGCGCGACGGCGTTCCGGCGACCGCGTTGGCGTCGACGCGCACGCCCGCCGCCTCGAGCTCGCCTGCGATCGCACGGTCCGCCACCACCCGAACCGGCGTGCCCGTGATGGTGGAAGCAAGAAGCTGGCGGTAGACGTCGCGAAGCTTGTAGCCCCTGCCCACGTGCACCACCACCGGCTCGAGCGGCGTGCGGTAGCGGAAGATGTTCGCCTCGGAGCGAAGCCCGGCAAAGTCGTGGTCGCGGCCGAACTCCTGGTCCCACGCGCGCTGGTCGTACTCCGCGGCGCGCGACAGCCAGCCGTAATCGTCTGGCTCGAGGTGCGGCTTGAACTCCTCCAAAAGCTCCCGGATGGCCGGGGAGAGGCTCACGCTTAACGACGCCACCTTCCCATCCCCATCCGTCCACACACCCATCTGTGCCACGTAGTTCGGGCCGCCAGCCTTCGCGCCGGGGCCGACGGAGGATTTCTTCCACCCGCCGAACGGCTGGCGCTGCACGATCGCGCCGGTGATGCCACGGTTGACGTAGACGTTGCCCGCCTCGACGCGGTCGAGCCAGGTGGCGATCTCGTCGCCGTCGAGCGTGTGGATGCCCGCCGTCAGGCCGTAACCGGTGGAATTCTGCCACTCGATAGCCTCGTCCAGATCCTTGGCGCGCATGATGCCGAGCACCGGGCCGAAGCACTCGTTGCGGTGGTACCACGAGCCTGGTTTGACGCCGTCGCGGATGCCCGGGGTCCAGAACTTGCCCTCGTCATCGAGCTTGCGGGGTTTCAACAGCCAGCGCTCGCCGGGCTCGAGCTGGGTCAGTCCCCGCTCGAGCTTGTCTCCCGGCGGCTCGATGAGGCCGTTCATGGTGGTGGAAAGGTCGGTGCCGGGGCCGACGACGAGGGTGGAGACTGCGTCGACAAGCTGGTTGATCAGGCGCTCCGACTCACCTGCTGCGCCGACCAGGATGGCGAGCGAGGCCGCGGAGCACTTCTGGCCCGAGTGCCCGAAGGCGGACAGGTACAAATCGTTCACCGCGAGATCCGGGTCAGCGGCCGGGGTGATGATGATCGCGTTCTTGCCGGAGGTTTCCGCCATCACGTTGAGATCCGGCTTCCAGGACGTGAACAGCTGGGCCGTTTCGGACGCGCCGGTCAGGATCACCGAGTCGACGGCGTCGCTGGTCAGAAGCGCCTTGCCCGCCTCGCCCTCGTCCGCGCGCACGTACTGCAGGGTGTCGAGGTCGATGCCGTGGGCCTCGAAGACGGCGTGGGCGCAATCGACGATCAGCTTGCCGCACTGGGTCACCTGCGGCGCCGGCTTCAAAATCACCGCCGAGCCCGCGGCGAGCGCCGCCATGGCGCCGCCCGTCGGGATTGCCACGGGGAAGTTCCACGGCGGCACGACCACGGTGAGCTTGTTCGGCTCGAACTCGGCGGCGATATCGCCCAGCCGGCGCGCGCTGTCCGCGTAGTAGTCGCAGAAGTCGATCGCCTCCGAAACTTCCGGGTCGGACTGGTCGACGGTCTTGCCCGCCTCGTGCGCCGCGACCGCAACAAAGTTGCCGCGGCGGCGCGCGATCTCGTCGCCGATCGCCTCCAGCACGTTCGCGCGCTCGTCGGCGCTGAGCGCGCCCCACGAGCCTTGCGCCTTCAGTGCGCGCTCGATGTGGTCCGCAATCTGCGCCGGGTCCGCGATCTCCTCGCCGGTGTCCACCGCCGGCGGGTTCGCCAAGTGCTGCTTCGCCCACTCGCGGTTCGCGGCCAGCGCGGGGTCGGTGTCCGGCTCGTTGAAGAAGCGGCCCGTCACCGCAGACGCCTCGGCCACGTGGCGGCCGGTCTCCGTAGTGCGGTCCTGGGTGCGGTTTGGCCCGTCGCGCACCTCCCAACGGTTGGCCACCGCCCATCGGAAGACGTCTTCTTGCTCCTTGATCGGGTCGTGCTCGGCGGTCTTCGGCGCGAACAGCGCGTGCAGGAAGTTCTGCGGCGCGGCGTTCTCCTCGAGGCGGCGCACGAGGTAGCTCACGGCGACGTCGAAATCCTCCTTGCGCACCACGGGGGTGTAGAGGATCTGGCGGCCGTAGACCTCGCGCACGATTGCTTGCTGCGCCGGCGACATGCCCTGGAGCATTTCAGAGTCGATCATGGGGGTAACGCCCCGTCGATAAGCAAGCTCGTAAGCCAGCGCTGAAGTGAACAGGTTGTGCGACGCGACGCCGATGGACACGGCGTCTGAGAACTCGGGGCGCAGGATGTAGTCGAGCAGGCGGTAGTAATTCGCGTCGACTTCGTCCTTGGTCAGGTACGGCGCCTGCGGCCAGCCCTTGACCTCGGCGTGGTGGCGCTCCATTGACAGGTTCGCGCCCTTGACCAGGCGGATCTTGATCTTGGAGCCGCCGGCGGCGACGCGCTCCTGAGCGAACTTGGCTAGATACTCGAGGGCGCCGAGCGTGTCCGGGAGGTACGCCTGCAGCACGATGCCGCCCTCGTAATCGGTGAACTCCTCCTCGCTGAGCAGCTGCGTGAACACGTCGATGGTCAGGTGGAGGTCGTGGTACTCCTCCATGTCCATGTTGATGAACACCTGCGGGCTGCGGTCTCGCGCAGCGCGGTAGAGCGGGCGAATGCGGTCTTTGACTTGGCGGACGCACTCGTCGTAATCCCAGTGGTTGAGCTGGGAGACCATGGACGACGCCTTCACCGACACGTACGTCACGCGCGGGTTCTTGATCAGGGCAAGCGTGCGCTCGGCCCGGTCGGTCGCTTCCTTCTCGCCCAGGACAGCCTCGCCGAGCAGGTTGAGGTTGAGCTGTTCGCCGCGCTTCTCCGCGCGCTCGAGCAGCTGGTTGAGGGCGTCGGACTCGGCGTCGAGCACGAGGTGGCCGACGAGCTGGCGCAGGCGGGCGCGCGCCGCGGGCACGACCACGAACGGCAAAAAGGGGCCCACGAACGCGCCGGCGCCGACGAGCAGGGCGTTGATCTGACCGAGGAACGACGCGTCGACGCCGCGGGTAATGGAGCGCAGTGCGTTCGCCGCAACGCGGTTGTCCTCGGGGCGCATGACGCGGTCGACGAAGTCCATGGTGAAGCGTACGCCGTTGTCGTCGCGAAGCATCTCGGCAAGTTGCTGCGTCTGCGCGTCGTCGGCGTCCGCTTCTGCGGTGGCCTCCATCCAGCTGTGGGCGCGCGCGATCGCGGCTTGGACAACCGCATCGACATCGCTGGTTTGCTCGGGTGGCGTGTGGTTGACCAAAAGGTCCGGCATTGTGTGCTCCTTATCACGGTGGTAGATCGGGTGAGATTTCCAACACCATAATCCACGCCCGCGCGCTGCGGAGCATTTTGCTTAACGACGCAGCCGTATCTCCCTCAGCCGCACCTCACCCGCCTCGTCCGAGGCATCCAAGTCGACCACGCCGTGAAGCTGGAAGGCGTTGTCGCCGTCCGGGTCTTTGATGATCTGGGTGACGTCCCAGTACCGGCCGGCTTGGTCGCCGATGCGGAAGTACTCCGGCCCGCGCGCGTCTTGGCCGAGGTCGAGGTCGGCGTACTCGTCGAAGTAGTCGTCCATCGCCGCCGGCCAATCCACCGTGTTGTCCGGGTCGAGGTAGGCGAGCATGTCGACGAGCTGGTCCTCCTTTTCGTAGGCGAAGAGCTCCACGAGTCGGAAGAAGTAGTTGCGCACCATGATCGTGAACGCGCGGCGGTTTGCGGTCAAAGCACTCGGGTCCTCCACGCCAAACGCGAGTTCGCGGTCGAGGGTCTCCCTCGAGATGGGGGTGTCCTCGTCTGCCATGTGCGCCCACTCGTCAATGAGCGAGGAGTCGACTTGGCGGATGAGCTCGCCGAGCCAGACGACGATGTCCTCGAGCTCATCGGTCATGTAGGACTCGGGGATGGAATGAGTGAGGGTGCGCCACGCGTCGGTCAGGTAACGCAACACCACACCCTCGGAGCGCGCCAGGGAGTAGGTGGCGATGAGGTCGGAGAACGTCATGGCGTGCTCGATCATGTCGCGCACCACTGACTTCGGCGACAGCTCAAACTCCTTCGCCCACGGGTTGGACTCCGTGAATGTGGAAAACGCCTCCTCCAGCTCGTCGGCCAGCGGCTTGGGGTAGGTGACGTCCTCGATGATCGCCATGCGGTCCGTGTAGTCGACGCCTTCGGCCTTCAGCGCCGCGATTTCCTCGCCCCGCTCCACGTTCTGCTGCGCTTGAAGGAGCTGGCGCGGATCCTCCAGAATCGCCTCGAAGGTGGAGATGACGTCGAGGGCGTAGGTGTCCGACTCCGGGTCGAGCAGCGTGAGGAACGCCAGCGCGAAGGGGGACAGCGGCTGGTTCAGCGCGAAGTCCGGGTCGAGCTCGCGGGTGAGCGTGTAGGGGCGGAACGCGGGTGAATCCGGGGTGCGCTCCACAACGCCTGCCTGAATCAGCCCGCGGAACAGCTCGACCGCGGTCAGGATGTCGCGGTTCTGCTTTGCGCGGGTGTCGTGGTTGGTGCGGATCAGGTGGCGCATGTGCTCGTAGCCGTCGCCGGGACGCGCGACGACGTTGAGCAGCATCGAGTTCGACACGGAGAACTGGCTGGTGAGTTCCTCCGGCTCCGCGGTGGTGAGGCGGTCGAAGGTCTTCTCCGACCACGACACCTCGCCGTCGCGGGGAGCCTTCTTGCGCAGCTTCTTCAGCTTCTTCGGGTCGTCGCCCGCCTTGCGCCGCAGTTTGACGTTTTCGATCTCGTGCTCCGGCGCTTCGACAACGACGGTGCCTTCAGTGTCGTAGCCAGCGCGACCGGCGCGGCCCGCGATCTGGTGGAACTCGCGCGACTTCAAGATGCGGCTCTTGGTGCCGTCGTACTTCGCAAGCCCCGTAATCAGCACCGTGCGGATCGGGACGTTGATGCCGACCCCCAAGGTGTCGGTGCCGCAGATGACCTTGAGCAAGCCGGTTTGCGAAAGCCTCTCGACCAGCCTGCGGTACTTCGGCAGCATGCCCGCGTGGTGGATGCCAATGCCGCGGCGAACCAGCTTCGACAGGGTTTTCCCGAATGAGGTGGTGAAGCGGAAGTCGCCGATCTCTTCGGCGATGCGCGCCTTCTCCTCGGCGGTGATCAGCGTCATGCTCGTCAACGCCTGGGCGCGCTCGGTCGCCTCGCGCTGGGAGAAGTGGACGATGTAGATCGGCGCCTTGCCGGCTTCCATCAGCTCTTCCACGGTCTCGTGGACCGGCGTGAACACGTAGTGGAAGTCCAGCGGGACCGGGCGCTGCGAGCCGCCCACATACGTGGTGGTGCGCCCGGTGCGCTCGGTCAGGTCGTCCTGGAGCCACTGCGTGTCGCCCAAGGTTGCGCTCATGAGCAGGAACTGGGCGTTCGGCAGCTCGAGCAGCGGCACTTGCCACGCCCAGCCGCGCTCCGGCTCGGAGTAGTAGTGGAACTCGTCCATCACCACCTGGTCGATGCGGGCGTTCGCGCCCTCGCGCAGCGCGATGTTTGCCACGATCTCAGCGGTTGCGGCGATGATCGGGGCGTGACCGTTCACGGTGGCGTCGCCAGTCATCATGCCCACGTTCTCGGGACCGAAGATCTCGCACAAGGCGAAGAACTTCTCGCTCACCAGCGCTTTGATCGGCGCAGTGTAAAACGTGCGCTGCCCGCGCGCCATCGCGATGAAGTGCGCGGCGTTGGCCACCATCGACTTTCCCGACCCAGTCGGGGTAGCGAGGATGACGTTGTCGCCCGCGAGCAAAGCGAGCGACGCTTCCTCCTGGGCGGGGTAGAGGGAGATACCCCGCTCAACCGTCCACTGGGTGAACGAGTCCCACACCGCGTCTTCAAAGAGCGATTCGGGAACGTCGGCGAGATCTGGGAGGAAGTCAGAGAGTGTCACTCGTTCTCGTCCGTCCCGTCAGCGCCGTCTTCGTCGGGGTCAACGAAGTAGGGGTCGGACAGCTCCCTCGAGCGGTCCCGGTCCTCGATGGCCGAAAGGAAATTCTCGAACGCCTCAGAGATCTCCTCCCCGCTCGGCAGCTCGGCCTCACCCGGCATCATGGCCTCCGGGTTGCGCTTGCGGTAGTCCTCCATCTCCGCGTCGTAGTGCTCCTCGAGCGACTGCACCACCTGCGTGATTTCCTCGGACGCAGAGGTCTGCTCCGCGAGCTGGCGCGCCACCTTCTTCATGTCCTGCTCCAGCGCGCGCAGCGGGAACTTCAGCTGTGTGGAATCCTCCACCGACTGCAGCAGCTGGTACATCGCGTGCGGGTACGGCGAGGAAGCGACGTAGTGCGGCACGTGGGCGGTAAACCCCGCAACCGAGCGCCCGCGCTTGTGCAGCTCGCGCTCGATCAAAATCGCGGCGGAACCGGGGATGGTCACCATGCCGTCGAACGTGAACATGGAGCCGACCAGCTCAGCGCTGTTGCCGTGCGCCGAAACCACCAGCGGGCGGGTGTGGGGCGCACCCATCGGCGCGGCGTACAAGCAGATCGTCTTCGACACGTCGAAGCGTTCCGCCAGGTCAGCTACGGCCTCCGAGAACGCTTCCCAGCGCAGGTCCGGCTCCGGGCCGGAGAGCAGCAGAAACGGCGTGCCGGTGTTGTCTTTGAGCACGCGCATGTCTAGCTCAAGCTCGTCGATCTGGGTGATCTCGTGCTGGCTCAACGTCACTGCGGGGCGGCGGGAGCGGTAGTCGATCAGCTCGTCGTTGTTGAAGGTGGCTACGGTGCGCGACTCCAGCGCGGCCTTCAGGTGGTCGGCAGAGCCTTCGACGGCGTGGCCGGCATCTGCGTAGCCCTGCATGGCGATGATGAGGGCGGGCCCGGCGGGAGCACCCTCGCCGACTGATGGCGCAGGATACTCGAGTTCGTACATGCGGCGTTCGTCCGACATGGTGTGCCTCCTGATCCGAAGATGGGCGCCCTTGATGGCGCGCATTCCCTTTCGACAACGTGGTCGCCGCTGCGAACATTCCACAGGGTTGCACCCAGCAACCACGAAGTTCAAAGCACCTATTGTGCCGGATCGGTGCCTCGGCTGCCAGCACCCACCCCGCAAGTTATCCACAGCTTCAGCGAGATTGCGGGCAAGCGGAACCGCAAGGGGGAACTGGAAGTCAAAATAACCATGACTCAATACATGCACCCAGACACCACGCTATCCGGCCCCGCCGACTTCATTGCCTCGCTGCCGGGGGTTCTAGGCTACTACCCGCAAGAATCTGCCGTAATCATGAGCTTGTGGCTCGACGACGAAAGCGGTGAACCAGTTCTCGGCCCGGTGCTGCGCACCGATCTGTGCCACGCCGGCAACCTGCAGGACGCCGTGGATGAGGTGGACACGCACAACGCCATTGGCCACATGGCGGTGGTGGTCACCCGCATTCCGAACTCGGGCCTCGCGTTGGATGCGGTGGAAGCGCTCTACGCACTGAAGGATGCGCAGGGGCTTGCGCTTGTCGACGTCTGCTGGCACGTCTCCGAGATCGCCCCCGGCACCCCGTACAGCCTCGTGTTCGGACCGCCGCCGGGGGAGCTGGTCACGGCAGGCTTCGGCGACGACTGGGTCGGCGGCACCGTGGCGTCGGTCATGCAGCAGCCGACAATGGGCGCGCTGCTTGCACAAGGGGCGCTGCCGGAGTTGCGCAAGGACGACACACGGGCGTTTTTCGACGCGAGCTGCCGGGGGGACCAAGAGGCGGCGGCATCTGGCGCCGCGCACTGCTACCACCTGGGCGATAACCTGATCGAGCAACTCGAGGCCAATCCCAGTGCGGCGCGCGATCTCGCACTCGAGGCGTGCGTCGACCTGGCGTCCGCACCGCCGCACCCCCTCGTCGGCGGGGCGGAGCACCTGAGGTTCGACGACGTGTTCACCAGCACGCAGCAAATGGAGCGCGTCGCGACGATGCTGACCCGCTCGCAGCTGCGCGACAGCCTGTTCAACACGGCGCTGGACCACCCGAAGGAGGCCGGCGCGGTGATGCTCACCATCGCCCGCAACTTCGAGGGGGTCATCCGCGCGAACGCGCTGAGCGTGTGGGCCGTCATCGCCGTGAAGCTCAAGCTCGCCAACTGGGCAAGCGTGGCCCTCATGTGTGCCCAGGAGGAGGTGCCGGGTCACTCCCTGTCCTACATCCTCGACCAGCTGCTGCGCGGCGGCGAGCATGAAGGCTTACTGCAGAGCGCCCGCTCCGGCTGCGACGCGACGTGGAGGGACGTGCTGGGTTAGCGCGGTTTAGCGCGCGCCGTGGGAGGCGTCGCCGAGTTCTTTGGTGAACTCCCAGGCGTCGCGCACGATGCGGTGAAGCTCGGTGCGCGTCGGGTTCCACCCGAGCTCGTCCTGGATCTTCGCCGAGGAGGCAATCAGCACTGCGGGGTCGCCGGCGCGCTGGGGAGCCACCTCAGCCGGGATCGGGTGCCCGGTGACCTCGCGGCAGGCGTCGATGACTTCGCGCACGGTGTAGCCGTCGCCGGAACCGAGGTTGTAGATGGCGTGGGTGCCGGACGTGTTCGCTTCGAGGGCGAGTATGTGCGCGTCCGCGAGGTCGCGGATGTGGATGTAGTCGCGCACGCAGGTGCCGTCCTTGGTGGGCCAGTCGTCGCCGAAGATCATGATCTTGTCGCGGTAGCCCATCGCCACCTGCAGCACCAACGGAATGAGGTGAGTCTCTGTGATGTGGTTCTCACCGATGGAGCCGTAGGCGCCCGCGACGTTGAAGTAGCGGAGGCTGGTCGCGGCGAGGCCGTAGGCCTGGCAGTAGGAGGTAATTGCGTAGTCGATGGCGAGCTTGGAAGCGCCGTACGGGTTGGTCGGGCGCGTTGGGGCGGTCTCTACGATCGGGGTCTGATCCGGCTCGCCGTAGGTCGCGGCGGTGGATGAGAACACCAGCGAATTCACGCCGTGGGCGCGCATGCGGTCGAGCAGGTGCAGCGACACTTCGAAGTTGTCGTGCCAATACGTCGCGGGCTCGACCATAGACTCGCCAACGAGTGAGCGGGCCGCGAAGTGCAGCACGCCGTCGATGGCGTGCTCGGTGAAGACGTCGTCGATCACGTCGACGATGTTGCCCTCGACGAAGGTGGCGCCGGCCGGAACTGCCCCGCGGTTGCCGGTGCTCAGGTCGTCGACAACCACGACTTCGTGGCCGGCCTCGAGCAGGGTAGCGGCGCAGACGCTGCCGACGTAGCCGGCACCGCCGGTGACACAGAGTTTCATACCCTTTCCTACCTCGCTAACTCAACGCGCAGGGCGTGCGCGAACTCCGGTGCAAGCTCCACCTCGTTACCCGAGGCGGTGGTGACGATGACGCCGCCGCCGTCCAGCGGGGTCAGCGTGACCCGCTGGCCGACGAGTGAACCCAGCGAGACTACGGGGTGCTGAACCACGGTGCCCTGCTGGAGGATCTCGCTGATCTGCACGACCGTGACTTCGGCGGGCTTCTCCAAACGGAGATCGGAGGCGCGGGTGCCGTGCTGCTCGCGCGGAGTCGCCGGCCCGCCGATCTGGTCAAGCGACGGGATCGGGTTGCCGAAGGGGGAGCGAGTGGGGTCGTCGAGAACAGCGACGACGCGGGCTTCCACCTCATCGCTCATCACGTGCTCCCAGCGGCAGGCTTCTTCGTGGACTTTGGATAGGTCGAGCTGCAAAACGTCGGTAAGCAAGCGCTCTGCGAGCCTGTGCTTGCGCATCACCGCGGTGGCCAGCTCGCGGCCCGCCGGTGTCAAGGAAAGGGAGCGGTCGCGCTCGACCACGATGAGACCGTCGCGCTCCATTCGGGCGACGGTCTGCGACACCGTCGGTCCGGATTGCTCGAGGCGCTCCGCGATGCGGGCGCGCAGGGGAGTGATGCCCTCTTCCTCAAGTTCGTACACGGTACGCAGATACATCTCCGTTGTGTCGACGAGATCACGCATGCGTCTTCTTCTGCCTCTCAAAATCAAGGGTGGGGCGGTTACGGGTAACTTTAGCGAAGTTCGGGTGGGCGGTCGGCGCGCACGACAACGGCCCGCCGCGAAAAAGGCAGCGGGCCGAGAAGGCGAAAACCTGCTTACAGGGCGTAGTCGCGCAGGCGGTCGGCGCGCTCGCCGGCGCGCAGCTTCGCCATCACTTCACGCTCGATCTGGCGCACGCGCTCGCGGGAGAGACCGTACTGGCGGCCGATCTGGTCGAGGGTGCGCGGCACACCGTCGGTGAGCCCGTAGCGCAGGCGGATGACGTCCTGCTCGCGCTGCTCGAGACCGTTGATGATGTCCTGGATGTCGTCGTGGCGGAGGGTGGAGACAACGGCGTCCTCCGCGTCGGTCGCCTCAGCGTCCTCGATGAAGTCCCCCAACGGGGCCTCCTCGTCGGCGCCAACCGGCATATCCAGGCTGACTGGGTCGCGGGACTGGCGCAGCAGCATCTCGATCTTGGACTCCGGGATGCCCGATTCCTCGGCGAGCTCCTCGTTCGTCGGTTCGCGGCCGAGGGACTGGTACATCTCGCGGCGGATGCGCGAGAGCTTGTTCACCTGCTCGACCAAGTGGACCGGGAGGCGGATGGTGCGGGACTGGTCCGCCATGCCGCGGGTGATCGCCTGGCGGATCCACCACGTGGCGTACGTGGAGAACTTGAAGCCCTTCGTGTAGTCGAACTTTTCCATCGCGCGGATCAGGCCCAAGTTGCCTTCCTGGATCAAGTCCAGAAGCGGCATGCCGCGGCCGGTGTAGCGTTTCGCCAAAGACACAACCAAGCGGAGGTTCGCTTCGAGTAGGTGCGCGCGAGCCTTGCGGCCCTGCTTGGCCAGAATCTTCAAGTCGCGCTTCTTCGCGCGGGTGAGGTGCACCTCCGGATCATCCAGCAGGTGCTGCGCGTACAGACCGACCTCGATCTGTTGTGCCAGCTCCACTTCCTCCTCTGCGTCGAGGAGGGCGGTCTTGCCGATGCCGTTCAGATAAACGCGGACTAAGTCCGCCGACGGGTTGTCGTTTGTCTGGTTTCGGCGGCTGCCACGGTCAACTTCCTCACTATCCGTAGCGGTGGCATGATCCGGCTGAGTCATGTGGTGCTGCCTCCTCGAAAACAGGTCCTTCAAATCCACCCGTTCAACGCACCGGGCAGAAAATTTGTTCCCGGGGGAACAACGCTATGTGTTTCTTACCACGGTGGGTTGGGGTTGTCTACGAGACGTCGACAAGCACCGTGAAAGGACCATCGTTGACACTTGCTACCTGCATGTTCGCCCCGAAACGACCCTCTTCGACATGGATATTTCTCGCCCGCAGCGCGTCAGCGATTTTCGCGATCACCGGCTCGGCGACGTCCCCCGGCGCGGCGTCCGACCACGACGGCCTGCGGCCCTTGGCGGTGCGTCCGAGAAGCGTGAACTGGCTGACCAAAAGCACCGGCGCGCCTGCGTCCTCGACGGAGCGTTCGCCGTCCAAAATCCTCAGCTCCGCGATCTTGCGAACCATCGTCTCCCACGCCGTGCCGGAGTCGTCGGCGCCGACGCCGACAAGCGCTAGGATGCCGCCGGTTTCAGGGCAGTCGATGGCGCCGACGACCTCGCCGTCGACGGTGACAGACGCGCTTGAGACGCGGGTTAAAACAGCTTTCACGCTCAGACCACCTCCGCGATCTCGGCGGGAATGACAATGCCGTGGCGGATCAGATCGACCACCGCGCTCACAGCGGAATCCTCGAGCGACGCGATATCCGCGTCGTCCACCACACCGCGGGAGGCGGCGAGGAGGCCGATAACGTCGCGCAACGGCAGCCCCTGCGGGTGCAGGCCGGCCAACAGGGAGCGCAGGCCTTCGTCCACGTCGTGGCTGAACCGCGGCCCGTCGGTGCGGGTCACACGGCACACCTTGGGCGCAAAACCCATGCCAGTCTCGTCGTCGGTGACGCTGACTTCCTCCACGGCCACGCCCGGCCGCACCAGGAAGGTGCTGCCCAGCACCCCGTCGGCGTCCCGGCCGCGCAGCCAGGCGGCGCGCAGGAAGTACTCCTCCACCTCGGGGCCGAGGGGATCGGTGAACGGGTGCCGCAGCTCCTCAGCGGTGATTTCGGACGGGGCGTCGCCGATATTGCGCAGCAGCACCCAACCGAAGCCGATTGCGTGCACGTTGTGCTCGTCGAAGTGGTCGAGCCAGCGCTCGGTGCGCTCGACGGCCGCGCGGGAGCGGGGGTCGAGCGACTCGTCCTTCAGCCAGGTGGAGACGTACATGCCGGGGTCGACCACGTCGCGCTGCAGCACCCACGCGCTGACCCCGGTCGACGGCAGCCACGACGCCACCCGGTTCTGCCACGGCTGATCCAGCGTGTGCACCCACGCCCCGAGGATGCAGGCGGTCCCGTCGGCGGCCAAGTAGCTCGGCGCCTCGCCCACGACCAGCTCGGTGGCCCCGTCCAGCGGCAACCCCGAATCGCGGTAGACGTGGCCCACCTCCGGCAAACCAACCACGAACGGCGGGTTGGCCACGATCCGGTCGAACGTCTCGCCGGCCACGGGCTCGAACCAGGCCCCGGTGCGCAGCTCAACGTTGTCGATGCCGTTGGCGGCGAGCGTCGCCCGGGCGAGCGCGATGGCGCGCGGGTGCACGTCGGTCGCGACTACGCGCACCGCGCTGTCCGCCTGGGCGAGCGCCTGCACGCCGGAACCGGTGCCGAGGTCAAGCACCCGCTCGACAGGGCTTGAGGGCGAGGCGGAGAGCAGGCTTATCGACGCCGCGCCCACCCCCAACACGTGATCGCGCCCAGGAACGATATCGGTGACCGACGCGTCGCGGTCCGACACCACGAGGCGCTCGCGCCCCGCGATCACGTGCGGGCGCACATCGAAGTTGACGGCGATGTCGCCGGAGGCGGTGGGGGAGAAAAAGGCGGCGTCGACAAGCGAAAGCCCCAGCTTGGCGCCCAGCATTTCCGCAACCTGGTTACCGGGAAGCGGGCGGCGCAGCAAAAAGAAGCGGATGAGCTGGTCGAGTTGGGTGCCGCCGCGGGTGGCGCGGAGCACCACGCCCGGCTCCCCGCGGTAGAGCGCGTCGGTGGCGTCGGGGCCCAAGTGCGCCGCGATTCCGTCCGCGGTGAAGGACGCTTGCAGCAGTACGTCCGCAAGCTGGCACATCAGCTCGGGCGCGGGGGGTTCGGTAGTCATGAAAGCTCCTTCAAAAACTAGCGTTCGTCGTGGTCGATGATAGTGGGCGCGCCCGCCTTTCCTCCCGCGGAAAGCTGCGCGCGCCGGGCTTCCTCCAGCCGCTGCTCCTCGCGCACAAGCGCCGGCTTGTACACGTTTTTCGACCGGGCGTCGCGAACTTCACCCTGGCCGTTGGCCACCATGACAGAGATCCAGGGGAGCGGAATGCTCACGACGAAAAACACAGCGGCGAGCCACCAGTTGTGCCACACGAACGCGGCCAACATGGATAGTGCGATAAACGGTAGGCGGATGCCCTGCAGCAGCAGGTACTGCGACTCGCGCGAGCGGCGGTTCTGCTCGGGGGAGAACGTGGCGTCGGTGATCAGCGCGCGGTTGGCGCGGCGCGTCCGTTTCTTGCGCGGGGCAGTTGGTTCTGCTTCGACGTCGACCGTGCCGGGGCCGTGGACGTGTTCCTCCGAAGCGCTCATAGGTTGCCAGCGTAGCGCCTCCGGCTTAGTTTCCGGACGGGATGTGGGGCATGATGGGGAGCGTGAATACGACGACGAAGACGCTCGAGCGCACTGATTTACGAGAAGACACATCGTCGACCACCGACGACGGGACGCCGAAGTTCTTCCACTACGTGAAGAAGGACCAGATCGTGGACTCCGCCATCTCCGGCAAGATGGTCGTCGCACTGTGCGGGGAGACGTTCCCGGTGAAGAAGCAAGCGAAACCGGGCTCGCCGGTGTGCGCTGACTGCGAGCGCATTTACAAGGGGCTGCGCCGCAAGTGAGCCTGACCATGCCGACGCTTCGTGCATGGCAGCAGGAGGCTCTGAGCCAGTTCGAGCGCACCATGCCGCGCGATTTCATGGCCGTGGCGACCCCGGGCGCGGGTAAAACAACCTTTGCGCTCACGCTCGCCAGCCGTTTGTACGAGGCGAAGAAGGTGCAGCGCATCATCGTCGTTGTGCCGACCGAGCACCTGAAGCACCAGTGGTCGGACGCGGCGAAGCGGTTCGGGCTCTCGCTCGACCCCAACTTCACGAACTCCTCGGCAGTCAACGCGGCGTACGACGGGGTTGTGGTCACCTACGCGCAGGTGGGCATGCACCCGTTCAAGCACCACGCGGTGGCCTCTGCGCGCAGGACGCTGGTGATCCTGGACGAGATTCACCACGCAGGCGACTCCAAGAGCTGGGGCGACGGCGTCTACGAGGCGTACAACGACGTTGAACACCGACTTGCGCTGACCGGTACGCCGTTCCGCTCCGACGACTCGCAGATTCCGTTCGTGCGCTACGCCGAGGACGGTGCCGGCCACCTCGTGTCCGAATCCGACTACACCTACGGCTACGCGGAGGCGCTTCGCGACGGTGTCGTGCGCCCCGTGGTCTTCCTCGCCTACTCGGGCGAGGCGCAGTGGAAGGATTCGGCGGGCGAGGAGTACTCGGCGCGTCTGGGCGAGCCGCTCAACGCGGAGCAAACAGCGAAAGCGTGGCGCACCGCTTTGGACCCGAAGGGCGACTGGATAGCCGCGGTGCTTACGGCTGCGCACACGAGGCTGCTGAAGCTGCGGGCCAACATGCCCGACGCGGGCGGGTTGGTGATCGCGACGAACAAAACCACGGCGCGCGCCTACGCCCGGATTCTGGAGAAGCTCAGCTCCACACCAGTTGCGGTCGTGCTTTCTGATGAGGCGGGGGCGTCCGAGCGGATCGACGAATTCTCCAACTCCACCGACGAGTGGATGGTTGCCGTGCGCATGGTCTCCGAGGGCGTCGACGTGCCCCGGCTCGCCGTGGGTGTGTACGCGACCTCCGCGTCCACACCGCTGTTCTTTGCCCAAGCGATTGGCCGCTTCGTGCGTTCGCGCCTGCCCGGCGAGTCGGCGTCTGTGTTCCTCCCTTCGGTGCCGGTGCTGTTGCAGCTGGCGGAGGAGATGGAAGTCTCCCGCGACCATGTGCTTGGCAAACCCCACCGGGAGTCGGGCTGGTCGGACGAGCTTCTGGAGCAGGCGAACCGGACGCAGAACGAGCCGGACGAGTCGCCCAACTACGAGGCGATCGGCGCGTCCGCCGAGCTGGATTCGCTGATTTTCGACGGCTCCACCTACGGCACCCCGACCGTTGCGGGCTCGCAGGAGGAGCAGGATTTCCTCGGGTTGCCCGGCTTACTTGACGCGGAGCAGGTGAAAACGCTGCTGCGCAAGCGGCAAAGCGACCAGCTCGACGCGCGCGAGGCGGAGGAGAAAGCTCGCAAGGCCGCGGAGCGGGAAGAGCGTGAGCGGGCGCGCCTGCACGGAGAACCGGTGGGGAAAACGCAGCCTGACGCGGCGGGCGGGCAGGGCCCGAGCGTTGCGTCAGACGAGATCCCGGAGCTGCGCAAGGAGCTCAACGCCCGCGTGGCGATTGTGGCGGGGAAAACGGGCCGGCCCCACGGCGCGATTCACACTGAAGCGCGCAACGCGTGCGGGGGGCCGCCGACCGCGCTGTGCAACGCGGAGCAGCTGCGCCAGCGCATCGACTACCTGCGAGACTGGTAAGCGGCCGCGGCGCGGCAAACGTGCTGCTAGTCCAGGTAGTCGCGCAGCACCTGAGAGCGCGACGGGTGGCGCAGCTTCGACATCGTCTTCGATTCGATCTGGCGGATGCGCTCGCGGGTCACGCCGTAGACCTGGCCGATCTCGTCCAGCGTGCGTGGCATGCCGTCGGTGAGGCCGAACCGCAGGCGGACTACACCGGCCTCGCGTTCGGAGAGGGTGTGCAGCACGTCCTGGAGCTGATCCTGCAGGAGGGTGAACGACACAGCGTCGACCGCGACGACCGCCTCGGAATCCTCGATGAAGTCGCCGAGCTGGCTGTCGCCCTCGTCGCCGATGGTCTGGTCCAGCGAGATCGGTTCCCGGGCGTACTGCTGGATCTCGAGGACCTTCTCCTCGGTGATGTCCATCTCTTTCGCAAGTTCCAGCGGCGTGGGTTCGCGGCCAAGATCCTGCAGCAGTTCGCGCTGGATGCGGCCGAGTTTGTTGATGACCTCGACCATGTGCACCGGAATTCGGATGGTGCGGGCCTGGTCAGCCATTGCGCGGGTGATTGCCTGACGGATCCACCACGTGGCGTAGGTGGAGAACTTATAGCCCTTGGAGTAGTCGAACTTCTCCACGGCGCGGATCAGGCCTAGGTTGCCTTCCTGGATCAGATCCAGAAACGCCATGCCGCGGCCAGTGTAGCGCTTGGCCAGGGACACCACGAGACGGAGGTTTGCCTCGAGCAGGTGGTTCTTCGCCTTGCGGCCGTCGCGGGCGACAGCGCGCAGGTCCCGCTTCATCATCGGGGTGAGCTTGGCCTCCGCGTCGCCCTCCTTGGCAGCGCGTTCCATCTCGTCGAGGCGGTACTGCGCGTAGAGACCGGCCTCGATGCGCTTGGCCAGAGAAACCTCCTGCTCGGCGTCGAGCAGCGCCACCTTACCGATCTGCTTGAGGTAAGCGCGCACCGAGTCGGCGGAAGCGGTCAGCTGTGCGTCCTTGCGGGCCTGGCGCAGGGCCGCGGAATCCTCGATGTCCCAGACGGAAGCGCCTGCGTCTTCTTCCTCGTCGTCCTCGTCCCCGTCTTCGTCGTCGACGTCATCTACCTCGTCGACATCATCAACCACCTCGTCGGAGTCGAAGGACTCGTCGTCTTCGTCGATGAGTTCCGGGTCGTAGTCGATGTCCGGGGAATCGTCCAAGTCGACATCGTCTTCGGCCGCGGTCGCGTCAACGTCTTCGACTGGCGCTTCCGCTTCCTCCGCCGCCGGCTTGGTGGCGGCCTTGCGCGTAGTCTTTTTCGTCGTCTTCTTGGTGGTTTTCTTCGCCGCGGTCTTGCGGGTGGTCTTCTTCGTCGTCTTCTTGGCGGTGGCCGCTGCTGCGGTCACGTCTTCGACGGTCGCGTCGGCGGCCGAGCCCGTGGTCCGCTTGGTGGCCTTCTTCGCCGTTTTCTTGGCGGCGGTCTTCTTGGCGGTGGTCTTTTTCGCCGTCTTCTTCGCAGAACGCTCAACCACGTCGCCGGTGGTTGATTCTGTGTCGTCGACGGTGTTGTTGCCTGCTGCTTCCTTGGCTACCACGTACGCCCTTTCGCCTGTCGGATAGTTCACGTTCAGCCGCACCCACCAACCGGGTTGGGAAACCCAGGGTACGGCACATTGACGTCCCGCATCTCAGAACAGCCATAGTAACAGCGTTACTGATAGGGCTATTCCACCGACCCGCGGAGCGTGTCGTTATAACTACGGGGTCACGTCGTCCCACGCAGCCATTGCCGCACCGACGATACCGGCGCGGTTGCGCAGCTTGGCGGGGATCACGGGCACGTCGACGGTAAGCTTCGGCACCCACTTCTCGGCCTTCCGGGAGATACCGCCGCCGACGATAAATGCCGACGGGTTAAACAAGCGGTCGAACTCTGCGAGGACTGTGTCGACGCGTGCCGCCCACTGCGTGTAGCTCAGCTCCTCGTTGTCTTTGACTGCGGAGGAGGCGAGGTGTTCGGCCTCGTGGCCGTCGATAAGCAAATGCCCCAGCTCGGTGTTCGGGAACAGGGAACCGTTTGCGAAGAACGCCGAGCCGATGCCGGTGCCGAACGTGAGAAAGATGACGGCGCCGGAGCGTGCGGTGTCCTCGCCAAACGCAACCTCGCCCAAGCCTGCGGCGTCCGCGTCGTTGAGGATGGCGACGCGCTCGCGCTTGAGGTGGCGCGCGAGCAGCTGGTGGACGTCGGTGCCGATCCACGCGGAGTCGATGTTCGCTGCGGTCTGCGCGATCTGGTTTTTGATCACGCTGGGCAGCGCCACGCCGACGGGCCCGTCCCAGCCGAGCAGGCCCACAACCTCAGCAACCACCTCCGCGACCGCTTCCGGAGTGGCGGGCTTCGGTGTCGCGATTTTCACCCTGTCCCCAATGAACTCTCCGGTTTCCAAATCGACAATTGCGCCCTTGATGCCGGATCCGCCGACATCGACGCCGGCCGCGAGGTTGGTTCCTGTCATGCCACGTAAGTCTATAACCCTGGCACCATGGGCGTATGGAGACCAACGCGATCCCGACCCCAGCAGAACTGAAGGACATCTGCGCGGACCTTGCGGTCAGCGCCGCCGACCTCGTGGTCCAGCAACGCGATTTCTTGTCCAAGCACGGATCTATCGCGCAGGTGACTGAAACGAAGACTTCTGCTGTCGATCCTGTCACGGCCGTGGACAGGGCGGCGGAGGCGCATATCGCCGACCGGCTGCGGGCGCTTCGGCCCAACGACGCGATCGTGGGGGAGGAGGGCGCCAATGTCGACGGCACCACCAGCGTGCAGTGGGTGATCGACCCCATCGACGGCACAGTCAATTTCCTTTACGGGTTGCCCGCGTACGCGGTATCGGTGGGTGCTGCGGTGCGCGGAGAGTTCGTGGCGGGGTGCGTGGTGAACGTGGCCAGCGGCGACGTCTACTCGGCGGCGAAGGGCGAGGGGGCGTTCGTGCGCCGGGGCGGCGAGGACACGCGCTTGCGCGCGTCGAACAAACAGGACACGGACACGGCCCTTGTGGCCACAGGGTTCTCCTACGACGCCGAGTGGCGCGGGAAACAGGCGGAGATGCTCCGGCTGATCCTGCCGCGGGTGCGCGACGTCCGGCGCATCGGCTCGGCGGCGCTCGATCTGTGCAACCTCGCCGAGGGCCGCATCGACGCCTACTACGAGCACGGCACCCATCCTTGGGACTACGCGGCAGCGGCGGTGATCGCGGCCGAGGCTGGTGCCGTGGTGCGCCACCCGGGCATTGCGGACGGGGCGGGCCGCGGCGAGCCGGTCATCGCCTCGGCGCCGCGGGTGTGGGAGGACTTTTTCGACCTGCTGGAGTCCGCGGGCGCAACCTGCCCTATAGCGGCGCTGTAAGTGTCGCGGCACTGCCCCTAACAGTGATCTGACCTGCTGTGATGACAGAACGAATCCGGTGTTTTAGTATTCCGCTGAAATGGCGCGGGCTACGCACAGTTTCGCGCAAGGATTCACACCGCTGGAGGACACTCACCATGGCTACTGATTACGATGCGCCGCGCCGCCGGATGGACGACGACATCGAGACCGATTCCCTCGAGGGGCTCAAGGCGGCTGAAGTCGCCGGCAGCAGCATGGATGATGACGGCGAAATTGTGGAGCCTTTTGAACTGCCCAGCCAGGACCTCTCCGGCGAGGAGCTCAACGTTGAGGTCAAACCCCGTCAGGACGACGAGTTCACCTGCGCATCGTGCTTCCTGGTGCAAAAGCGCAAGCGCCTGGCGCACGTCGAGCCGGACGGCTCGATGATCTGCCTCGACTGCGAGTAATCCAGGGCCACAAGCAAACCCCGGCCGGATCCTTCTCACGGATCCGCGGCCGGGGTTTGCTTTTGGTTGCTTTCCGACGCCCTGCTAGACGCTTCGCCCGTCATCCACCTGACCCGGCACGAACGCCGCCAGCACCGCCTCGGGATCGCGAGCGGAGACCATCCAATATGGGGTCGGATCCTCCGGGTCGTCGAGCACCAAGATCACGTGCTCTGGAACCCAGGTGTGGGTGACCAGGTAGGCCGCCGGGTCGAGCTGGCGCCCCAGCGCGTTCTGGCGGGCAGACGCCGGCACCACCATTGAGCGGGCGACCACGGTACTGGGCAGGTTGGCCTCGCCGACGCTCAGCCAGCGCGTGCCGTCCGGGTCCTGCTCCACGCGCACCACCGTTTTGGACAGCCAGAACAAGAACCAGCCGATCAGGCCGCCGACAACCACCAGCGGGACGATGAACCACACGAAGGTCCGGTTGAGCGAGAACTGGGCGGAGATGAGCAGCGCGAGCCCGAGGCCCGCGGCCCACCAGTACCACGGCACCCACTGCCGCTCCGAGTAGAGCACCTGCGGAGAAACGTTGTTGGACACGCATCAAACCTTAGTAGGGTGGGCCGGGTGAACGAACACGACACCGTAGCTGGCCCCCTGACCGACCTCGAGCCCCTGCACGTGAAGCGGCTCGACCCCGAGATGCCCCTGCCGTTCCGCGCGCACGCCGGCGACGCCGGGGCGGATCTCCACTCCGCGGAAGACCTCACCCTCGCACCCGGTCAGCGCGCACTCGTCGGCACCGGCATCGCCGTCGCCCTGCCGATGGGCACCGTTGGCCTCATCCACCCGCGCTCGGGTCTTGCCGCCAAGCACGGGCTGACCATTGTTAACGCTCCAGGCACGGTGGACGCGGAGTACCGCGGGGAGCTGAAGGTGTGCCTGCTGAACACGGACACCGAGCGCGCTATCGAGATCACGCGGGGCATGCGTATCGCCCAGCTTGTGGTGCAGCGGGTGGAGCTCGTGGATTTCGTGGAGGTCGACGAGCTTGACGACACTGCCCGCGGCGCAGGCGGCTACGGCTCCACCGGCACGCACTAACCACGTCCCCCGCCCGCCGCAAGCGGGCGACTAAGGTCGAACCCAGCAACACATCGGCGAGCAGCAACAAAATTTTTGGAGAAACCATGGCATTTTGGCCGTTTGGCAAGAAGAAAAAAGACGCTCAGCAGCCGGAGGCGGTTGAGGCCCCGCAGCCGGTGGAGGACACCGCACCGGCAGACCCCGCGGAGCCGGCAGCGCCGGCGGCCCCGGTAGAGGAGGCCGCCGCTGAGTTGGTTGCCGCCCCGCTGGACGCTGCGCCGCTCGAAGCCGCGCCGGGCACCTCGCGCCTCACCGATTACGATCCGGTCAACGGCTCCACCGGCCCCTTCGACGGCGACACCGTCAACATCGACGACTTCGACTTCACCGACTTCTCCGACGCCACCCTGAACCTCGGCTCGGTGCGCGTGCCGATGCCGAAGGGCACCCAGGTGCAGGTGGAGATGGGGGACCAGGGCCCGAAGATGGTCCACATCGTCACCCAGCACGGCCGCTTCACCCCGGTCGCGTTCGCGGCTCCGCGCACCGGCGGGCTGTGGGAGGAGTCTGCAGAGGAGATCGGCGAGGGCATGCGCAACGAGGGCATGCCAATGCACTACGAGGAAGGCCCGTGGGGCATGGAGGTCGTCGGCACCGGCTCCAACGGCGTGATCCGCATCATCGGCGTGGAGGGCCCGCGCTGGCTCTACCGCGTCACCCTTGCCGCGCCGACCGGCCGCGAGGACGCGATGGCGCAGTTGGGCCGCGAGATTATCGCGCGCTCCTTCGTCTACCGCGGCGAGGACCCGGTGCTTGCCGGCAACTCCCTGCCGGTTGTCCTGCCGCAGCAGCTCGCTGCCCAGGTCCAGCAGGCCGTGCAGGCGCGCGCGGCGCAGGGCCAGGGTGCGCAGGGGCAGGCTCCGCAGGCGGGCAACCCGAACGCGCTGTCTGACGCGCTGCGCCAGATCCTGGAGCAGAACGCGAAGAACAACGGGTAGTCAGTGCCGATCCACATCACCCGCATCGCCCACGGGGGCGAGGGCATAGGCCAGCTTGAGGACGGCCGCGTGGTCTTCATCCCCGGCGCCATCCCAGGCGACACCGTCGAGGCGAACATCACCAAGTCGAAGAAGCGGTGGGCGCGCGCCGAGCTGACCGAGGTTGTCGAGGCGTCAGAAGACCGCGTCGTGCCCGCGTGCCCCGCTGCTGCCGCCGGCGCCGGTTGCTGCGACTACAGCCACATCAACCCGGCTGCCCAACCAGAGCTCAAGCGCGACGTGTTGCGCGGCCAGCTGGCCAGCATCGCCGGCGTGCGCGATGACGACCTCGCCGGCGGGATCGCGCTGCGCACGCTTCAACCGACGTTGGGTTGGCGCACCCGCGTGCGCTTGGGCGTGGACGAGTCGGGCCGCGCGGGCGTGCGCCGGGCCCGCTCCGGCGACGTCATCGCGTCTCAGCGCTGCACCCAGCCCGTGCCGGGGCTCATGGATCTGGACCAGCGCTTCACCCCGGGCAGCGAGGTGGTTGCCGTGATCGACGCCGCGGGTGCGCGCCACGTCGTGGAAACCGCGCGTGTGCAGCGCGGCCGGCGCGTGGAAGCTATCGAAAACGTCGTAGAGGGCACCGGCGAGGTGACCGAGCGCATCGGTGGCGTGGAGTTCCGCTTCCCGGCCACCGCGTTCTGGCAGGCGCACGTGCGCGCGCCCGAGGTCTACTCGGAGATCATTCGCAGCTGGGGCGCCGGCGACTACGCCAACCCGGTGGCGTGGGATCTCTACGGCGGCGTCGGCGCGTTTGTCCCCGCGATTGCGGAGGCGACAGGCGGCGCGCACATCATGTCGGTGGACTACTCGCCGGCGGCGACGGCGGCGCAGCAGCGGGGGCTGGCCGCGTTCGATGTTGAGATGGTCGCTGGGAAGGTTGAGGCAAGCGTCGGCAAGCTGAAGCCCCCTGGGCTTGTTGTGCTCGACCCGCCGCGCGCTGGTGCGGGTGAGCCGGTGGTGGCCGCCGTCGCAGCGGCGCGGCCCGAGCGCGTTATCCACATCGGGTGCGACCCCGCCACCTTCGCCCGGGACCTTGCTGCGTGGCGGGCTTCCGGCTACGGCGTTGGGAGCATCGTGCTTGTCGACGCGTTCCCCAACACCCACCACTTCGAATCAATTGCCCTGCTCGAACCAGTTTCCTAGGCGCGCTTTCTCCGCGTGTACGATTGTTCGGAAGCACCGAGAGCGAAGGAGCGCATGGATACCGTGGGATTGCTAGACACGATTGGTTCGCCGGCGGAGCTCAAAGCCCTGCCTCAGGATCAGTTGGGCAAGCTTGCGGATGAGATCCGGCAGCTCCTCATCGAAAAAGTTTCGGCCACCGGCGGGCATCTCGGCCCGAACTTGGGCGTGGTTGAGCTGACGATCGCGCTGCACCGCGTGTTCGATTCGCCCCAGGACCCCATCATTTTCGACACGTCGCACCAGTCGTACGTGCACAAGATTCTCACCGGGCGCGCGGGCGACTTCGACACGCTGCGGCAAAAAGACGGCCTGTCCGGCTACACGTCGCGCGCCGAATCGGAGCACGACTGGACGGAGTCCTCCCACGCCTCGGCGGCGCTGTCCTACGCGGACGGTTTGGCGAAGGCGAAGCAGCTCAAAGGCGAAGGCGGCGACCACGTGGTGGCGGTGGTCGGCGACGGCGCGCTGACCGGCGGCATGTGCTGGGAGGCGCTGAACAACATCGCTGAGGGCAACCGCAACGTGGTCATCGTGGTCAACGACAACGGGCGCTCGTACGCGCCGACCATCGGCGGGTTCGCGGCCAACCTCAGGCGGCTGCGCGACCAGTTCGCGCAGATCAGGATTCAGCCGGGTTACGACGAGGTGATGGAGTCCGGCAAGAAGACGCTGAAGTCCATGGGCTGGGTTGGCGAGCGCACGTTCGAGGCGCTGCAAGCGCTCAAAGCGGGCGTGAAGCACCAGGTGGTGCCCACCGAGATGTTCTCCGAGCTCGGAATGAAGTACGTCGGCCCGGTGGAGGGCCACGACTTGAAGGCCCTCGTTAACGCGTTCACTTACGCTCGCACCTACGAGGGCCCGCTGATCATCCACGTAGCCACCGAAAAAGGGCACGGGTTCGCGCCCGCGGTCAACGACGAGGCGGACCAGATGCATTCCACCGGCGTCATCGACCCCGTAACCGGTGAAGCGCTCGCGGAGGCGCCTCCGGGGTGGACGTCGGTGTTCACAGAGGAGCTGCTCAAGGCCGGCCACGAGCGCGACGACATTGTGGCGATCACCGCCGCGATGGCGGGCCCGACGGGGCTGGCCCCCTTCGGGGAGCAGTTTCCCGAGCGCTTCTTCGACGTCGGCATCGCCGAGCAGCACGCGCTTGCCTCCGCCGCGGGGTTGGCGCTCGGGGGCATGCACCCGGTGGTTGCGGTGTACTCCACGTTCCTGAACCGCGCGTTTGACCAGTTGCTTATGGACGTCGGCCTGATCAACCAGCCCGTCACCGTGGTGCTGGACCGCGCCGGTGTGACCGGCTCAGACGGGGCGAGCCACAACGGAGTGTGGGATATGGCGCTGACATCCATCGTCCCGGGGATTAAGGTGGCGGCGCCGCGCGACCCGGAGCGCCTGCGCGAGGAGTTCCGCGAAGCCATCGCCGTTGAGGACGGACCGACCGTGGTGCGTTTTCCCAAGGGCAGCGTGAGCGAGGACATCCCGGCAATCGAGCGTATCGCCGGCAGTGTGGACGTGTTGCGCTACCCGGCCGCGCACCCGGAGGGACCGGGCACCGAGGACGACCTGGAAGTGCTGATTGTCGCGGTCGGCACGTTTGCGGAGTACGCGCTCTCCGCAGCCGAGGAGCTGGATGCCGAGGGCATCCGCTGCACGGTCATCGACCCCCGTTGGGTGGTGCCGGTGGCACCTGCCGTGCTCGATCTGGCGGCTGGCGCCGACATGGTTGTGGTGTACGAAGACGGTGTGGTTCGAGGTGGTGTCGGCTCGGCCGTGGCCGAGGCGTTGTCCGCCGCCGAGGTTGATACCCCGGTTCGCCACCTTGCCTTTCCTGACATCTTCCCGCAGCACGCTTCCCGCGGCGAGATTATCGCCATGTACGGCCTTGACGCAGTCAGCGCCGCGGAGCAGATCCGCCAGTGGGCGGCCGGTTTGGCTGATCGGTAACTGCTCCTAGTGCGGGTGCGCTTGTACCGCCTTCGCAATCAGCGGCGCGGCGATTTCGGCCTGCCACTGGCGCGCCCCGCTTGACATCAGCGACGCCACAACCGAGTGCGTGTCGTCGGTCGCATGGGCGCGCCAAACCACCTCGCGCAGAATCGCGGGGGTGAGGAGGATCTCGGGGGGAAACCCGAGGTCGCGCGAGGCGTCGCCAAGCAGCTGTTTCGCTTCCTCCAGCGCAGCAAAGTTCTCTGGGTGGCTGCGCTCCCAGTTCGCCTTCGTTGGAGGTTTGCTGCGGTCGCGGACCGCGGGGGCGGGAAACGACGTCGGGTCGTCGGCAAGCGCCTGCTCCACGTAGCTCATCCAGTGCTGCGCGGCACCTCGCCGGCGGGCGGGAAAACCCGGGATACGGGCCAGCTGGCCGGGTGTGGCCGGCTCGGCGCGGGCAATCGCGACAACGACCCGGGACGGAAGAACAGAGTTGGGGGCAACGTCGCTGCGGCGCGCTTCGTGAGCGCGGGCGTTGTACAAGGTGCGGGCGATCTGCAGGCCGCGCGGCGAGCGCACCGAGGCGACTCCTTTCAAGTCGCGCCACGTGCGCCGGGGTGCGGGCTTCAGGCTGCGCGTTTCGACGAGATGGTCGAACTCCGCCGCGGCGAAGGAGAGGACGCCGGCGTGGTCCAACTCCTCCGCGAGCGACTCTGCTAGGTCGTGCAGGTACGCGACGTCGAGGGCGGCGTAGTCGAGCCAATCCTCAGGCAGCGGGGTGAGCGACCAATCCTCTTTGCCGTGGCCTTTCTCCAACAACACACCGGTGTAGTGCTCCACCACCGCGGCCAGGTTCGGGCGGTCGAAACCAGCGAACCTCGCCGCGAGCTCGGTGTCGAAGAGGGAGCCGGGGTGCAGGCCGAGCAGCGCCAAACTAGCCAAGTCCTCGCCGGCGGCGTGGATGATCCAGTCTCCGTCGTTGACCACGGGGCCAAGGATCGCTTCCACCTCCCTGCGGTGACCTTCAGGCGCGATGAGGAAGGTGCCGGCGCCGCGGCGGTGGATCTGAACGAGGAACGCCCGGTCGTCGTAGCGGTACGCGGACGCCCGTTCGGTGTCGACGGCAAACGGGCCGCGGCCCTGCGCCAGCGCGGCGGCCGCGCGGCGGTACCCCTCGGGGGTGTCAACAAGCTCGTAGGCCGGGCGTTTCTCCACGAGGGGTTACTTTACAGGTTGCTGAGAAAAAGCGGGCGGCTAGCGGCGCCCGAGCTCGGTGACGCCCTCCGGCGGCAGGCCGGCCACGAGGGCCAGCACGCTTGCAAACGCCTCGACGTGCGGAGCCAAGTCGAGTCCGTCGGCGGTCCATGAGGCGCGCATCTCAAGCTGGTAGGCCCGCGGAGGGCCACCGATTTCGCCGAAGCGCACGGACGCCGTAGAGGTGACGGTGCCGCCCAGGTTGGTGAACCCGGCCCCGGTGTCTGCGAGAGATTCGTTAAGCCACTGCCAGGCCACGTCTGGAAGCAGCGGGTCCGCAGCCACCGCGTCGTCCATGTCGGCCTGGATGTAGGCAACAAGGCGCATGGAGCCCTCCCACGCTTCCTCGGCATCGGGGGAGTGCAAAAGGATCAGGCGGCCGAACGCGTCGCCCTCGGAATTCATGGCAGCCGCATCGGCGTCGTCGCCGCGGTCTACTTCGAGACCGACAGCGTGGCTGAACGGGGCTGGGCGCTGCGGCGGGCGAATCGAACCGAGGGTGATCTCCGGGCGCAGGCGGGCGGCGTGCATCGATTCCACAGCGGCTTTGAACTCTTCCGGGGTCGCCGCGGGAGCCTTGTCGTCCGGTGCCGCGCCGCGGGCGCCTATAGTGCTCACCGGCGCGGGGCCGTGGCCAGTGGAGGATTCCGATTGCTTCACAGAAACTTAAGCTATCCACCACAGGCGGGATTCAGTGGAGGCGCGCCGTCGAGCTCGGGGTAGTATCGAATACGACTTTCGATTGATTCCGGCTACCGGAGAAAGGATGCCTGCCATGGCCAAGCTCGATTTCGATTCCCTTAACGCTGTCCAGCGCTACCTCCAGTTCGCGGTGTTCCGGGCGATCCCGGGCGCGCTAGGCGCCGAACGTTCCGAGGTGATCGCAGAGGCGCAGGCCTTCTTTGCCAAATTGGAGGAAGAGGGGGAAGTCACCGTCCGCGGCATTTACGACAACACCGGTATCCGCGCCGACGCGGACTTTATGATCTGGTGGCACGCTGAAGAGTTCTCGCAGATCCAGAAAGCGTTCGCCGACTTCCGCCGCACCACCACCCTCGGCCAGCTGGTGGAAGTGAGCTGGATCGGCAACGGGCTGCACCGCCCGGCCGAGTTCAACAAGTCGCACCTGCCCAGCTTCATCATGGGCGAGGAACCGGGCGACTGGATCACGGTGTACCCGTTTGTGCGGTCCTACGACTGGTACCTGCTCGAGCCGACGGAGCGCCGCCGCATCTTGGCGGAGCACGGCATGGCCGCCCGCGACTTCGCCGACGTGCGCGCCAACACCGTGGAATCCTTCACTCTCGGCGACTACGAGTGGATGCTGGCGTTCGAGGCGCCGACCCTGACACGGATCGAGGAGCTCATGCACACGATGCGCTACACCGAGGCGCGCCTGCACGTCCGCGAGGAAATCCCGTTCCAGACGGGCCGCCGCGTCTCCGACATCGCGGAGATCATCGAGATCCTGCCGTAGGGCGCGGGTCTGCTTACGCTTCCTCGAGCGTCATCGAGATGGAGTTGATGCAGTAGCGCAGGTCGGTGGGGGTGTTGTAGCCCTCGCCGGCAAACACGTGCCCCAGGTGGGAGCCGCAGTTCGCGCACAGCACCTCGGTGCGCACCATGCCGTGGGAGCGGTCCTCGCGCTCGATGACTTTGTCGGTGTCAGCGGGGGAGTAGAAGGACGGCCACCCGCAGTGGGACTCGAACTTCTCGGTGGAGCGGAACAGCTCCTCGCCGCAGGCCCGGCAGCGGTAGACGCCTTCGGTGGTGGTGTTGGTGTACTCACCGACTCCCGGCGGTTCAGTGCCCGCTTCGCGCAGGACGTGGAACTCCTCAGGGGAGAGCTTCTCGCGCCACTGGTCGTTGGTCCAATTCTTGTAATCGGTCATGTGCACACACTACCCATGTCGCGGCGGCGAGGATGAACGTCGCCCAGCCGGCGGTGGGCAAGAACGTGGTCAGCCACCTACCGGCAGCGGGCATGTGCGGCGTGATCCAGCTCAAGGGGGACAGGCACAAAATCGCACCCAGCCAGGCTGCGGGTGTGTGCATCGGAGAAGCCTTGTGCAGCACCGTAAACAGCGCGGGAAAGAGCATCATGGAGTAGTACGCCTGCCCCAGCGAGGAGAGAAGGCACACTCCGGCGAGCAGCACGCCCGACGTCATCGTGGCCCAGAGCCACGGGTCGCTGTAGCGCCAGCGGGCTAAACCGGCGACGGCGACGGCGACTGAGGCGCCGAAAACTAGAAACAGCGCGGTGTGCAGGATCTCAGGCATACCGAAGTACACAGCGAATCCGGCGAGCGAGGAGTTGGCGTAGTCGCGCGTGACGCCGAGGTAGGGCACGAGCTTCGTCAGGTAGTCGCCGGCGCCGGGAGTCACCGGCCACGCGATCGCGTTGAGCGCAACGGGAACGGCGGCGCCGGCCACCAGGGCGCGCCACTCCAGCCGCATCAACGGCAAGACAAGCAGCGGCAGGAACATCGGTTTTACCGTAATGGCGAGTCCGATGATCACACCCGCGGCGATCTGTCTGCCGCGCATCATGTTCGCGATGAACGCCACGAGCGCGAGCAGCAGAATCCCGTTGATGTTGGAGAACACCAGGGTGTTGGTCACGGCCTCGGTAGCGAATCCGAGCGCCAGCGCCGCGGGGAACACAGGTGAGCGCAGGCTCCGCCCGCTCAGTAGCGTCAGCCAAGCCAGCGCGGCGATGATGGCGACAGCGTTGGCGAGGATGAACCACGGTCGCGCCGCGTCGACGCTCGGGATCAGCCCCAGAGGCGCTAGCAGCAGCGTGGCTCCGGGGTTGTAAAGGTAGTGCGGGTTCACGTGGTGGTAGACCTCGCTGTACACCGGCACCCGCTCGACGAACCGCCGCGCGGCGGACCAGACGGTGGTGAAGTCGTCGGTCACCGAGCCTGTGCGGGCAAGCACGGCCAAACGGTGCACGATGAGCACGACCGCGGCCGGCCACGCCATCGCGTTGGCCGCAGCCGCGGCGCTGCCGCGCGTGCCGACGGGTGCGGGAGCGGTCCAGAAAGTCACGCGCTCACCTTAGCGCCCGGTAACGGCAGAACAGCATCGAGTCGCGGGTGAAGGTAGCGTCCTCCAGCACGAAGCGGTGCTCGAAGCGGGGGTAGTCGGGGAAAGGCAGGCCGAAGGGGCCGTCGGCGCTGCTTATCGACGGATCCAACGTCACATGCAGCACATCCGCCAAGCCAGCGGCAACGACATCGGCGTAGATGCTCGGACCGCCTTCGCAGAGAATGCGGTTGAAACCGCGGGCGTGCAGCGCCGCGACGACCTCGCTCAGGCTCCCGCTGCCGGTGGGAACGGGGGACACGTTGCCGCTGGCAAGCTGTGCAAGCTTCTGCTTGGTTTTCTCTCTCGCAAACGAGCGGTCGGGAGCCATGAGGAGGATCTTCTTGCCCCCGAGCACTCCCAGCCCCGGGTCGAGGTTGGCGTTCTCGGTCACGATGGCCATCGGCGTGTCCGACGGGCCGTAATCTTCGGCGGTCACGGTGCCGGAGCCGACCAGGATGACATCGGCCCATTCGCGCAGGCCTTTGATGAGCGCCGCGTCGGTGTCGTTGCCCAACTCTCCGGAGGTGCCGCGGCGGGCGAACCCGCCGAAGAGGGTGTTGGCGCCGACGATGCGCAGCTCGCGCCTGGCTGGTGCCTGCACCGGGCCGATCAGGGCATCAATTTGGGGGTTAAGGTCTGCTCCGTGCATGAAGCAACCTTAACCCCCGTGAGATGGAGCGGATGACGAGACTCGAACTCGCGACCCTCACCTTGGCAAGGTGATGCGCTACCAACTGCGCTACATCCGCACGCCGCGCCTGAAAACAGCGGCAAGACCCCTCGAGCGAAGGATCTTTGTGCGCGATACTGGGATTGAACCAGTGACCTCTTCCGTGTCAGGGAAGCGCTCTCCCGCTGAGCTAATCGCGCGGGGAATATGAAGATTAGTTGAGGTGGATACGGGAATCGAACCCGTGTACACGGTTTTGCAGACCGTTGCCTAACCACTCGACCAATCCACCGGGTGGAGTGCTTTCGCTCCGAAGTACGTGGAAAGTACTTGAGCGGATGACGAGACTCGAACTCGCGACCCTCACCTTGGCAAGGTGATGCGCTACCAACTGCGCTACATCCGCGTCGAGATCCCGCAGGGGATCTCTGTGCGCGATACTGGGATTGAACCAGTGACCTCTTCCGTGTCAGGGAAGCGCTCTCCCGCTGAGCTAATCGCGCGGGTGAAGTCCCGCTAGGGGACTTGGAGCGGATGACGAGACTCGAACTCGCGACCCTCACCTTGGCAAGGTGATGCGCTACCAACTGCGCTACATCCGCATCTGCATTGTGCGAGATAGAACATTAACCGTTCGCTCCCGAGATAGACAAATCGCCAGCAAAACCGGCGTAACGGGTGAATTACACGAATGTGATCTGAGCAGGGTTGCGAAGGCTTGTGAAAAGTGCGGCCTGACTTAGTGTCCGACCGCGGAATGTTCGGGTTGAGCAGGCGATTCGGTCCCGCGCCGGCCACTGTGTAAAGTACTTCCCTGTTCGGTCCTATGGCTCAGTGGAAGAGCGTTCCGTTCACACCGGAAAGGTCGCTGGTTCGATCCCAGCTAGGACCACGAAACATTGCCCCGGGCGCCTGCGGCGTCCGGGGTTTTGCGTTGCCGGGCGGCTGCACCCCCGGGAACTAACCTCGGGGGAGAGGCGACTAACTTACCTAGCAACGCAAAAGGAGATCGCTTATGAATGTGTCCTTCCCGCGCTCGGCCGCGGCGACCGGGGTGGCCGCCGCGCTGCTTCTGGCTCCGGCAGCTGGCGCTCACGACGCCGTTATCGGCGGCTCGCCAGCGAATGGGGAGGTGGTGGCGACATTCCCTTCAACGCTTGAACTGACATTCTCCGGCCAGCCGAAAGACGGTTTCAACACGGTGGCGCTGTCGCGGGTTGGTGGAGGCGGGGCTGATATCGTCTACACCGGCGAGCCGGATGTCCGCGGCCAGGACGTGGTGCTCGATTTGCCGGGCGATTTCGCCGCTGAGCCGGGGGAGTACCAGATCGGGTTCCAGATCGTGTCCTCCGACGGCCACGCCACAAAGGGAACGACAACCTTCACCTACGCGCCGGACGGCTCGGCGACTACCGAAACGGCTGCGGCGAGCGCGGAGGACGCGAACTCGGGGGAACCGAGTATTGCCGACCAGGGAGAGAACTCCAACCGCACCCTGCTTTTGTCAATCATCGGCCTCGTCGTCATCGCTGGCGTGGCCATCGCCGCGGTGGGTAAACGCCGCCAGGCCCGCAAGCTCGAGGAGCGGACCATCCTGGACCCCGATCCCGACACCCACAACAGCTAGAAGGAAGAATCGTTGCCCAACTCGTTGCAGACATTCGCCGCGGTCGCCCTGACCACTGTGCTCGCCGGCACCGCTGCGGCGTGCGGCGCGAGCGACACCGCAACCACCCTGGACACCGCAGCCACGTCAGCTCAAGACCGCGGCGAGCACGCCGCGCCCTCTGGTGACGCGGTCACGCTGGAGAAAGGAACGGTGCGGGCCAAGGCGGACGCGGGTACCGAGCACGGCAACGACATGACTTCAATCTTCGGCACCCTGCGTAACCACACCGACAGTGAGATTACGATCACCGGCTTCACCACCTCGCTCGGCGGAAACAAGAACCAGATTCACGAGGTTAAGGACGGCGTGATGCAGGAAAAGGGCGGCGGCATCACCATTTCCGCCGGGGGTTCCCACGAACTCGAGCCGGGCGGCGACCACTTGATGGTGATGGACTATGCAGAGCCGATTCACGCAGGCGACACGCTTACCCTCACCCTCCAGCTCGCAGACGGGTCGGCGGTGGAGATACCGGATCTCGCGGTGCGCACCATGGCCGCCGGCGAGGAGGACTACGGCGACCAGATGCAGAAGCACGAGGGGCACAGCCACTAGAGGGATAGAGCGTCATGGCGGTTTCTAGGCGGGGGTTCATCGCGGGTATTGGGGCAGCTGTCGCACAGGCTGGTGCGATCAGCGGGTGCGCTCCAGCCGGCGAGGACCCGAATGCGCCCGCCGGGGTGCCGAGTAACTCCGAACCCGACCGAGAACCGCTGCAGTCGGCCACTGTCGCCTTCGACGGCCCGCATCAAGCGGGCATTGAAACCCTCACGCAGGCTGCCCTGAACCTGGTCGGGTTCAACCTGAACGAGGGGGTGGACCGCGCTGGCATCCAGCGGCTTATGCGGTTGTGGAGCGAGGACGCGCGCGAGCTGGCGTCAGGGCGCACTCCGCTCGGTAGCCTCGAAACCGAGATGAACACGTGGCCCGCCAACCTGACGTTCACCGTCGGTTTCGGCGAGCGTCTCTTTGACATCGCGGGAGTGGACAAGCCTGCCTGGCTCCACGATATTCCGGCGCTGGGTCGGGACGAGCTCGACCCCGCGTGGGGTCAGACAGATATTGCGCTGCAGATTTGCGCGGACGATCCGGTGATGTGCGCGTGGGCGATGCGGCACATGACTCGCGCGGCCGCGGATTACGTCACCACCGCCTGGGTCCAGCAGGGGTTCATGAACGCCTACGGCGCCATCCCCAAAGGCCAGACGCCGAGAAACCTCTTCGGTCAAGTCGACGGCACCGTGAACCCCTACACCGAGGCTGAATACAGCGAGCAGGTGTTTGGGGATGACGGTTCGACGTCGATGGTGGTGCGTCGAATAGCAATGCACCTTGACGAGTGGGAAAAGCTCGACCGCAGCTCAAGGGAGGAGTCCGTGGGGCGTTCGCTTGCTAGCGGGGCGCCGCTTACCGGCACCGAGGAGTTCGACGAACCCAACTTCGACGCGGTCGACCAGTACGGGCTTCCCGTGATCGACCGGAACTCCCACATGGCCCGTTCGAGGGCTCCGGAGGACCACCCGGAGCAGCGCTTCAAGCGCCGCCCCTACAACTACAACCTGCCGCCGGTGCCCGGCTCCGGCGAACTGTCGAACGCGGGACTTATCTTCATTGCCTTCCAAAAGGACCCCGACACCCAGTTCACCCCGGTGCTTGAGCGCTTGGACGAGGCGGACCGGCTCAACGAGTGGATCACCCACATCGGTTCGAGCGTGTACTACGTGCCGCCCGGCACCGGTGGCGGGCGCGACAGCTACTGGGGCCAGTCGGTTCTTGGGTAGAACTCGGAGTAGAATCTGAGGCCGCACTGTACACGGGGCGCGTCCAGGTATGACGCTTCCCACGAGCGCAAAAGGAGCGCACCTTATCCATGGCAGAAGCAGCAGCTGAAACCGCCGAAATCATTCAGTTCGAGCCGTTCGAGGTTCCCGCCGGCACCGCCGTCGGCGCCGCAATGCGCGAGCTGAACCTGCCGAACAAGGGTGAGCAGGCGGTCGTGGTGGTTCAGGACGCAGAGGGGAACCTGAAAGACCTCTCGCACGTTCCGGACGAGACCGCGACGTTTATGCCGATCGCGGCGAACACAGAGCTCGGCCGCGCCGTCATTCGCCACTCGTGCGCACACGTGCTCGCTCAGGCCGTGCAGGCTGAGTTCCCGGGCACCAAGCTCGGTATCGGCCCCGCCATCAACGACGGTTTCTACTACGACTTCGATACAGAAGAACCGTTCACGCCCGAGGATCTGAAGACGCTTGAGAAGCGGATGAAGAAGATCATTAAGCAAGGGCAAAAATTCTCCCGGGGCGTTTTCGCCTCCCAGGAGGAAGCTGCCGACCGCCTCGCAGACGAGCCGTTCAAGCTTGAGCTGATCCAAGACAAGGGCAACGTCGACCCCAACTCAGACGAGGCGACCGAGGTTGGCGCCGGCGAGCTGACCTACTACGACAACTTGAACCCGCGCACCAGCGAGGTGGAGTGGTTCGACCTCTGCCGCGGCCCGCACCTGCCCACCACCAAGTACATCCCAGCGTTCGCGCTCACGCGCTCGTCCGCGGCGTACTGGCGCGGCGACCAGTCCAACGCTGGGCTGCAGCGCATCTACGGCACCGCGTGGGAGTCGCAGGAGAAGCTCGACGAGTACATGACCATGCTCGAGGAGGCCGAGAAGCGCGACCACCGCCGCTTGGGCAACGAGATGGACCTGTTCTCGTTCCCGGATGAGGTTGGCTCCGGTTTGCCGGTGTTCCACCCGGACGGCGGCATCGTTCGCATGGTGATGGAGCAGCACTCCCGCGAGCGCCACGTGGCCGCAGGCTACAGCTTTGTCAACACCCCGCACGTGACCAAGGGCGACCTGTTCAAGAAGTCTGGCCACCTGGATTGGTACGCGGACGGCATGTTCCCGCCGATGAAGCTCGACGGCGAGGTGGACGACGAGGGCAACGTGACCAAGCAGCCGGTTGACTACTACGTCAAGCCGATGAACTGCCCGATGCACAACCTCATCTTCGGCTCCCGCGGGCGCTCCTACCGCGAGCTGCCGCTGCGCCTGTTCGAGTTCGGCACGGTCTACCGCTACGAAAAGTCGGGTGTGGTGCACGGTCTGACCCGCGCCCGCGGCTTCACCCAGGACGATGCGCACATCTACTGCACCGAGGATCAGCTGGAGGAAGAGCTGACCAGCGTGCTGGAGTTCATTATCTCGCTGCTCCAGGACTACGGCCTCGACGACTTCTACCTGGAGCTGTCCACCAAGGACCCGGAGAAGTACATCGGCGACGACGACATCTGGGAGCGCTCCACCAGCATCCTCGAGTCCGTTGCCACCAAGTCCGGTCTCGAGCTGGTGCCGGACCCGGCAGGCGCGGCCTTCTACGGCCCGAAGATTTCCGTGCAGGCTCGCGACGCGATCGGCCGCACGTGGCAGATGTCCACCGTGCAGCTGGATTTCAACCTGCCGGAGCGTTTCGATCTCGAATACACCTCCTCCGACGGGTCGAAGCAGCGTCCGGTGATGATCCACCGCGCCCTCTTCGGTTCGATCGAGCGTTTCTTTGGCGTGCTGCTGGAGCACTACGCCGGCGCTTTCCCGGTGTGGCTCGCCCCGCACCAGGTGGTGGGCATCCCGGTCGCCGACGCGTTCGGCGACCACCTCGAGGGTGTGATCGGTCAGCTGAAGGCGCGCGGCCTCCGCGCAGAAGTCGACCACTCGGACGACCGCATGCAGAAGAAGATCCGCACGCACACCACCGGCAAAGTGCCTTTCATGCTGCTCGCCGGCGAGCGCGACGTGGAAGCCAACGCAGTGAGCTTCCGCTTCCTCGACGGCTCTCAGATCAACGGCGTACCTGTGGATGAAGCGGTGGCGCTCATCGCGGACTGGGCGGCCGAGAAGAACAACGAGCAGCCGAACGAGGAAAACGTCGGTGCGCGACGCGCGTAGCGGCCAGGCCAGCGGGGCCGAGCCGTACGAGGACGTCGGCGTCGGCGACACCGACCGGCTGCAGCGATTGTGGGCGCCGTACCGCTCCAGCTACATCGCGTCAATGCCGCAGAAGAGTGAGGACCCGTTCCTCGCCATCCCGGAAATGGACGACGAAGACGGCCTTGTCATCGCGCGCGGCGAGCACGTTTACGCCGTGTGCAACCTGTTCCCGTACAACGCCGGCCATCTGATGGTGGTGCCCTACCGTAAGGTAGCTGAGCTGGAGAACTTGACGCCTGAGGAGACGGCGGAGCTCATGGACTTTGCCAAGATGGCGGTCCGCACGCTCAAGCACGTGTCCGAGCCGGAAGCGATCAACGTAGGGCTCAATTTGGGCAAGGCAGCTGGGGGGTCGGTGTCCGAACACTTGCATTTGCATGTGGTTCCGCGGTGGGCCGGCGATTCCAACTTCATGACGGTCATCGGCGGCACTAAAGTACTTCCGCAGCTGCTGCGCGAGACGAGGCAGCTGCTTGCAAACGGATGGCGTGAAATCGCGGACGCGAACGGAAGGGACAACTGACATGCTCAGTGTGCACGGCCGCAAGCCGGCGAAGCGGTTCGTGGAACCGGTTGCCCGCGGCATGCTCGGCGCCGGCCTGACCCCAAACGCGACCACGCTGCTCGGCACCGCGGTATCAGTGCTGCTGGCGTGTGCGCTGATTCCCAGCGGCCACCTGATCACGGCCGCTGTGCTCATTGGCCTGTTCTCCTTGTTCGACATGGTCGACGGCACGATGGCGCGGCTTTCCGGCGGGGGAACCGCGTTCGGCGCGACGCTCGACGCGAGCTGCGACCGGATCACCGACGGCGCTCTCTTCGGCGCGATCGCGATGTGGCTGATCTACGTCGACCACGCCCACCCCGCGCACGTGGCCGCCAGCCTGGCCGTCCTCGTTCTGTCTCAGACCATCAGCTACATCAAAGCGCGCGCTGAGGCCGGCGGTTTGAAGATCGTCGGCGGTCTCGTCGAGCGCCCGGAACGCCTCATCGTGGCGCTGGTCGGCATCGGGCTCGAGGGCTTCGGCGTTGCGCACGCGGTGGAGGTTGCGGTGTGGCTGCTTCTCGCTGGTTCGGTGTTCACCGTTGTTCAGCGTCTGATCTACGCAGCGCGCGATCCGAAAGCACAAGTGAAGATCCCTCCGCCGCCGGGGGCGTAGGTGGATTACAAGGACGCGCTGAGCGCGTACGGCTACATCGCCGGGTGGAAACTCGTCGGCGCGTTGCCGTACGCCGTGACCGCACCAGCGTTCCGGCTCGCCGCGGACAAGGTGAGCGACAACGGCCGGGGCATGGACCAGTTGCGCCGCAACCTCACCAGGGTCGTCGGCGCCGAACACGTTACCAGCGAGCTAGTGCGGGAATCGGTCCGCTCTTACGCCCGCTACTGGCTGGAGGCCTTTCGGCTGCCGCGCATCGAGAAGGACGAGGCGCTTATCACCCGCTACACCGAAGGCGTCAGCGGTACCCAGTACCTGGATGCGGCGCTAGCTAAGGGCAAGGGTGCGGTGCTCACCCTTCCGCACTCGGGGAACTGGGACTTCGCGGGGCTGTGGCTGACCAAGCACTATTCGCAGTTCACCACGGTTGCGGAGCGGCTCAAGCCGGAGGTGCTTTTCGACGCGTTCGTGGATTTCCGCGAGTCCCTCGGTTTCGAAGTGCTGCCACTGACCGGAGGCGCGGCGCCGTTCCCGCGGCTTCGCGAGGTGCTCGAGAACAACGGCATCGTGTGTCTGTTGGGCGAGCGCGATCTTGGCGGCAAGGGCGTGCCCGTGACCTTCTTCGGCGAGGCGACCACCTTTCCCGTTGGGCCCGCCAAGCTCGCTATCGAGACTGGCGCTGAGCTTTTGGTTGTGCACTCGTGGTTCACCGAGGACGCGAACGGCCCGGGGTGGGGTCTGAAAGTCGACCCACCGGTCGAGGTGGACGAGCTTGGGCCAACCGTCCAGCGCGTCGCTGACGCGTTCGCAACTAACATCGCCGCCCACCCCGCGGATTGGCATATGCTGCAACCCGTGTGGCCGAGCGATTGGAAACCGAGGCGAAAGAAGGTCTAAGCGTGCGCATCGGTATGGTCTGCCCGTACTCCTTCGACGAACCCGGGGGAGTCCAAGCCCACGTGCTCGACTTGGCCGAAGTGCTGACCAACCGCGGCCACCACGTGCAGGTGCTTGGGCCTGCCTCCGCCGGGACCGGCCTGCCCGCGTACGTCACCCGCGGCGGGGGCGCAGTGGCGGTGCCCTACAACGGCTCCGTTGCCCGCCTCTCGATCGGCCCGCACGTAGGAAGGGTGACCCGGCAGTTCATCGAGGACGGCGACTTCGACGTGCTGCACGTCCACGAGCCGAACGCCACGAGCTACTCGCTCGCCGCGGTGCGCTGGGCAAGCGGGCCCATCGTGGCTACCTACCACACCTCCGCCACCTCCTCGGTGGCGTTGAAGGCGGCGCTGCCGGTGCTGCGAGGCAACTTGGAGAAGATCCGCGGGGGCATCGCGGTCTCCGAGATGGCTCGGCGGTGGCAGGTGGAGCAGGTGGGCACGGACCCGGTGGTCATCCCGAACGGGGTGGACACGGAGCGCTTCAGCGCTGCGCGCGGTCCCCGGAACGATACGTCCGAGGTGGAAATCGTCTTCCTCGGCCGCTTGGATGAGCCGAGGAAGGGGCTGGATGTGATGCTGGGGGGCGTCGATAAGCTTGATGCTCCTGCGCGGGTGACGGTGATGGGTGCGGGCCGGGAGCGCAGCGTGGCTGGGGTGGATTTTGTCGGGCGGGTGACCGACGAGGAGAAGGCCGCGATCCTCGGCCGCGCGGACATCTACGTCGCGCCGAACCTCGGAGGGGAGTCCTTCGGCATTGTGCTGGTGGAGGCGATGGCCGCGGGCTGCGCGGTGGTGGCGAGCGACATTGAGGCGTTCGCCGCGGTGTGCGACGCGGGAGCGCACCAGCCTGCCGGGTTGCTGTTTCCGGTCGGCGACGAGTCGGCGTTGGCGAGCCAGTTGCAGTTGCTTATCGACGCCCCCGGCACCCGCAACAACTTCATCGACGCAGGTGCCCGCCGCGCACAGCAGTACGACTGGTCCACAGTCGCAGACCAAATCATGGCCGTGTACGAGACCGTGGCCACGGGCGAGAAAGTGGCGGTGCAAAGGTGAGCACTGTCTGGTGGGTAATCCTCGCAGCGGCTTTGACAGCGCTCGCGCTGTGGGCGCAGTCGACCGCCACCCGCCTCGACCGGCTGCACATCCGCCTGGATCGCTCGCGCGACGCGCTGCAGGCAGCCCTCGACAGGCGCTGCGCGGTGATCGCGGCAACGCTGCCGGAGCTCGCAGCCGCGGCGCGGGCGGCGGAGGAGGTGCGCATGGGTCCGCGCGATCTCGCCTCCAGGCTTGACCGGGAGACGGAGCTCGGCGCCTTGGTGGCCGCGGCCTTGGATCAGGGCACGGTCGCGGCGGCAGCGCAGCGCGAGATTGCTGACGCTGACACGCGCGTGATGCTCGCCCTGCGGTTTTACAACGACGCCGTGGCTGATACGCGCGCGCTGCGCCTGCGACCCGCGGTGCGCACGCTGCGGTTGGGCGGCACAGCGGCCCTGCCTGAGTACGCCGCGCTCGGCCAGATGGCGGCGGGGTAAGTAGCGGACCCGCTGGTAATCTGCCGAGCTATGAGCACATCCGAACTGCGCCGCGTGCTTGGCGTTGCGGCGGACGGCGGGGACACCTTCCGCGGCCCGGCGATGAACACCGACGTCTTCGTCCGCACCTTCGGCGGGCACTTGGCTGCGCAAGCGCTCGCCGCGGCGAGCGCCACGGTGGAAGGGAGCAAAACGGTGCACTCGCTGCACAGCTACTTCCTTGCCGGAGGGGAGGCTGATCAAGAGACGTTGTACCGGGTGCGCCGGCTTCGCGACGGACGCAGCTTCTCCTCCCGCACCGTCGAGGCGTTCCAGGGCGGCACGTTGCTCTACACGCTCACCGCGAGTTTCCACCACCACGCAGACGTCGGACCCGAGCACGCCGAGCCGTTTCCCCCCGTGCCCGGGCCAGAGACAATTCCGGCCGGTGGTCCTATTCCCTCGGGAGTGCCCGGGGCGGAGAAGGATTTTAGGGAGTGGGACATCCGGGTTGTGCCCCAAGAGGAGGCGCCAGCCGGCCCCAAGATCGTCAGCGGACGGTGCCTCTGGTTCCGCTACCGCGAGGAGCTTGAGGTGCCTGGCGCGGCAACCGCCCTGGACACCGACGCGTTCCACGCCTGCGCGCTGACCTACATGTCCGATATGACGCTACTGTACTCGTCCCTGCAGGCGCACCCCGGCGCGCAAGTGCAGCTGGCGTCGCTGGACCACGCGATCTGGTTCTTCCGCCCGGTGCGCGTGACCGATTGGTTGCTGTACCAGCAAAGTTCGCCTTCGGCGTCAAGCGGGCGCGCGCTCACCCAGGGGCGCCTCTTCAACGCCGGCGGCGACTTGGTCGCCTTGGTGGCGCAGGAGGGACTCGCCCGGCAGTTGCGCCCCGGCGCCACCCAAGTTCCGATGCGGGGGAAATAGCGCCCGCGCGTATACTGGCAGGCCGATACATGTCTCCGAGCAAGTAAGGGGTGCGTGATGGCTGGCCACTCAAAGTGGGCGACTACGAAGCACAAGAAGGCTGCGAACGACGCGAAGCGTTCGAAGTTGTGGGCGAAGCTGATCAAGGATATTGAGGTGGCGGCCCGCACCGGCGGCGGCGACCCGTCCGCGAACCCAACGCTGGATGACATGATCCGCAAGGCTAAGAAGGCTTCCGTGCCCGGCGACAACATTGAGCGCGCCCGCAAGCGCGGATCCGGCGAGATCGCCGGCGGCTCCAACTGGGAAACGGTGATGTACGAGGGCTACGGCGTTGGTGGCGTCGCGGTTTTGATCGAGTGCCTGACGGACAACCGCAACCGCGCGGCCACCGAAGTCCGCACCGCGATGACGAAGAACGGTGGCAACCTGGGCGAGTCCGGCTCTGTGGGCTACATGTTCGAGCGCACCGGTGTGGTCACCATTCAGAAGGGCGAGCTCACCGAGGACGACGTGCTGATGGCCGTGCTCGAAGCTGGCGCCGAAGAGGTCAACGACTTGGGTGAGGAATTTGAGATCACCTGCAAGCCGACCGACCTTGCCGCCGTGCGCGAGGCGCTTGCGGCCGAAGGCATCGAGATCGAAGATTCCGAGCAGGAGTTCCGCGCCGATGTGCAGGTGAGCATGGACGTCGAAGGCGCCAAGAAGATGATGCGGCTTATCGACGCGCTGGAGGAGTCCGACGACGTCCAGAACGTCTACACCAACATGGATATCTCCGACGACGTCGCGGAGCAGTTGGAGGACTAGGTCGCGTTGCGGTTTCGCCTCCCGGGCCGCGTTGCCGCGGCCTTTTCTGCTGCCGTCCTGACCACCACCGTGCTGGGCGGGTGCTCTGTGCCCGACGGCGGGCGCGGTGTGCCGGAAGCGCAGCCGGCCTTGTTCACCAGCATTGCGCAGAGCCCTGACCCAGAACCTGCCCCAGCAGCAGACACGGTGGACCCGCCGGTGAATGCGGGTGCGCTCGTGGGGAACCGGCAGCGCAGCTGGCCCGGAGGCGTCGACGACAGCGTGCACGCCAAGCCCGGCGAGTACGCTCCCGACGTGTTTCTGGGCCGCCCGGCGTGGACCCCAATTGAGCACGACGGCGACCTGCCCGATGCGTCCGCGCTGCGACCCGGTTCGTGCGGCGATTTTGACGGCCTGAAAGGCACCACCCAGCAGCAGTACGTCAACGCCCGCTACATGGTGGTGAATGACCAAGCCGGCCCGACCAAGACGGTCCGGGCCATCCCTCGCGGATACGCGCACTCGCCGGCGGGCGCGGTGCTCGCCGCGATCAACACCGCCACGTTCCACCCGAACAGCGGCGACGAAGTTGCGGCCGAGTCGTACGAGCAGCTTTCGAAGACCTCCGCCCTCGCTGCAACATTGCGCGACGAAGGCGGGTTTAACGATCCCGCAGGCTACCCCAGCCACCGGTTCCTCACGATGCCGGCGCCGGTCGCCTACAGGGTCGTGGAATGCGACACGGACTACGTCGTCGTGGAGGTCGCGGTGTTCTTCTCCGCTGACCAGTTGGACAAGGACGAAGATCTCCTTGTCGGCCGCGTTCCGGTGCGCTGGAGCGACGGCGACTGGGTGGGGGATTTTTCCGGAGCGGCAAACGACGAGATCTACCAGCACGGCAGACGCGACATCGAGGGTTTCTCCGACCTCGACTACGTGTGAGACCCGTGTGGTAGAACATATGTGTGGTGAATCTCGAAGGGCTGCGCGTGATGGGGATCGACCCGGGTTTGACCCGGTGCGGTCTCTCCGTCGTCCAAGCCGGGCGGGGGCGGCAGATCCTGCCGGTCTCGGTGGGTGTGGTGCGCACACCCTCCACCGCTGAGCTGCCGGAGCGTCTCCTGCGGTTGTCCCGCGCAGTAGGGGACTGGATGGACGAGTACCGCCCAGACGTCGTCGCAATGGAGCGTATTTTCGAGCGCGGGAACGTCTCCACCGTGATGCACACGGCGCACGCGGTGGGTGTGATGGTGCTCTGCGCCGCGGAGCGAGATATTCCGGTGCACCAGTACACTCCGTCGGAAGTGAAGAAGGCCGTCTCGGGCAACGGCCGCGCCGACAAGAAGCAAATGACGAACATGATTACCCGCATCCTCGGATTGAGTGAGCCGCCAAAGCCAGCGGACGCCGCGGACGCGCTGGCGATCGCGGTGTGCCACTGCTGGCGCGCGCCTTTAATCGCCCGCACGACACTTGGGACGCAGGGCGAAAGGACAGCGACAGCATGATCGACTCCCTCAACGGCGAAGTTATCGCAATCGGCCTCGACCATGCGGTGATTGAGTGCGCAGGCGTGGGCTACCGCTTCCTCGCCACACCGCCGACGTTGGGCAAACTGGTTCGCGGGGAATCCCGCAGGGTGCTGACATCCATGGTGGTCAAGGACGACAGCGTGACTCTCTACGGGTTCGCGGACGCGGACGCGCGCACCATGTTCCACAAGTTGCAGACGGTGACGGGGCTCGGTCCGAAACTCGCGCTCGCCGCGCTCGCGGTCTTTGAGCCGGGGGAGCTGGCGAACAGGATCGCCGCGGGCGACGCGAAGGCGGTGCAGACGATTCCGGGCGTGGGCAAGAAGATGGCTGACCGGATAGTTCTCGAGCTGAAGGACAAGATCGACGCACTTGCCGCGGTTGCTCCGGAGGGGGCGGGCGCGGCGGGAAGCGCGACGTCGGCAAGCAGCACCAGCTCCTTTGCCTCCGAACAAGTTGTGGAGGCGCTGATTGGTCTTGGCTTCGGTGAAAAGGCGGCGCGCCCTGTCGTGGAGCAGCTGCTCGCAGAGAATGCGGAGATGGACCAAAGTGCGCTGTTGCGCGCCTCGTTGACGTCGTTGGGGAAGAAGTAGCCGATGTCAGACGTGGAAAGGACCGAGTTCGAGCTGCCTGCGGGCTACACGCGGCCGGTTGATTCGCCTGTGGACGCGCAAGCGCAGGCAGACGAGCGCGACGTAGAGAAGACCCTGCGCCCGAAGTCGATCAACGAGTTCATCGGGCAGCCGAAGGTGCGGGAGCAGCTGAACTTGGTGCTCGCGGGCGCGAAACGCCGCGGCGTGACACCGGACCACATTTTGCTTTCTGGACCTCCCGGGCTGGGCAAGACCACGATGGCCATGATCATCGCCCAGGAGCTGGGCACGTCATTGCGCATGACCTCAGGACCAGCGCTCGAGCGCGCGGGCGATCTCGCGGCGATGCTGTCGAACCTGATGGAGGGCGACGTGCTCTTCATCGACGAGATCCACCGCATTGCTCGTCCGGCGGAGGAGATGCTCTACATGGCGATGGAAGATTTCCGCATCGACGTGATTGTGGGCAAGGGCCCGGGCGCTACGTCGATTCCGCTGGAGATTCCGCCGTTCACCCTGGTTGGCGCGACCACCCGCGCGGGCATGCTCACCGGCCCGTTGCGCGACCGTTTCGGGTTCACCGCGCAGATGGAGTTTTACAGTGTGGAGGATCTGACCAAAGTCGTGGCGCGCGCGGCGCGCATCCTCGGCGTGAACATCGACAGCGACGCCGCCGTTGAGATTGCCTCCCGCTCGCGCGGCACGCCGCGCATCGCCAACCGCCTGCTCCGCCGCGTCCGCGACTGGGCGGACGTCAACGGCGACGGGCATGTGGACCTCGCTGCGGCGCGCGCCGCGCTGGCGGTATTCGACGTGGACGAACTGGGGCTCGACCGCCTCGACCGCGCCGTGCTGGATTCGCTTATCCGCGGGCACGCGGGTGGGCCGGTGGGCGTGAACACGCTGGCTATCGCCGTCGGCGAAGAACCGGCGACGGTGGAGGAGGTGTGCGAGCCCTACCTTGTGCGCGCCGGTCTCATGGCCCGTACTGGGCGCGGCCGTGTGGCCACGGCCAGCGCGTGGAACCACCTCGGCATGACGCCCCCGCCGGATGCGCCGGGGCAGCTCGGTATGTTCTAAATCTCCTTCATCCCGGCACATGAGAGGATATGCGGCATGGAACTTCTGACAATGCTGCTTATTCTCGGCCTGTTCGTCCTGCCCCCGCTTCTTCTCATGCGCTCCCAGCGCAAGCGCGCCCAGGAGGTGCAGCAGATGCGTGCGTCCATCGTCCCAGGTGACGCGATTGTCACCGTGGCCGGCGTGCACGGCACGGTAGTCGGCGTCGACGGCGAGGTGTTTCAAGTCGAGATCGCGCCCGGTGTTGTCGTAGCGATGGATTCCGCTGGCGTGCTGAAACGCGACTCCGTCGCCGCTTCTGCCGACCCGGTGGAGGGCGCAAAGGAAGGCCCGGCGGAAGCTGCGGGCCAAGCTTAAAACGTCGCGCGGGCATGCCGTAGCATGTTCCGTTGTGCATGTCCGCGGGTCAATGGGCGCCGGACAGGAGAAAAACGTGAAAAAGTTGAGGAGAAAGCTCAGTGTCAGCAAACACTCGGCGATCTAACGGCTCGGCGCGCCGGTGGCCCGCACGGGCGCTCGCGCTGTTCGCGCTTATCGTCATCGCCGTCTATTCCCTGGTGTTTTTCACCGGCGACAAGCAAGCGTCGCCGAAACTGGGCATCGACCTGCAGGGCGGTACCCGCGTCACCCTCGTGCCGCAGGGCGCCGAACCGACGCGCGAGCAGCTTGAAGACGCGCGCAACATCTTGGAAAACCGCGTCAACGGTATGGGCGTGTCCGGTGCGTCGGTCGTGGTCGACGGCAACACGCTCGTGATCACCGCCGCGGGCGACGACACCTCCGAGGTCCGCAACATTGGTCAGACCTCCCAGCTTTTGTTCCGCCCGGTACTCGAGGCGCCGGCGGGTGATCCGGCCACCGCTGAACAGGTGCTTGTCAACACCGCGACTCAATGGGTCGAGATGGGCGTGCTCACCCAGGCGGAGGCTCAGGCTGCGGTGAACCAGGTCTTCGCACCCCAGGGCGAGACCGAGGGCGAGGACGCCGCAGCTCCCACGGCACCCGCAATCGACGCTACGCCGCTGCCGGAGCCGAACGGCCCCGTTGGGGCAGCTGAGCGCCGCCAGGAGGTGACTGAGATGCTGCGCGAGACCCGCCAGTCTGCCGACCCGACGCAGCAGTTCGCCTCCATGGTGCTGCTGCAGTCGAAGTGCTTCGGCCAGCAGGTGGACCAGCTCGCCGGCTCCGACGACGAAACGCTGCCGCTGGTCGCCTGTGACCCGTCCAACGGGCAGGTGCTGCTGCTTGATGAGGTGCCGCTGCTCACCGGCGTCACCGACGCCGACGGCCCGCGACTGACCGGCGAGCAGATTGACACCAGCAGGCCGATCACCGGCGGCCCGAACGTGCAGACAGGGCAGATGGAAATCAGCTTCGCCTTCAGCCAGGACGGCCAGCACAACGGTTCCCAGACGTGGTCGCAGTTGACCTCGTCGCTGCTCGGCCAGCAGATCGCGATCACGCTCGACTCGCAGGTGATCTCTGCACCAGTGATCCAAGGCGCCACCCCGGTCGGTTCTGCCACATCCATCACCGGCGATTTCACCCAGGAGGAGGCTGAGACGCTGGCCAACAACCTCCGCTACGGCGCCCTGCCGCTGTCGTTTGCGGGCGAGAACGGCGAGCCGGGCGGCACCGCCATGACTGTGCCGCCGTCACTGGGCTTGGCATCGCTGCAGGCCGGCATCTACGCGGGCTTGGTCGGTCTCGCGCTGGTCGCTATCTTCGTCTTCGCTTACTACCGCCTCTACGGCCTGATCTCCCTGGTCACCCTCGCCGCCGCTGGGCTGCTCGTCTACGGTGCCCTGGTGCTGCTGGGCCGCTGGATCGGTTACTCGCTGGACCTGTCCGGCATCGCCGGTTTGGTCATCGGTATCGGCACCACCGCGGATTCTTTCGTGGTGATCTACGAGCGCATCAAGGACGAGGTGCGACGGGGCAAGACGTTCCGCTCCGCCACCGCCTCCGGCTGGGACCGTGCGAAGGAGACCATCGTCACCGGCAACATGGTGACCCTGATCGGCGCCGTCATCATCTACCTCCTAGCCGTTGGCGACGTGAAGGGCTTCGCGTTCACCATGGGTCTGACCACCGTGTTCGACCTCTTGGTCACCTTCCTGGTCACGGCGCCGCTTCTCGTGATCGCCTCCCGTAGCGGCTTCTGGTCGAAGCCGGCGGTCAACGGCATGGGCAAGGCGTTCGCAGTGGGCGAGCGCAACCGCGCCGCGGCCCGCGCGACCGGCGCCCCCCGCACCCCCGACGTGATTGAAGAGGAGCACTAAGCCATGTCTAGCGCAATCACTACCGCTGCAACCCCGGACGTAAACGTCGGCCGTTTCGAGCGCATCTACACCCGTGAGGGCGCGATTGACTTCGTGGGCCGCCGCAAGACGTGGTACGCAATCACCCTCGCGTTGGCCGCGATCTCGATCGTGGCGATGCTGGCGCGCGGTTTCAACCTCGGCATCGATTTCGAGGGAGGCACGAAGATCGCCATGCCGGCCGGCGACTTGGTCGCCGAGGATGTGGAGGAGACCTTCACCGAGGCCACCGGAGTCACCCCCGAGCTGACCCAGATCGTCGGCGCGGGCGACGCGCGCACGCTGGAAATCAACTCTCAGCACCTCACGCAGGAGCAGATCGATCAGGCCCGGCAGGCGATCTACGAGAAGCACCAGCCGCTCGACCAGGAAGGCCAGGCAAGCCCCGACGCGATCGGTGACTCGACCGTGTCTGAATCGTGGGGCGACACCATAACCAAACGCATGCTGCTCGCGATGGGTGTGTTCCTCCTCGCGGCCGCTGTGTACGTCGCACTGCGCCTGCAGCGCGAGATGGCCATCGCAGCCATGGTTGCGCTGCTTGTCGACGGCGTCGTGATCATGGGCATCTACGCCCTCTTCGCACTTGAGATCACTCCGGCGATGATCATCGGTCTGTTGACCGTGCTGACGTTCTCCATTTACGACACCGTCATCGTCTTCGACAAGGTGAAGGAGAACACCGCCGGCGTGCTGGACTCGCGCCGCTCCACCTACGCCGAAGAGGCGAACCTGGCGCTCAACCAAACCGTTATGCGCTCGATTTCCACCTCCGTCATCTCGGCGCTGCCGATTGTCGCGCTGATGGTCGTCGCCGTGTGGATGCTCGGTGTCGGCACGCTGCGGGACCTCGCGCTGATTCAGCTCATCGGCGTCATCGAGGGCGTGTTCTCGTCGCTGTTCCTCGCTACGCCGCTTCTGGTCACCTTGATGGAGCGCAAGAGGAAGTACCAGCTCCACAACGAGGACGTGGCCCGCTACCGCGCAGACGGCCCGGACGCAGACGCGGACGTGGACACGGACGGCGACAGCCGCGGCGGGTCCGGGAAGCGAACCGTCACCGCACCGGTGTCGCGCCGCGCGGACGTCAGCGACGACATCGCCCCGTACCAGGAGATACCGGGCGGCTCCACCACGTGGAGGCCCAACGCCCGGTAGGCGGATGATGAAAACGACGATGCGCAAAGGCGTAGCCGCGCTCGCGGCCGCCGCAGTGACAAGCTTGACCGCGTGCGCGGGGATCGACGACGGCGCAGACGAGGCAAGCTTCGGCTACCTCGTCTCCACGCCGCTGGTCACCACCAACGCGGGTACTCTCGAGGGCCGGTCCACCCAGGCGCAGCTGCTTTCGACAGCGCTGTACCCGGGCGTGTACGTGCCCGGGCCGCAGGGCCAGATGATCCCGAACACGGACCTGGTCACCACCCAAGAGTTGCCGGGCCCCGAGCGGCGCGTGAACTACTCGCTGTCGCAGGAGGCGGTGTTCTCCGACGGCACGCCGGTTACCTGTTCCGACTACCTTCTGGCGTTCACCGCCGGCACGCACCCAGCGCTGTTCGGCTCAAGCATGCCGCTTTTCGACGACACCGCTCAACTGACCTGCACGCCCGGCTCCAAAGACTTCACGGTCATCTTCAAGGAGGGCCGCGGCGCACGTTGGCGCGGATTGTTTGAGGCTGGCACGGTGTTGCCGGCGCATGCCGTCGCAAAGCAACTTGAGCTCTCCGTCGATGAACTTGTCGAAGAGCTTGAATCGGAGGATGCCGACCGCCTGCGCCCGATCGCGGACGTGTGGCGCGGCAGCTTCAACCTGGACAACTTCGACGAAGAGCTGCAGACGTCCTTTGGCCCGTACACCATCGACCGCGTCGGCGATGACGGGGAAGTGGTGCTGCGCGCCAACGAGCACTATTACGGCGACGCCCCGGCCGAGCCCGAAATCGTGGTGTGGCCGGGTTCGGCTGACGCCGGGGCGCTCGCCGAAAGCGGGGAACTCGTCGTTGGCGACCTGCGCGACCACACACCCGAATGGTTTGACTCGAACGCCGAAGACAACCGCCTTGAGGTTTCCACCGTCGCGGGGCAGCTGACCGAGGTGCTGCAGTTCCCGGAGGTGGGTACGTGGGCGGTCGAGGAGAACCGACAGGCGCTGTCGCGCTGCATCGACCCCCGCGCCGTTGCGGATGCCGCGAGCAGTGCGGCTGGCATAGCGGTGCCGGTGGCGCCGCTGCACGTTCTGCAGAACGACGACCCGCTGGCGAAACGCCTCGACGACGCTGTGCAGCCGCGCCTCGACGTGGACGTGGAGAGGGCGCGTGCCCTCGAGGGCGCGGAGGTGCGCATCGGTTACGCGTATCCGAGTAAGCGGTACGCCGCGATGGTGGAAGCGATGCGGCGCAGCTGCGAGCCCGCGGGCGTGACAATCGTGGACGCCACCGGCGACGGAAAATCGCTCGCAGACCTGCCCCGCGCCGAGATCGGCGAGTGGGGCGAAGAGGTCGCGGCAGATGGCACCATCGACGCGTTTATCTACCCCGCCGACCCGATGACCAGCTTCCCGGCTGCGCTGAACAAGGCGGACAACCTGGGCGTGCTGCGCGCGCAGGAGATCTTCCTCTGGGACCGCTTGCCCACCATCCCGCTCATTGCCCAGCCCGTGACGTTCGCGATCGACCGCGAGGTGAGTAACGTAGTTGCGTACACAGGTTTGTCTGGCATCGGTTGGAACGTAAACCGCTGGCAGCGCGGCGATCACCCCACACACAAGGACGAAACGTAAGAAAAGCCATGGCTCTAGAAACCAACAAATACCAGTCGGCTAAGGAAGCGCTCGCGGACAAGATCAGGCGCGTGCCGGACTTCCCGGAGGAGGGCGTCCTGTTCGAGGACTTGACCCCGGTGCTGGCCGACCCGGACGCGCTGAACATCGTCATCGACGAAATGGCGCAGGCGAGCCGCGAGCTCGGCGCAGACCTCGTCGGCGGTCTCGACGCGCGCGGTTTCCTGCTCGGCTCCGCGGTGGCCTACGAGATGGGCCTCGGCATCCTCGCTATACGCAAGAAGGGCAAACTGCCCCCGCCGGTGATCACCCAGGAGTACACCACGGAGTACTCCACCGCGGCGCTCGAGATCCCCTCGGACGGCATGGACATTGCGGGAAAGAGCATTGTGCTTGTCGACGATGTGTTGGCCACCGGCGGCACCCTCGTCGCGGCAACCGACCTCATTGAACGCGCCGGCGGCAAAGTCGTGGGCTACGTGGTCGTCCTCGAAGTGGAGGGTCTCGGCGGGCGCGAAAAGCTCGGCGACGGCAAGCTTGTCGTGCTGGGCCAGTAGGCGGGGAGGGGTAAACGGCGGTGACGCATGATCGTCCTGTAAAGCGCCAGGGGCCGAGCGTGCGAAGCGTTTCGGCAAGGTTGGCCCGGTCGCTCACCGGCGGCGGGCGGCCGAAGACGAACCCGGTGCTGGACCCGCTGCTGTCGATCCACCGCCGGTACCACCCGAAGGCCGACGTTGAACTGCTCAACCGCGCCTACGAAACTGCAGAGACGCTGCACGAAGGCGTGTACCGCAAATCCGGCGATCCCTACATCACGCACCCGCTTGCCGTGGCCACAATCTGCGGGGAGCTGGGTATGGACACGACCACGATCGTGGCAGCGCTGCTGCACGACACGGTGGAGGACACCGAGTACAGCCTCGAGCAGCTCGAATCGGAGTTCGGCCCCGAAGTCGCCCGCTTAGTCAACGGCGTGACCAAGTTGGACAAGGTGGCCTTGGGCGCGGCCGCGGAGGCGGAGACCATCCGCAAGATGATCGTCGCCATGGCCGAGGACCCGCGCGTGCTGGTGATCAAGGTCGGCGACCGTCTGCACAACATGCGCACCATGCGGTTCTTGCCGCCGGAAAAACAGGCGAAGAAGGCTCGCGAGACCCTTGACGTCATCGCGCCGCTGGCGCACCGCCTCGGTATGGCGAGCGTGAAGTGGGAGCTGGAGGATTTAGCCTTCGCCATTCTTTACCCGAAGAAATACGAGGAGATCGTCCGCCTCGTCGCTGACCGAGCACCTTCGCGTGACCGGGCGCTGAACGAGATCACCTCGCAGCTGCAGCGCGAGCTACGCTCCAACGGCATCGAGGCCGAAGTCATGGGGCGGCCGAAGCACTACTGGTCGATCTACCAGAAGATGGTGGTGCGCGGCCACGATTTCAACGAGATCTTTGACCTCGTCGGCATCCGTGTGCTGGTGGACAACGTCCACGACTGTTACGCCGCAGTCGGCGTGGTCCACGCGATCTACTCAGCAATGCCGGGCCGATTCAAGGACTACATCTCCAACCCCAAGTTCGGGGTCTACCAGTCACTGCACACCACGGTGATGACGGACACTGGTCGGCCGCTCGAGGTGCAGGTGCGCACCCACGAGATGCACTACAACGCTGAGTTCGGCGTCGCCGCGCACTGGCGTTACAAGGAGACTAAGGGTTCGCACAAGGGCGACCAGGCCGAAGTCGATCAGATGGCGTGGATGCGTCAGCTTTTGGATTGGCAGAAGGAAGCCGCCGACCCGAACGAGTTCCTCGACTCATTGCGCTACGACCTGACCAGCCAGCAGATCTTCGCCTTCACGCCAAAGGGCGATGTGGTGAACCTCCCCGCCGGATCGACCCCGGTGGACTTCGCCTACACCGTCCACACCGAGGTCGGCCACCGCTGCATCGGTGCAAAAGTAAACGGCAAGCTGGTAGCGCTCGAATCGGAGCTGGAATCCGGCGACCGGGTGGAGATCTTTACCTCAAAGGACCAGAACGCGGGTCCGTCGCGTGACTGGCAGGAATTCGTCGTCTCGCCGCGAGCGAAGGCAAAAATCCGCCAGTGGTTCGCAAAAGAGCGCCGCGAGGAGCACTTGGAGGCGGGGCGCGACGCCCTTGCCGCCGAAGTGCAGCGCGGTGGCTTGCCTATGCACCGCCTGTTCACGGCTGAATCCATGCGTCGCGTGGCCACGCAGCTGCACTACCCGGACGTTGACGCGCTCTACACCGCGATCGGTGCCGGCAACGTCTCGGCGCAACACGTGTCGAAGCTGTTGGTGGAGATGTTCGGCAACGAGGACGAGGCAATCGATGCGCTCGCTTCGCGCACGCCAATCGCGGAACTGGTTCACCGCGCCTCCCGCAGCGACGGCCCGGGCATCCTTGTCCAAGGCTCGCCCGATGTGATGGCGAAGCTGGCCAAGTGCTGCCAGCCGGTGCCAGGGGATGCCATCTTCGGTTTTGTCACCCGCGGTGGGGGAGTTTCAGTCCACCGGGCGGATTGCACGAACGCGGCGAAGCTGAAGGAGGAGCCGGAGCGGCTTATCGACGTCGCGTGGGCCAACTCCACCGGCCACGGCAGCGCCACCCTCGCCACCTTCCAAGTGGAGGCGCTCGACCGCCACGGCCTCCTCGCCGAAATGACCGGGGTGCTCAGCGAGCAGAAGCTGCCCATCGTCGCGCTATCGTCGCAAGCGAGCGAGGACCGGATTGCGACGGTCCGTCTAACGGTGGAAGTGTCGGACGTCAAGCAGCTGGGATCGATCATGAACCAGATCCGCAACGTGGAGGGTGTCTTCGACATCTACCGTGTGACGGCGTAGCGTTCAGCAACCCCCGAAAGGTTGCCGGTACATGAATTTTTCGTGTCGGTGAAGTTAGCGCCCCAGCTCGCAATCACAAGGCCCTGGCAGCTTCCTGCAGGAAACTTTTTGTGAGGTTACAAAGACAGGTGAATCACCTGTACCACCTGCCAAGGAGTTTCAATGTTCTCGTTCCGTCGCGCTGGCAACCTGATTGCCGCCACCACCGCCACCGCCGTTGTCCTGACCGGCGCTCCGGCCGCCTTCGCCGCTGAGGCCGACCAGGTCACCTTTAACATCGCCAACATCACCGACTTCCACGGCCGCCTCGAGGCGAACCTGAGCAAGAACAGGGAAACCGGGGAAGTCACTCCGAAGGCAGGCGACGAGATGGGTGCCGCAAACGTCGCAGGCATCATCAACTACCTCCGCGAGCAGAACCCCAACACGCTCGTCACCACCTCCGGCGATAACCAGGGTGGCTCCGCGTTCGTGTCGGCCATCTCGGACGATAAGTACACGATGGAGTTCCTGCAGGCGATCAAGGTCAACGGCACGGCTATCGGTAACCACGAGTTTGACAAGGGTTACGCGGACCTGATGAACCGAATCGTCCCGGGCACCGAGGTTGACGGCACCATCACCCAGCTCGGCGCTAACGTGTTCAAGACCGATGGCACCCGCGAGACCAAGCCCTACGAGATCGTTGACGTCGACGGTGTCAAGGTGGCCCTCGTTGGCACCACCTCCAACCTGACAGTTTCGAAGTCGAACCCGGCCAACGTCAAGGACCTGAACATCACTGACTCTGCTGAGCAGGTCAACGTCGAGGCGGAAAAGCTGAAGAAGGATGGCAAGGCTGATCTCGTTATCGCGCTCATCCACGACCCCGCCCACACCAGCGCAGCGAAGCTGAACGAGCAGTACGTTGACTTCGTTTTCGGCGGCGACGACCACATCAAGCGTCTTGACCTCGAGGCTCCGGTGCCCTTTGCCCAGTCGCAGGAGTACGGCAAGGTTGTCACGAACCTGGTTCTCACCTACGACAAGGCCGAGAAGAAGATCGTGAAGAAGGACGCCCAGCAGTACGACGCTTCGCACCTGAATGAGCTGGGTATCGAGCCTGACGCAGCGGTTGCGGATATCGTGGCCAAGGCCAAGGAGCAGGCTGATGTTCTTGGCAATCAGGTTGTGGCGACGATTGACGCTGATTTCAAGCGCGGCTCCAACCCGGCTGCGGCTCCGGGCTCCAACCGCGGCACCGAATCGACTGCGAACAACATGATCGCCCAGTCTGCGGTTGCCGCGCTGTCGGAGTTCCTCGCTCAGGACATTGATTTCGGCATCATGAACGCGGGCGGCGTTCGTGAGGACCTCGCCCAAGGTGACGTGACCTACAAACAGGCGTTTGACGTACAGCCGTTCGGCAACAACATTGCCGTGGCCACCGTCTCTGGCGCTGCGATCAAGGAGATGCTTGAGAACCAGTGGCAGAGCGAGGAAGCGGCCGCGAAGTCCGGTCGTCCGCGCCTCGACCTAGGCCTGTCGGACAACGTTGCCTACACCTACAACCCGGAGGCTCCGCGCGGCGAGAAGATCACCAGCATCACCATCAACGGTAAGGAGGTCGATCCGAACAAGGACTACACCGTCGCTGGTTCCACCTTCCTCTTCGACGGGGGTGACGGCTTCTTGGGCGCGGAGAACTTCCGCGACCGCAACGATGTCGGCTACAACGACCTCCAGGCGTTCGTCGACTACCTGGAGTCGGGCGACGCAACAGTTCGTTCCGGCCAAAAGGATGTCGGCGTGGTGCTGCCGGAAGGTGGCTTGAAGGCTGGGCAGAAGAACGAGATCAAGCTGACCTCGCTGTCGTACTCGTCCGAGGGTGAGCCGAAGGCTGAGAACGTCACCGTGAAGATCGGCGGCGCTGAAGCGACGGCCAAGGTGGATAACACTGTCACCGACGCCGACAAGGGCTACGGCGAGCAGGGGCGCGCTACCGTGACCATCGACATCCCGGCGGGTGTGTCCGGTGAGCAGACGCTGACCATCACGACCGACAAGGAAACCAGCATCACGATGCCCGTGACCGTTGCGAAGTCTGACTCGGCTGCGCCGTCTCAGACCTCCGGCTCGTCGGATGCGAACCTTGGCGCCATCATCGCCGCGGTCGTCGGTGTCCTCAGCGTGCTCACGCTGATCTTCGCGTTCCCGATCGACCAGTTGCTCGGCCCGATCGCCTACCTCGGCCGTTAAGCGTTAGCTTAAGAAACCAATTAACCCGCCACTGTCTCCGCGAAGGAGAGGGTGGCGGGTTAGCTGTTTGGCAGGGGCGTCGATAAGCAAAATCGCCCCGAGCTAAGAGCTGGGGCGATCGAGCGAACCGTAGTGGCTACGGGCGCAGGTACTTCTGCGCGAACGCCGCGATGGTGCCGAGCAGACCGACAAGCGCGGTAGCCACAGCGATCCAGTCCTGGATCTCCTTCGCGGTCGGCTTGTTGCCGTTGCTGGAAGACGACTCGTTCTTCTTGTTCGTGGTCTGGTTGGCCGTCGTTTCCTTGTTCACCTGCGGGGTCTGCGCCTGCGCAACGGAAACGCCCGAGGTCAGAACGGCGGCAGCGGTGGCGGCAGCGACGAGGCTCTTACGGTACTGCATGGGAAGTCCAATCTTTTGGCGGCGTCTTCTTGTGACCTTGAGTATCCTAACAGTCCCTTATGAATCCGCAAGGGTCGTATTCGCGTGCTTGCTACTTCACCGCCGCGCTTTGAATCTTGACTTCTTCTGCCGGGGCGCCGTCGGACGCGCCGCCTTCGACGCCTACCTCGGCGATCGCGTCTAAGGTGTCTAGACCTTCGTCGCTGATCTTGCCGAAGTACGTGTAGAGCGGGGGCAGAACCGAGTCACCGTAGTTAAGGAAGAACTGAGAACCGTTGGTGTCGATGCCCGCGTTCGCCATTGCGATCGTGCCGCGCTCGTAGCGCTTCGGATCCTGCAACATCATGGAGGCGTACTGGCGCTTCTCCTCGTCGGAGGCATCTTCCGGCACACCGAGGGCCGAGAGATCCACGTCGTCGATAACCTCGTCGGTGGGGAACTCGTTGGGGAACTGGAAGCCCGGGCCGCCGGCGCCGGTGCCGCTCGGGTCGCCGCACTGCAGCACCTTCAGCCCGTCGGAGGTGGTCAGACGGTGGCAGACAGTGTCGTTGAAGTAACCGTCCTGAGCCAGGTACTCGATGGCGTTGACAGTGCAGGGGGAGACGGAGCGGTCGAGTTCCATGCCGATCGGGCCGCGGTTGGTTTCGAGGTCCACGGTGACGGTGCCCTCGGTGGAAACACCCTCGGCCGGCGGGAGTCCGACGAAGTTCGCGTCGTCGCCGTCTTCGGTGTAGGTGCAGTTCACCGTGGCGGGCAGCGCGACGGCGCGCTTGGTTGACAGAGCCTCATACTCGGACGCGTCGAAGGTGGACTCTTCGGTCTCGGTCGCGGTTGACTCCGTGGTCTCCTCGGAGGCGGTCACGTCCTCGTCGCTGTTCTGGGTAGCCGCAAAGTAGATGCCGCCGCCGAGCGCCGCGATGACAGCCAGCGATGCCGCTGCCGTTACCCACGGACGCTGGCGCTGCTTGCGGTCTCGCGAGTTCAGTTCCTTCTCCAGGTTCGAAAGCGCCTGCTTGCCGCGCTCTTCATTCGTAGCCACCGTGACCAGACCTCGATTCCCTCGTGGATTGCGTTGTGCGTGCGCCCAACGGGTGTTGAACGGTGAAATAGTATCGCATGCATGAACATCGCTGGATTCGTCGTCGGCCCGTACCAGACAAACTGCTATGTGGTGATTAATGATCAAACGCGCGAAGGGTTCGCGGTGGACCCGGGGCTCGGGGCAGGCGAGCATGTGCGCCGCCAGTTCGAAGAGCAGGGCGCTACGTTGACCGCTGTCGTGTGCACGCACGGCCACTTGGACCATGTGCGCGACGCTGCCGGTCTCGGGGTGGACGTGTATATGCACCCGGACGACGCGTTCATGCTCGCCGGAGAAACGTCGGTACCCAGCGCCGGACGCGCGGCGTTCAACGCCAGCCGTATGGAAACGCCTGCGCGCGTGATCGACATCGTCGACGGCGAGGCGCTTCAGCTCGCCGGGATGGAGCTCTCGGTGCGCCACGCACCAGGCCATTCGCCCGGCTGCGTGCTGCTGGTGGGTAAGGAGCTGGTGTTTTCGGGCGATGTCCTCTTCAACGGATCCGTGGGGCGCACCGACTTGGAGTTCTCGGACCCGGACGCGATGGCGCAGTCGCTCCGCGGCCCGGTGTGGGAACTCGACGACGCGTTGACCGTGCTCCCCGGTCACGGGCCGGCTACCACGATCGGCGCTGAGCGGGCGTCCAACCCGTACCTCCGCGCCGCCAACCGCGGACGCTAAGCTCAATCGTTGTGACTGAGCAGAAGAAGTTCCAGGCCCTTTCCGCTCCGAAGGGCGTGCCCGACTACGTCCCGCCGGCATCCGCCACGTTCATCCGCGTGCGCGACGAGTTTGCCCGCCAAGCCCGCTTAGCCGGCTACCAGCACATCGAGCTACCGGTGTTCGAGGACACTACGCTGTTCGCCCGCGGCGTGGGCGAGTCCACCGACGTGGTGAGTAAGGAGATGTACACCTTCGAAGATCGCGGGGAGCGCTCGGTCACCCTGCGCCCGGAGGGTACTGCGGGTGTCATGCGCGCAGTGATCGAGCACAACTTAGATCGCGGCTACTTGCCTGTGAAGCTCAACTACTACGGGCCTTTTTTCCGCTACGAGCGCCCGCAGGCCGGCCGCTACCGCCAGCTGCAGCAGGTGGGCGTGGAGGCTATCGGAGTTGACGACCCGCTGCTCGACGCCGAGGTGATCGCGCTCGCGGACCGCTGCTACCGCGCGGTTGGGCTGACCGACTTCCGCCTCGAGATGACCAGCCTGGGCTGCGGCGAGTGCCGCCCGGCATACCGCGAGAAGCTGCAGGCGTTCCTCTTCGACCTGGATTTGGACGAAGAAACACGCCACCGCGCGGAGATCAACCCGCTGCGCGTGCTGGACGACAAGCGTCCCGAGGTCCGCGAGATGACCGCCGACGCGCCGCTCATGCTGGACCACCTTTGCGACGGTTGCCGCGCCCACTTCGACACCGTGACGGCGACGCTCGATGCGATGGGCGTGGCGTACGTCATCAACGCCCGCATGGTGCGCGGCCTCGATTACTACACCAAGACCACCTTCGAGTTCGTTCACGACGGGCTCGGCGCGCAGTCCGGCATCGGCGGCGGCGGCCGCTACGACGGTCTGATGGCGCAGATCGGCGGCCAAGACCTCTCCGGCATCGGCTTCGGACTCGGCGTTGACCGCACCGTGCTCGCACTCGAGGCTGAGGGCGTGACGTTGGAGGGCGTGGACTCGCGCGTCGACGTTTTCGGGGTCGCCATCGGCGATGAGGCCTCGGAGCGCATGAGCTTGCTTGTCGACGCCCTGCGGGCCGCCGGCATCGCCGCCGACATGTCCTACGGCGGGCGAGGTTTGAAGGGCGCGATGAAAGGCGCCGACCGCTCAGGTGCGCACTATGCGCTGGTGCTGGGGGAGCGCGAGCTCGAAAGCGGCGAGGTGACGCTCAAGGATCTGCACGACCACTCGCAGCGCCAGGTCGCCCTCGACGCCGCTGCGGTGATCGAGGCGATTAGCACTCAGTAATGCTCACGGGCAGGCCGAGCTGCACGGCGAGGCCGCCCATCGAGGTCTCCTTGTACTTGGTCATCATGTCGTGACCGGTCGACGCCATCGTTTCGATGACGTCGTCGAGGGTGACGATGTTGGTGCCGTCGCCAAGCTTGGCTAAGCGGGCCGCGTTGATCGCCTTCACCCCGCCGATGGCGTTGCGCTCGATGCAGGGCACCTGCACCAGCCCACCCACTGGGTCGCACGTTAGGCCGAGGTTGTGCTCGAGCGCGATCTCGGCGGCGTTTTCCACCTGCGCCGGGGTGCCGCCCAAAATTGCGCACATGCCGGCCGCTGCCATGGAAGACGCCGAGCCGACCTCGCCCTGGCAGCCGACCTCAGCGCCGGAAATCGACGCGTTGGTTTTGATAATCGCGCCGATCGCGCCGGCGGTGAGCAAGAACTCGTGCGCGCGCTCCCGGTCAAAATCGTCGGTGAAATCTCGGCAGTAGTGCATCACCGCGGGGATGATGCCGGCCGCGCCGTTTGTGGGGGCAGTGACCACCTGGCCGTGCGCCGCGTTCTCCTCGTTCACGGCGAGCGCGTACAGGTTCACCCACTCCATCGCATCCAGACCGCGCGCCGTCGAGGCCTCGTACTCGGCGGTGAGCAGCCGGTGCAGACGGTTGGCCCTGCGGCGGACATTGAGACCGCCGGGCAGCGTGCCTTCCGTTTTCAGGCCGTGGGCCACGCACTCCTGCATCACGTCCCACACGGCGTCCAGGTGCGCATCGAGCTCAGTCCGGCTGTGGATGTGCTCCTCGTTGGCCCGCATCACCTCCGCGATCGTCAGCCCCGTCTTGTTGCAGATCCGAACGAGGTCGGCGCCCGTGTCGAAGGGGTAGGGCACTGCGTCGGTGTGCGCGACGGCAGCGACACCGGTTTCGTTGCGGTGCTTCTCCATGCCCGCGCGATCCAGGATGAACCCGCCGCCGATGCTGAAGTACTCCTTGCCGCTGACCAGCTGGGTGCCGTCTGCGTCCCAGGCGTCGAACACGAGGCAGTTCGGGTGCTCGGCCACAGGGAGTGGGTTGAAAACCATCTCGTATGCCACCTCGCCGGTGGGGCCTTCGATCACGCCTTCCGGCGAGATCGGTTCGCCCGGCTTCGGGGCGATGTCGGCGCTGGTGGTCGTCGGAGTGTAGCCGACAAGACCGAGCAGCACTGCGCGGTCGGTGCCGTGCCCGACACCGGTTGCCGCCAGCGAGCCGCGCAACTCGACCCGCACTTTCGCCGGCTGGACGCCGAGATCCTCGATCAACGCCTGCGCCGCGCGCATCGGGCCGACGGTGTGCGATGACGAGGGACCGATGCCTATGGAGAAAAGGTCGATCACGCTGACGGTGTTGCGTTTCCTTGCCGGCTTCGTCGAAGTTGTCATGAGCCCTCCTTTGGCGGTGCTAGAACGTGGCTGACAGCGCGGGGATGTCGGTAGCGCCCACGACGGCGATGGGGCGCTGATCCTTGTTCCCGTGCTCTGTGATGATGGCGAGGCGCGGCAGCGCACCCGATGCAAGGGGGGTGGTGAGCGCCTCCACCGCGGCGGCGGCAGGTGCTGTCCGGGGCAGAAACACCGGCTGGTCGTGCTGGCCGGAGAGTTTGAGCGCCTCGCGTATGGTGGTCGATTCCGCCACCTCGCCGCCAGTGAGCTCCGCGGCGACCCAGCGCGCGATGGCGTTCGTGGTGAGCAGTCCTACGCACTCGCCGCCCTCGTAGATCGGGAACTGGGTGTGGCCGGTCTCGGTGAGCGCTCGGAGCGCCTCGCCGATTGCGGCGTCGGGCGAGAACGTCACCACCCGCTGATCTTGGCCGACCACCTGCAGCGCGGTCGTGGGGGAGATGAGCGAGTCCCGGATGCGCTGTATGTCCGCAACTGTTTCCGCAAGCGGCTCGGCAATCGGTTTGAAGTCCCGGTACTCACCGTGGCTAATGGCGTTGCGGAGTTCAGCGAACTCCTTCAGGTCGTCCGCTTGCCCACGCGTCAGCACGCCGCTCTTGGCCGCCTGGGTGCACATCCACTTGAATGAGTCGGTTTTCTTTGCCTCCAGTGCGTCCCGGAGAAAGCCCTCGATCTCGTTGAACGAGGCGAGGAACTCGACAGCCCGGCTGGGAGGGGCGGCCGCGGCAGTTTCCTGGGTAGCCATCGCGCTGGCGCTTAGCTGTTGTAGACGCCGCGGTTCAACGTGTCGCAGGCGGACATCTTGCCGGTCTGGTAGCCCGACATGAACGCCTCGCCGCGCTGCTCTGAGGAACCGTGGGTCCACGCGTCCGGGTCGACCTCGCCGCCGGAGCGGCGTTGAATGTTGTCGTCGCCGATCGCCTGCGCGGTTTGGATCGCCTCGTTCAACTGCTGGTCAGAGACAGACTCGAGGCTGCCGTCCTGCTGGGCGTAGTGCGCCCACAAGCCGGCGTAGCAGTCAGCCTGCAGCTCGATGGCCACGGCGGCGGAATCCTCGCCCGGGTTCTTATAATCGCTCAAGCCCAGGGTGCCCTCGATGTTCTGGATGTGGTGACCCATCTCGTGGGCGGTGGCGTAGGCCTGCGCGAGCGGGCCCGAGCTGCCGCCGAGCTGGTGCAGCTGGTCGAAGAAGGAGACGTCGAGGTAGGCGGTCTCATCGCGCGGGCAGTAGAACGGGCCGGTGTCTGCGGTGGCGTAGCCGCAGCCGGTGGTGACGTCGCGCTTGAAGATGTGCATGCCCGGCTCGCGGTACTCGAGGCTGGCCTGCTCCGGCAGCACGCGCGACCACACCTCGTCGACGGAGATCACCGTCGCCGCGGCAAGACAGTCGGTGTACTCGTTGGCGGCGTTGGCCGTGTCGCAGTGGTCCAAGTTGTAGCCGCCCTGGTCTGTACCCGGCGCCTGCGACTGGGTGGAATTGCCGCCGCCGGAGAACAGGAAGAACAGCAGCAGCACGATAAGCAGGGACCCGATTCCGCCGCCGCCGAGCAATAACGGCAGGGCGAGGAGTCCGCCCGCGCCGCCTCCCGCGGCTCCGCGGCCACCGCCGACACTGGTCTGCACTCGGCGGTTCGCGCCCTGGCTGGCATTGCCTCTAAACGTCATGGCAAGCATTCTGCCAAACATCCCCAACGCATGTTGGTAACCCAGCGCGGTAGACTCTTGCCCGTTAACTTTTGCCATCACGTGGAAGGACGTGGATTAAGCCGTGCTGCGCACTCACCTTGCGGGGAACTTGAACAAAGAACTCGACGGACAAACCGTCACCCTTACCGGCTGGGTGGCGCGCCGACGCGACCACGGCGGCGTGATCTTCATCGATCTGCGCGACCGCTCCGGCTTGGCGCAGGTGGTGTTCCGCGAGTCCGAGGTAGCCGAGGCTGCCCACGACCTGCGAAGCGAGTACGTGGTGAAGGTCACCGGCGTGGTTGAGCCGCGTCCGGAAGGCTCCGCGAACGCGAACCTCGCGTCCGGCGAGATCGAGGTCAACGCGACCGAGCTGGAAGTGCTGAACAAGTCCGCTGCGCTGCCGTTCCAGATCGAGGACGCATCGTCTTCCGAGGTGGGCGAAGAGACCCGCCTGAAGTACCGCTACCTCGACTTGCGCCGCGAGCGCCAAGCGAACGCGATGCGCCTGCGCGCGAAGGTGAACCAGGCAGCGCGCAGGGTGCTCGACTCCCACGATTTCGTGGAGATTGAGACCCCGACGCTGACCCGCTCCACCCCGGAGGGCGCGCGCGACTTCCTCGTGCCCGCGCGGTTGAAGCCGGGTTCTTGGTACGCGCTGCCGCAGTCCCCGCAGCTGTTCAAGCAGCTGCTGATGGTCTCCGGCATGGAGCGCTACTACCAAATCGCCCGCTGCTACCGCGACGAAGATTTCCGCGCTGACCGCCAGCCGGAGTTCACCCAGCTCGACGTCGAGGCCTCCTTCGTGGACCAGGACGACGTTATTGCGTTGGCGGAGGAGATCCTGGTCGAGTTGTGGAAGCTTATCGGGTACGACATTCAGACTCCGATTCCGCGCATGACCTACAAGGAGGCCATGGAGCGCTACGGTTCGGACAAGCCCGACCTGCGCTTCGACATCCCGCTGGTGGAGTGCACCGAGTTTTTCAAGGACACCACGTTCCGCGTCTTCCAGGCCGAGTACGTCGGCGCTGTCGTAATGCAGGGCGGCGCTTCCCAGCCGCGCCGCCAGCTCGACGCGTGGCAGGAGTGGGCGAAGCAGCGCGGCGCCAAGGGCTTGGCGTACATCCTGGTGCAGGAGGACGGCGAGCTGACTGGCCCGGTGGCGAAGAACATCACCGACGAGGAGAAGGCGGGAATCGCAGCGCACGTCGACGCGAAGCCGGGCGACGCGATCTTCTTCGCCGCCGGCGACACCAAGGCCTCCCGCGCGCTGCTGGGCGCCGCCCGCGGCGAGATCGCCCGCAAGCTGGACCTGATCGAAGAGGGCTCTTGGGCGTTTACCTGGGTTGTGGACGCGCCGCTGTTCGAGCCGGCCGCTGACGCAACGGCTTCCGGCGACGTGGCTCTGGGCCACTCCAAGTGGACTGCTGTCCACCACGCGTTCACCTCGCCGAAGCCGGAGTACCTGGACACCTTTGACAAGGAGCCGGGCGAGGCGCTCGCCTACGCCTACGACATCGTCTGCAACGGCAATGAGATCGGCGGCGGCTCGATCCGTATCCACCAGGCGGACGTGCAAAAGCGCGTGTTCGACGTGATGGGCATCGGCGCCGAGGAAGCGCAGGAGAAGTTCGGCTTCCTGCTCGACGCCTTCCAGTACGGCGCCCCGCCGCACGGCGGCATCGCGTTCGGCTGGGACCGCATCGTCAGCCTGCTCGGCGGTTTCGACTCGATCCGCGACGTGATCGCGTTCCCCAAGTCCGGCGGCGGCGTCGACCCGCTGACCGACGCACCGGGCCCGATCCCTGCAGCCCAGCGCGCCGAGACCGGTGTGGACTTCAAGCCGAAGAAGGCGCCGGCTGAAGGCACCGCCGAGTAGGTAGCGCACATGGACCAGGACGCGGCGATCGCGGTCGCTGAGGACATCCTGACCCGCCGCTACGGCGGCACGCAGAAACTGGGGGATGTGGCCCGCCTGTCCGGTTCCGGCGTCGCGGCCGTCTACCGGGCCAAGGTGGCAACGAACCCGTTCCTGCAGCACCGTTCGGTGGTGGTCAAGCACGCGCCGACAACGGGCTTCCCGCTTGACGACGCTGCGTTTCTACGCGAAGTGGTGTCGTATCAATTCGCGACGTCTCTCAGCAGCGATGTCCGGCCCGGGCCGGTGCTGCTGGCCTACGACATGGACGAGCGGATGATCGTGCTCTCCGACGTCGGCGACTGCGACACCCTCGCGGAGATGCTGGAGCGCGCTGACGAGGAGCAGCACATCAACATCCTGCGCAACCTTGGCACCGCGCTCGGCCGCATGCACGCCGGCACCGCCGGCAAGGAGCAGGCCTTCGACGTCTTGTTCGCGCGCATGACGCGGGCAGAGACAGACGCGCAGCAAGTGCAGCGCGTGCGCGATCGGTTGCTGTCCCACCGAATCCGCTTGGGACTGTCGATGCTGGCAAACGCCGGTTTTGACGTTCCGGCGGAGGTGTCGGTCGCGGCGGCGAACCTGCAGTCGCGCCTGCTGCGGGGTGGCTTGCGCGCGTTTACCCCCTTCGATCTGAGCCCCGACAACGTCTTGTACACACCGAGCGGTACCCAGTTCCTGGACTACGAGTGGGCAGGTTTCCGCGATGCGTCTTTCGACGTCGCCTTCGTCTTGACGGGGTTCCCGCTCTACGTCTCCCCGCGGCCTTACAGCGACGAGGCGGCGGGGGCGTTCATCGACGCTTGGTTGCGCGAGGTGCGCGAAACCTGGCCGCTGCTCAACCACGAAGACACGCTGCAAGCCCGCATCACAGGCGCGATGATCGGCTGGGCGCTGTCTAGTCTGAGCATGCTCAACCCGGTGGCTTTCCGGCAGTTGAGTGAGGCAGACACCGAACTCGCCGCGGAGTTCGCCCGCGCTGGCCTCGAGCTGACCTCCGAAGCGGTGGACCAGCTCGACTTCGACGCCTCGGGCGACGTGCTGCGCCCGGCGTCTCAGGGGCCGTTTACCGACGAGGAGCAACTTGTCCGCGAGGACCTGCGCGAGACGTTCAACGCGCTCGCCAGCTACGCGGGCACCGGGCGCGACACCGCCTACCTGGTTATCTCTGATTTTGCGGCCCAGGTCGCCGCGCGGTTGGCGTAGACGGAGACAGACGCGGCGATGACGCAAGGCGGATTGTTTGGGGATGAAGGGGCGGATAAGGGGGCGTCGATAAGCCAGCGGGGCTCAAGCTTCTTCGAAGTCTCGAGCGACGCACCCCTGGCCGCGCGCATGCGGCCGCAGACCCTGGAACAGGTCGCGGGGCAAGAGCACCTGCTCGGCGAGGGTAAACCGCTGCGGCGGCTGGTGGAAGGATCCGGCGCGGCGAGTGTGATTCTTTACGGCCCGCCCGGCACAGGTAAGACGACGATCGCCTCTTTGATTGCAAAGACGATGGGGCAGAACTTCGTCGGGCTCTCGGCGCTGTCATCTGGCGTGAAGGAAGTCCGCGCCGTGATCGACCAGGCCCGGCGCGACCTTGTGCGCGGCGAGAAGACGGTGCTGTTCATCGACGAGGTTCACCGGTTCTCTAAGACCCAGCAGGACGCGCTGCTTGCGGCGGTTGAGAACCGCACCGTTCTCCTGGTCGCCGCGACGACGGAGAACCCGAGTTTTTCGGTGGTGGCGCCGCTGTTGTCGCGCTCGCTGCTGATGAAGCTGGAGCCGCTGAGCGACGACGACATCCGCGCCGTGCTGCGTCGCGCCGTGGACGAGGCGCTCGACGTGGTGGTGGACGGTGAGGCCCTCGACCAGCTGACCCTTTTGGCCGGCGGCGACGCGAGGCGGGCGTTGACATATTTGGAGGCTGCCGCGGAAGCGGTGCCCGCGGGCGGCACCGTGACCGAGGACGTGGTGCGGCAAAACGTCAACCGCGCGGTGGTGCGCTACGACCGCGACGGCGACCAGCACTACGACATCACCAGCGCGTTCATCAAATCGATCCGCGGGTCGGACGTGGACGCCGCGCTGCATTACCTCGCGCGCATGATCGAGGCGGGGGAGGACCCCCGGTTCATCGCCAGGCGCTTAGTTATTCACGCCTCGGAGGACATCGGCATGGCGGACCCCACGGCGCTGCAGACCGCTGCCGCCGCCGCCCAAGCGGTGCAGTTCATCGGCATGCCCGAAGCTCGTCTCACCTTGGCGCAGGCGACGATCCACCTGGCCACCGCGCCGAAGTCGCCGTCGGTGATCCAGGCGATCACGCGGGCGCAGGAGGATGTCCGCGCTGGCCGCGTGGGGCCGGTGCCGCCGCACCTGCGCGACGGACACTACGAGGGCGCGAAGGCGCTGGGCCACGCCGTCGGCTACAAGTACCCCCACGACGATCCCCGGGGAGTGGTGGAGCAGCAGTACGTTCCGGACGGTTTGGAAGACGCCGTGTACTACGAGCCGACCGACCACGGGGCCGAGAAACGCATCAGCGAGTACCTTGGCAGGCTCCGGCGCATGGTGCGCGGGAACTAGCGGGGTAGAGTTATGCCGGATTTTCCAATCAGCTGAAAGGACGTACACCCCGTGCAGACACATGAGATTCGGGAACGGTTCACCAACCACTTCGTCGAGGCCGGTCACGCCGAGGTGCCGAGCGCGTCGCTGATCCTCGACGACCCGACACTCCTCTTCGTCAACGCCGGCATGGTGCCGTTCAAGCCGTACTTTTTGGGTCAGCAGACCCCGCCGTTCGAGAACGGCCTGGCCACCTCCATCCAGAAGTGCGTGCGCACGCTGGACATCGAGGAAGTCGGCATCACCACCCGCCACAACACCTTCTTCCAGATGGCGGGCAACTTCTCCTTCGGCCAGTACTTCAAGGAAGGCGCGATCAAGCACGCGTGGGCGCTGCTGACCGGCTCGGTGGAAGAAGGCGGGTACGGCCTCGACCCGGAGCGGCTCTGGGTGACCGTCTACACCGACGACGACGAAGCCGCCAGCATCTGGGAGAACGAGGTCGGTGTTCCAGCTGAGCGTATCCAGCGCATGGGGATGGAGGACAACTTCTGGTCCATGGGTGTGCCTGGCCCGTGCGGTCCCTGCTCGGAGATCTACTACGACCGCGGCCCGGAGTACGGCAAGGAGGGCGGTCCGCTTGCCGACGACAACCGCTACATGGAGATCTGGAACCTCGTGTTCATGGAGTCCATCCGCGGCGCCGGCGACAAGAAGGGCGGGTTCGAGATCCTCGGCGAGCTGCCGAAGAAGAACATCGATACCGGCCTCGGCGTCGAGCGCGTAGCGTGCATTCTGCAGGGTGTCGACAACGTCTACGAGACGGACCTCCTGCGCCCCGTAATCGACGTGGCGCAGGAGCTCACCGGCACGCGCTACGACACCGGCAACCCGGCTGACGACGTGCGCTTCCGCGTGATTGCGGACCACTCGCGCACCGCCATGATGGTCATTCTCGACGGCGTGACCCCGTCCAACGAGGGGCGCGGCTACATCCTGCGCCGCTTGCTGCGCCGCATCATCCGTTCCGCCCGCCTGCTGGGGGCCACCGGCGAGGTGATGCAGCCGCTCATGAACACCATCATGGACACGATGACGCCGTCGTTCCCCGAGATCGCGGAGAACCGCGAGCGCATCCTGCGCGTCGCTCTTGCTGAGGAGCGCGCATTTTCCAAGACCCTGGAGTCCGGCACCCACCGCTTCGACGAAACGGCTGAGGCTCTCAAGACCGCCGGCAGCACCGTGATGACGGGCGCGCAGGCCTTTGAGCTGCACGACACCTACGGTTTCCCGATCGACCTGACCCTGGAGATGGCCCGCGAGGCAGGCCTCGACGTGGACATGGAGGCCTTCGATGCCGCGATGCAGGAGCAGCGCGACCGCGCAAAGGCCGACAACAAGGCCAAGAAGATGGGTAACCGCGACGACTCGCTGTACCGCAAGTGGGTGGACGAGCACCCGACCAAGTTTGTGGGCTACGACCAGCTGGTGCACGAAGCGAACGTCATCGGCCTAGTCCGCGACGGCCAGAAGGTCGGCGAGGTCGCCCAAGGCGACGAGGTGGAGGTGATCCTGGACGTCACCCCGATGTACGCCGAGGCCGGCGGCCAGATGGCTGACCGCGGCCGTCTTCTGGTCGGCGACACCGTGCTGGACGTCAACGACGTGCAGAAAATCGGCAAGAAGCTGTGGGTGCACAAGGCGACGGTGCAAAACGGCGGGCTGGACCTCGGCCAGACGGTGACCGCGGAGGTCGACGGCGCGTGGCGCCACGGCGCGCGCCAGGCCCACACCGCGACCCACCTCATCCACGCGGCGCTTCGCCAGGTGCTCGGCCCCACCGCGGTCCAGGCGGGCTCGCTGAACAAGCCCGGCTACCTGCGCTTCGACTTCAACTACACCGACCAACTCACCGATGAGCAGCTGGCGGAAATCGCCACGATCACCAACCAGGCGGTCGACGCCGACTTCGCGGTCAACACCATCGAGACGTCCTTAGACGAGGCGAAGGCGATGGGCGCGATGGCGCTCTTCGGCGAGAACTACGGCGACCGCGTCCGCGTTGTGGAGATCGGCGGCCCGTTCTCCATCGAGCTGTGCGGCGGCACGCACGTGGACCACTCGTCCCAGATCGGCCCGGTTGCTGTGCTCGGCGAATCCTCGGTTGGTTCGGGGGCCCGCCGTATCGAGGCGTACTCGGGTCTCGAATCCTTCCGCTACTTCTCCAAGGAGGCGGCGCTTGCCTCCGGCCTGGCCAGCGAGCTGAAGACGCCGAGCGACCAGCTGCCAGAGCGCATCGCGCAGCTCACCGAGCGCCTGCGCGCGGCTGAGAAGGAGATCGAGGCCCTGCACCGCGCGCAGCTTTTGGCCAACACGGGCGACATCGCCCGCAAGGCGGAGACCCTCCCCAGCGGCCGCAAGCTTGCCGCCGTCCACTTGCCGGACGGAATCAACACCGGCGACCTGCGCACGATGGCAGGTGATATCCGCGGCAAGCTCAACGGCGGGGATGCCGTGGTGGTGCTCGCGTCGAACGACGGCGGCAAGGCAGCGTACGCGGTTGCTGCCACCCAGGATGCCGTGGCGAACGGTGTGAAGTCCGGCGACCTGGTCAAACTCGTCGGCGGGTACGTCGGCGGCAAGGGCGGCGGCAAGCCGGACCTGGCCCAGGGCTCGGGCTCCGCACCCGAGGGGATTGACCAAGCGCTCGCAGCCGTGCGCGAGGAACTTGGCCGGTAGCCACGTAACGAATTGGTTACACCCAAGTCGGCGTTTCGGGTACGTTCAGGCGTTATCCAGCATTAGTTTGGTTGGAAAGCCCAACCCGAAAGGCGATGACGATGAAGGTACAGCCAGATGCGCCAGGGGTCGACGACCCCGGTAACGGCCGACGCCTCGGCGTCGACGTCGGCACTGTGCGCATCGGTGTTGCGGTTTCGGACCGTGACGCGCGTTTGGCCACCGCAGTTGAAACGGTGCCTCGGGTCACTGGCTTTAAGGACCAAGACGGCGACGACATCGATCGTCTTGTGCAGCTCACCAACGACTACGACGTGGTCGAGGTGGTTGTGGGTCTGCCACGAGATTTGCAGGGGAACGGCTCGAAGAGTGTCAAGCACGCGAAGGAAATCGCCTTCCGCATCAAGCGCCGCACCGGGTTGCCTGTGAAAATGGCCGATGAACGCCTCACCACCGTCGTTGCCTCCCAGGCGATCCGCGCTGCGGGAACGTCGGAGAAGCGCGCGCGGTCTTTCATCGATCAGGCGGCCGCTGTCGAGATCCTCCAATCTTGGTTGGACGGGCGAAACACCTATCTAAAGGAGAACGAATCGTGACCACCCGACGAAGCGCCCAAGGGCGGACACGCAGCGCTGCGCTGCTGATCGCCTCGATTCTGCTCATCATCGGCCTTATCGCATGGATCGCGGTGGCGCGCCAGAACGGCGCCCCGGACGATTTCACCGGAGACGGCAACGGCGTCGAGCAGGTCGTGGAAATCAAGGAGGGCTCGACGATTTCGGCGCTCGGGCCGGAGCTCGTGGAACGCGGCGTTGTCGCATCCGACGGCGCGTTCCAGACTGCCGCGGCGAACAACCCGGAATCCGACAACATCCACCCCGGGTTCTACCGCCTGCAGGGGGAGATGAGCGCCGAGGCCGCCGTGGCCGCGCTCGTCGACCCGGACAAGATGGTCACCCCGCTGAAGGTGTACGGCGGCGCCACCCTGATGGACATCAACGTTCTCGGCGGCCAGACCCGTTACGGCATCCTCTCGATGATTCAGGACGTGACCTGCGGCGGTGACAACATGAACGGCTGCGTCGACATTGAGCAGTTGAACAAGGTCGCCGCCAACGCCGACGCGGCATCGCTCGGCGTGCCAGAGTGGGCGCTCGAGACGGTAAACGCCCGCCAAGGCGACGCGAAGCGCCTCGAAGGTCTCATCGCCCCAGGCGACTACATCATCAACCCGCAGGCAAGCGCCGAGGAGATCATCACGGATCTGGTGACGCGCTCGGCCAAGCTCTACAACGACTCTGGCATTGTCGACCGCGCCCAGGCGATCGGGCTGACGCCGTACGAGCTGCTGGTGGCGGCCTCCCTGGTCGAGCGCGAGGCGCCGGCAGGAGAGTTTGACAAGGTTGCCCGCGTGATCCTGAACCGCCTGGATGAGCCGATGCGCCTCCAGTTCGACTCGACCGTGAACTACGATCTGCCGTCTGTGGAGGTTGCGACCACCGACGCCGACCGCGGCCGCGTCACCCCGTGGAACACCTACGCCATGGACGGCTTGCCGCAGACGCCGATCTCCTCGCCGTCGATGGAAGCGATCGAGGCGATGGAGAACCCGGCTGAGGGCAACTGGCTGTTCTTCGTCACCGTCGACAAGGACGGCACCACGGTGTTCAACGACACCCTGGAAGAGCACTTCGCCGACACCGAGCGCTCCATCCAGAACGGCGTTTTGGACTCGCAGCGATGACGTTTCGCGCGGCTGTGCTCGGCTCGCCGATCAGCCACTCGCTTTCCCCAGTGCTCCACAACGCGGGGTATAAGGCAGCGGGCCTTTCGGGTTGGGAGTACACCCGCATTGAGTGCACCGCGGAAGCGCTGCCGGAGACCGTCGAAGGCGCGGGGGAGGACTACCGCGGTTTCTCCGTCACCATGCCCGCCAAGTTCGCGGCGCTGGACTTCGCTGACGAGGTGACGGAGCGCGCCCGCGCGATCGGATCCGCCAACACGCTCGTGCGCACGGGCGCTGACACGTGGCGCGCCGACAACACCGACTGCGAGGGGTTGCTCATCGCGCTGGACGAGCTCATGCGCGGCCAGCAAATCACCAGCGCTGTCGTCGTGGGCGGGGGCGGCACCGCGCGCCCGGCGCTGTGGGCGCTGCGATCCCTCGGAGTTGAACACGTGACCGTGCTGAACCGCTCCGACCGCTCCGCAGAGCTTGCGTCGCTGACCGAGGGGATGGACGTCGCGTTCGCGCCGCTGGACGCGCGCACCGACATCGCCGGTCTGACCATGGCTGCCGACGCGGTGATCTCGACTGTGCCGTCTGCCGGCGTCGCCGACCACGTCAACGATCTCGCCCACGCGCCGATCCTCGACGTCATCTACAACCCGTGGCCGACGCCGCTCGCGGTACGCGCCGCCAGCCACGGCTACCACGCTGTCGGGGGCCTGAGCATGCTTGCAGGCCAGTCGTACTCCCAGTTCGAGCAGTTCACTTCAGTGGACGCCCCACGCGAGGCAATGCGCGCCGCGCTCTTCACACACGTGGCAGCGCAGCGCTAAGCTGCCAGCTATGGGGTGGGGGTTGGTTCTTTGCTGGTCGTTGGGGCTTTTGCTTGTCGACGCTACCCGCCACCGCCTCCCCGACGTCCTCACGTTGCCGGCGTGCGCTGTTGCGGTTGCGGGATGCGTCGTTAAGCCATATGCCCTCTGGGGGTTCGCGTGGCCCGCCTGTTACCTGTTCTTCGGGCGCGGCATCGGCGGCGGGGACATTAAGCTTGCGCTGCCGCTCGGCGTCGCGCTCGCCTTCTCCACCGGCCCGGGTGCGGTGGTGGCCGCAATGGTGCTGTCCGCGCTGTTCACCTGCCTGGTTGCGGTTTCCGCGGGCAAGCGCGAGGTGCCGCATGGACCGTCCATGATCGCCGCCTTTTGGCTCGTGTTCGTTAATGCACTCTTCATCGGCGCTGTGTGAGACAATGCAGCAATGCTTCGTTGGACCACCGCTGGAGAATCCCATGGACAGGCGCTCGTGGCGCTTGTTGAGAACGTGCCGGCCGGGGTGCCGGTGACCAAAGAAGAAGTCGCGCACCAGCTCTCGCGCCGCCGCCTCGGCTACGGCCGCGGCGCGCGGATGAAGTTTGAGGCCGACGAGCTGACCCTTCTGACCGGTATCGTGCACGGGCAGGCAATCGGCAGCCCGATCGCGATCGAGATCGGCAATACCGAATGGCCGAAGTGGACCACCATCATGTCCGCGGAGCCGGTGGATATGGACGACCCGGAAGTGGCGAAGGCGATGGGGTCCGGTCGAGGTGCCCAGCTCACCCGCCCGCGCCCGGGCCACGCCGACTACGCCGGGATGATCAAGTACGGCTTCACCTCGGCGCGCCCGGTTCTTGAGCGTTCCTCGGCCCGCGAAACCGCGGCGCGTGTGGCAGCTGGGTCCGTCGCGCGGTCCCTCCTGCGTGAAACGCTCGGCGTTGAGGTGTTCTCGCACGTGGTGTCTATCGGTGAGTCCGCGATATACGACGGCCCCAGGCCGACGTTCGCCGACATCGACGCGATCGACGCCTCTCCCGTGCGCGCCTACGACAAAGCGGCGGAAGAGGACATGGTCGCCCGAATCGAGGCGGCGAAGAAGGACGGCGACACCCTGGGCGGGATCATCGAGGTCATCGTCGACGGCTTGCCGGTTGGGCTTGGCTCCCACATTTCCGGCGAGCACCGCTTGGACGCGCAGCTCGCCAGTGCGCTCATGGGCATCCAGAGTGTCAAGGGAGTGGAGATCGGCGACGGCTTTGAAGAAGCCCGCCGCCGCGGCTCCCAAGCCCACGACGAGATGGTGCGTGAAGACGGGGAGCTGCGCCGCCTCACCAACCGGGCCGGCGGGCTCGAGGGCGGGATGACCAACGGCGAGCAGCTTCGCGTCCGCATGGCCATGAAACCGATCTCAACCGTTCCCCGCGCACTGAAAACCGTGGACATGGCCACCGGCGACGCGGCCACCGGTATCCACCAGCGCTCAGACGTCTGCGCGGTGCCTGCCGGAGGCGTGGTTGCGGAAGCAATGGTCGCCCTTGTGCTCGCGCGCGCGGTGACCGAGAAGTTCGGCGGCGACTCCCTCGAAGAGGTGCGCCGCAATGTAGCCTCCTACAACGAGTATGTGGCCCAGCGCCTGGCGTTTGACGCGGCGCCCGAGGAAGGTGATCGATGATGATTGATGCCCCCGAGAAGACACCCGAGGAGCAGGCACGGCCTGCGCACGAAGGTGTGCAGATGGTGAATTCCTTCCCGCGGGTGGTCCTCGTCGGGCCTCCGGGCGCGGGCAAATCGACCATCGGGCGCCGGCTGGCCAGCGCGCTGAACCTCCCGCTGGTGGATTCCGACACGCTGATTGAGCAGGGTGAGGGCAAGCCCTGCGGCGAGGTCTTCGCCGAGCTGGGCGAAGAAGAGTTTCGCAAGCTCGAGGCGGGCTACGTCGCCCGGGCGTTGGCGACTGGCGGCGTGGTCAGCCTGGGCGGGGGATCGGTGCTCACCGAGTCCACCCGCACCCTGCTGCAGCGGCACACCGTGGTGTGGATCGACGTCACCCCGGAAGAGGGGATCCGCCGCACCGCAAACGACACGTCACGCCCGGTGCTTAACGCCGCAAACCGCGAGGAGCACTACCGCAACCTGCTCGAAACCCGGGAGCCGTTCTACCGCGAGGTGGCGGACCACCGGGTGCGCACCGACTCCCGCCCGCCGCAGCGCGTGGTTGCGGAGGTCTTGAGCTTCATCGATACGGAATAGGGGTGCGATTTTGGCCACGATTGAAGTGACGGGACCGAATCCCTACAACATCCACATCGGCTACGACATCACGGGTGAAGTGGCCGGCCACGCGAAATCCACGGGAGCGCGCAAGGTCGCCGTCGTCTACCAACAGCCGCTCGCGGCAGTCGCCCGTGCAATCGCCAGCGACCTTGAGGCTGTCTGCGTGCAACCGCTGCTGCTGCCCGTCCCCGACGCCGAGAGCGGCAAGACGCTCAGCGTCGCCGGCGAGCTATGGGACGAGCTTGGCGCGGCAGGGTTTTCGCGGCAAGACGCGATTGTAGGCCTCGGCGGGGGAGCCGCGACTGACCTCGCTGGTTTCGTCGCCAGCGCGTGGATGCGCGGCATCAAGGTTATCCAGGTGCCGACGACGCTTCTGGCCATGGTGGACGCCGCCGTCGGCGGCAAAACCGGCATCAACACCGCCGCCGGCAAGAACTTGGTGGGCGCGTTCCACGAGCCGGACGCGGTGTTCATCGACCTCGAACGCCTCCACACCCTGCCTGAGGAGGAGATCGTCTCCGGCTCTGCAGAGCTGATCAAGACCGGCTTCATCGCGGACCCGGTCATCCTCGAGCTCTACCGCGACGGCGCAGACAAGCACTGGGAGGAGCTGGTGGAGCGCTCCGTGGCGGTCAAAGCGAACGTGGTCGGCCAGGACCTGAAGGAGGCCGGGCTGCGCGAGATCCTCAACTACGGCCACACGCTCGGCCACGCCATTGAGCGCCGCGAGGAGTACCGCTGGCGCCACGGCAACGCCGTCGCGGTGGGCATGATGTTCGTCGCCGAGCTGGCAAGAAGCAGGCAGCTTATCGACGACCCCCTGTACGCCCTCCACCACGAAATCCTCGCCACCGTCGGTCTTCCGGTGACCTACGACCCGGACGCCTTCGACGAGCTCTACGAGGCCATGACCCACGACAAGAAGAACCGCGACGGCCGGATCCGCTTTGTGGTGCTCGACGGTCTCGGTTCCTGCACCCGGCTTGAAGACGCGACTGTGGACGAAATGCGCGCCGCGTACGCCGCGGTGACGCGCCAGTAGAAGGAGGCAGGCCACTCATGACGATCCTCGTCCTGAACGGACCAAACTTGAACCGCCTAGGCAAGCGCCAGCCGGAGGTCTACGGATCCTTATCGCTCGACGACGTCGAGCAAATGGTGCGCGCCCGCGCCGCCGAGCTCGGCGTCGAGGTCGACTTCCGTCAAACCAACCACGAAGGCGTCATGCTTGAGTGGGTGCACGAGGCAGCCGATAACGCGTGGCCAGTGATTGTGAACCCCGGCGGCTGGACCCACACCTCGGTTGCCCTGCGCGACGCCCTGGCGGAGGTTGCGGACGGCGCGGGGTTTTTGGAAGTCCACCTCTCCAACGTCCACGCGCGCGAGCCGTTCCGCCACCACTCCTACCTGTCGCCGCTGGCGATCGGCGTGATCGCGGGCCTTGGCGCGCGCGGTTACGTCCTAGCACTCGAGTATTTAGCAAAGGAGCGATAGACCATGTCCATGGCCGACACCCGTTTTGAAACCCGCCGCCGCAAGCTCGCCTCTGAGCTGGCCGCGAAGCGCCTCGACGGCCTGTTAGTCAGCCACCTCCTGCACGTCCGCTACCTCTCGGGCTTCACCGGCTCCAACGCGGCGCTCATGGTGTTCAAGGACCGCTCGGCGCGCATCGCGACAGACGGGCGCTACACCACCCAGATCGCCGCAGAGGTGCCGGACATCGAGGCGACGGTCACGCGCCAGCTGAACGCGGAGTTGCTGGAAGGCGTCGCCGACGGCTACCGCATCGGCTACGAGGCCGACTACCTCAGCGTCACCGCGCTGGAGAAGCTTGAGAAGGTGTGCCCGGAGGGGGTGACGCTGGTGCCGGTCACCGGCGTTATCGAAGACATCCGCCTGACCAAGGACAACCTGGAGATCACGCGCCTGACCGAGGCTGCGGAGCTTGCGGCGCAGGCCTTGGCGGCGTTGATCGAGGAAGGCGGGGTGCGCTCAGGTCGCTCTGAGCGCGAGATCGCCGCCGATCTGGAGTACCGGATGCGCACGCTGGGGGCGGAGCGGCCAAGTTTCGACACGATTGTTGCCTCGGGGCCGAACTCCGCAATGCCGCACCACTCAGCCGGCGACCGCGCGCTGGAGCAGGGCGACCTGGTCACGATCGACTTCGGCATGCACCGCTTGGGCTTCAACTCCGACATGACGCGAACTTTCGCGATCGGCGAGCCGGAGGAGTTCCTGCGCGAGATCTACGAGGCCACCCTCGCATCCCAGCTCGCTGGCGTGCGAGCAGCCACCCCGGGCACCGCGCTCGCGGACGTTGACCGCGCCTGCCGGGAGGTTATCGACGAGGCCGGGTTCGGCGAGTACTTCGTCCACTCCACCGGCCACGGTGTTGGCCTTGAGGTGCACGAGGCGCCGTGGGCCGCGGCGACAGGCAAGGGCGAGTTGGCCAAGGACATGACGCTGACCATCGAGCCAGGCATCTACGTGCCGGGACGCGGCGGGGTGCGGATCGAGGACACGCTCGTAATCACGGACGGGGCGCCGCGGGTGATTACCGAATACCCGAAGGATTTGATCGTGCTGTAGCATTGCGGTGTTTGCTCGCATTCTCTATTTGGGAGGTACCCCCGTGGCAACTACCGCCGATTTCAAGAACGGTCTCGTGCTGAAGGTTGACGGAAAACTCCAGCAGATCGTTGAGTTCCAGCACGTGAAGCCGGGCAAGGGCCCCGCTTTCGTCCGCACCAAGCTGAAGGACGTTGTCAGCGGCAAGACCGTGGACAAGACCTGGAACGCCGGTGTGAAGGTAGAGACCGCCACCGTCGACCGCCGCGACATGACCTACCTGTACAACGACGGCACCAACTTCGTCGTCATGGACGACAAGACATTCGAGCAGTACGAGCTCTCCCCGGAAGCGTTCGGCGACGCGGGCCGCTTCCTGCTTGAGAACATGCGCGTTCAGGTGTCTTTCCACGAAGGTGAGGCACTCTTCGGCGAGCTCCCGATCTCCGTGGACCTGCGCATCGAGCACACCGAGCCGGGCCTGCAGGGCGACCGCTCCACCGGCGGCACCAAGCCAGCAACGCTGGAAACCGGCGCCGAGATCCAGGTGCCGCTCTTCCTCGAGACCGGCAACGTAGTGAAGGTGGACACCCGCACGGGCGAGTACCTCTCCCGCGTGAACAACTAATGCCCGACTACAAACGTCACGGCGCCCGCTACCGCGCGCGCCGCAGAGCAGTAGACATCCTCTTCGAGGCGGAAACCCGCGACGTCGACCCGGTGTCGATCGTGGAAGACCGCACCGAGCTGGCCCGCGACCCGCAAAACGCAGTTGCGCCGATCGCCGACTACACCCGCGATATCGTGTGCGGCGCGGCTGAGAAGCTCGATGATCTGGACGACCAGATTGAACGTTTCCTCGACCGTGATTGGGAGCTGCACCGGCTTCCTGCGGTTGACCGCCAGATCTTGCGCGTTGCCACCTGGGAGATCCTGTTCAACGAGGAGGTGCCTCCGGCGATCGCTATCGCGAACGCGCTGGAGATGGCAACGGAGTACTCTGGCAACCAAGCCCCGCCGTACATCCACGCGATGCTCGACGGGATCACGCAGGCGCAATCCGCGGATGCGCCCGGGGAAGTCGACGCCGATACTGACGGTGAGGGCGATGGCGAAGCTCAGCTCTGAGGAGGCCCAATCTCTCAAGGTCGGGCCGAACTTCCAGCTCGCGGACGTTGACCCCGCTTCGACGCCTGGCCTAAAAGGCAGTGACGACATCGACGAAGCGTTCCACCGCCTCGACTCCGAGCTCGACGAGCTGCAGGAGAAGCTGTACGCCAACGGCCGTGCAGGCAACGAGGACGCTGGATCAATTCTGTTGGTGCTGCAGGGGATGGACACCGCCGGCAAGGGCGGCATTGTTCGCCACGTCATCGGCGAGACGATGGACCTGCAGGGGGTGCACGTCCAAGCGTTCGGGCGCCCGACGGAAGAGGAGGCGTCCCACGACTTCCTGTGGCGTTTTGAGCCGCACCTTCCGAAGCCCGGCCAGATCTCGGTCTTCGACCGCTCCCATTACGAGGACGTGCTGGTGCAGCGAGTCAAGCAGATGGCGCCGCCTGAGGAGATCGAGCGTCGTTACGGCGCCATCGTCGACTTCGAGGCCGATCTGGCCGCCCGCGGCACCAAAATCATCAAGGTCATGCCGCACATCTCGCGCGAGTTCCAGGCGGAAAACCTGCGCAACCGCATCGAGAACCCCAAGAAACACTGGAAGTACAACCCCAGCGACATCGACGACCGGAAACTGTGGTCGCAGTTCATGGCGGCCTACCAAATCGCGATGACTCGGACGTCCACCGACGTCGCGCCGTGGTACTGCATCCCGTCGGACAACAAGAAGTATTGCCGCACCGTCGTCAAGACTCTCTTGCGCGACGCGCTTGTCTCGCTGGGCCTCGACTGGCCCGAAGCTGACTTCGACCCCGAGGTGGAGTTGCGGCGCCTCGCCGAGTCCTAGCCCTCCTCAGCTGCGGCCTCCCGCGCCGCGCGGATCTGCTCGCACATGACCACCATGGCGTTGTGCGCCTCAACCACCGAGGCAACCGCCTGGGTTGCAGCGAACGCCAGCTGCTCGTCTGTCAGGCCGGCAGCGCAGGGTACTTCGGCTTCGGTGCGAATGACGTTTACCTCGCCCTTGTTCGCCACCACTGCGCGGGCACCCATCATCGCGGTGTTGACCTCGTTCGCGGCGAGGTAGTACGTCGCGTCCGGGGAATCGGTGGGGGTGTCGGTCGCGGAGTCTGCGCGCACGATAAACACGGAGTCCAAGAGCACCACGAGCAAGGGTAATCCCTCGTGGGTGCCGTGGGCTGCGCGCCCGGTCGCGTCCGGGGTGATGTCGATGCCCGCTGCAGCGCATGTCTCGGCGATGCGGTCGATGGTCACGAGCTTCGGTGCGGTCATCGGGTCTCCTCCCAGGTCACGGCGGTGGGGAAGGACGCCGCCAAAAAGTCGAACGCCTCCATGGCGGCGTTGATCGAGGTGAGAACGAAGGTGCCGAGCTGGTTGGTGCTCAGACCCCGCCCAATATCGATCGCACGAACGCCGGTCACCATGAGCGTGTCCTCGTCGCTCTGAAAGAAGCGCAGCGTTGGGGTGAAGCGGGTTTGGTTGTACTCGTTGGTGGCGAAGAGGAGGGAGGAGGCGTCGGCAAGCGCAAATGCCCCTCGCCAAGCTGCTTCGAAAAGCAGCTTGTGGTCTTCTATCGTGAACGCGATCGCGGCGTTGACGAATCCGGTGCGAAGTACCGCCTCTTCCAGCCGGTACTCCAGGCTCTCGTCCTCGAGGATCGCGACCACGTCGGCGAGGGCGATGTCGCGGACCTCGTTTGGATCTGGCGCTGTCTCAAGCGGGTCAGTCATGGCCCCTAAGGGTACCCAACAGCTTCTGTATCGGTTCAGAGCGTCGACAAGAGGGGATTGCCGGGCGCCACCGGCCAAGATGGAACCGTGAGAACAATCTGGAAGAAGACCGCCGCAATGCTTGCGTCGCTTGGTGTCGCGCTTGCAGCGGGGTGCTCGGCGACAGGCGGTGCTCCCCGCAGCGTCCCGGCGGGTGAAGCGGTGGGCGGGGTGGACACTCCGCGCTACGTCGTCGCTATGGTCACCCACGGCGCCCCCGGCGACACGTACTGGGATCTAGTGCGCAAAGGCGCGGAGGACGCCGCGAAGAAGGACAATATTGAGCTGAGGTACTCCTCCGACCCCCAGGCACCGAACCAGGCTAATCTGGTGCGTTCGGCTGTCGACGCCCGCGTGGACGGCATCGCTGTCACCCTGCCGAACGCGGACGCGATCGGCCCCGCGGCCCAAAGTGCCGTGGACGCGGGAATCCCGGTCGTCGGGTTGAACGCCGGCATGGACCGGTACGCCGACTACGGGTTGAGCGGGTTCTTCGGCCAAGACGAAACCGTCGCCGGCACCGCCGCGGGCGAGCGGTTGAAAGACGAGGGCAAGCGCAACGTGCTCTGCGTCATCCACGAGCAGGGCAACGTATCTCAGGAGGCGCGCTGCAACGGCGTGCGCTCTGGCCTTGACGGGCGGGTGGAGCTGCTCTACGTCAACGGGCAGGACCTCACCTCCGCGCAGTCGACCATCACGTCGAAGCTCGCGCAGGACGCGAGCTTCGACACCGTCTTCGCCTTGCAGGCACCGGTGGCGCTGCGGGCGGCGGAGGCGGTCGCGCAGGCAGGCGCTGGGGCCCAGGTCGTTACCTTCGACACCAACGCCGAGCTTGTCGGCGCGATCAAGGACGGTCGCGTGGCGTGGGCGGTGGATCAGCAACCGTATGTGCAGGGGTACCTGGCGGTGGACTCGTTATGGCTGGCGAAACGCAACGGCGCGGCGCTTGGCGGAGGGCAGCCCGTGTACACCGGCCCGAGTTTCGTCGACGCGGGAAACGTCGACGTCATCGCCGACGCCGCGAAGGCGGGTTTGCGGTGACCGGCGACGATCGACTCCGCTCCAGCACCGGGGTTGCGCGCGTTGTCCGCCGGCCCGAGCTCGCCAGCCTGCTGGGCTTAGTCGTCCTTTTCGCCCTGTTTACGGCGGTCGCCCCGGCGTTTCGCTCGCTCGAGGCCATCGCGACCATCCTGTACGCGAGCTCCACGCTGGGTATTGTCGCGCTTGCGGTCGGGTTACTCATGATCGGCGGCGAGTTCGACCTATCTTCCGGTGTCGCGGTGACCACCGCGGCGCTCGCTGCGACGATGCTCAACTACAACCTCCACCTCAACTCGTGGGTGGGGGCGGCGATATCGCTCGCCATCGCGCTGGGCATCGGCGCACTCAACGGCTATCTAGTCACGCGAACCGGCATCGACAGCTTCCTTATCACGCTCGCGGCGTTTCTCATGCTGCAGGGGTTGAACCTGGCCGTAACCAAGCTCGTCACCGGCCAGGTTGCTACGCCGACGATCGCGGACATGGAGGGGTTTCCCTCCGCGCGCCGGTTCTTCGCCGGCTGGTTCACCGTGGGTGGCGTGCGCATCAGCGTAATGGTGGTGTGGTGGGCGCTTTTCGTCGCCGTCGCGTCGGTTGTGCTGTTGAGGACCAAGTTCGGCAACTGGATCACCGCATCCGGCGGGGACGAGGACGCGGCCCGGGCCGTCGGCGTGCCGGTGCGCAAGGTGAAGATCGCGCTATTCATGACGGTCGGGTTCGCCGCCTGGTTCGTGGGCATGCACACGCTGTTCGCTTTCGACTCGATCCAGGCGGGCCAAGGGGTGGGCAACGAATTCCTCTACATCATCGCCGCGGTAATCGGCGGATGCGCCATGACCGGCGGGAGGGGCACCGCCGTGGGCACCGCGATCGGCGCGCTGATCTTCGGCATGACCAACCAGGGCATCGTCTACGCAGGGTGGAACCCAGACTGGTTCAAGTTCTTCCTCGGCGCGATGTTGCTGTTTGCGGTGCTGACCAACACTACGTTTGCCAACTTCACCAAGGGGCGCTGATCCATGGCAGTCATTGAGCTACGCGGCGTCACCAAGGACTACGGCGCGTTTCAGGCCCTTCGAGGCGTCAACCTCGCGGTCAACCCCGGCGAGGTGACCTGCGTGCTGGGGGACAACGGCGCGGGCAAATCGACACTGATCAAGATCCTGGCAGGGTTGCACCAGCCAACCGAGGGGCAGGTGCTTATCGACGCCACCCCAACCACCCTCAGCTCACCACGCGACGCACTGAGCGCGGGGATTGCCACCGTGCACCAAACCCTTGCGCTGGTCGATTCCTTGAGTGTGTGGCGCAACTTCTTCCTCGGCCAAGAACTCACCGGCCGCTTCGGCCTGCTGCGCCAGGCTGAGATGCGCCGCATCTGTTCAGAACAGTTGAGGCGGATGGGCGTGGACATCCCGGACGTCGACGTCGAGGCGGGAAACCTGTCCGGCGGGCAGCGCCAGGTGATCTCCATCGCGCGCGCAATCTACTTCGGCGCGCGCGTGGTGGTGCTGGACGAGCCGACCGCGGCCCTCGGTGTGAAGCAGTCCGGGATGGTGCTGAAGTTCATCGCGGCGGCGCGGGACCAAGGCGTGGCCGTGGTGTTTGTCACCCACAACCCGCACCACGCGTATTTGGTGGGCGACCGCTTCACCATCCTGCAGCTAGGCAGGCAGGTGCTCGACGCGCCGCGCAGCGAAGTCAGTCTTGACGAGCTAACCCGGGAAATGGCCGGCGGCGGCGAGCTCACCGAACTTATGCGCGAGCTTCGCCGCAGCTAGCCGCCGCGAGCTGATAGCCGCCGCCGCGCGCTGATAGCGGGTAACTCCCCGTGAGCCGAGCAGCGACCTGGGGAAACGCGTAACGCCCCCCGAGTTACCCGCTATCAACGCAAGCTAACAACACCGCCCCGGGGGCCGCAGCTAGCCGCCGCGAGCTGATAGCCGCTGGCGCGAGCTGATAGCGGGTAACTCTCAACCAGCCGAGCGGCGGCCTGCAGAAACGCGTAACGCCCCCCGAGTTACCCGCTATCAACGCCAGCTAACAACACCGCCCCGGGGGCGGCAGCTAGCCGCCGCAGCTTAGCCGCCGCCGCGCGCTGATAGCGGGTAACTCTCAACCAGCCGAGCGGCGACCTGGGGAAACGCGAAACGCCCCCGAGTTACCCGCTATCAACGCCAGTTGACACCGTCCCCGGGGCGAAGCCCAGCAGCGTCTCCTTGCCCAGCTCGTGGCGCAGCGCCGCCCCGAGCGTCGGGTACCGGAACGCCCAGCCTGCCTCCTCAGCGCGGGCGGGGACTGCGCGCTGGTCGGCCAAAGCCAGCTCCTTCGCACCCTGCGCACCGAGCAGTAGCTTCGGCCCGAATGCGGGAATGCTGAAGAAGTCGGGGCGGTGAAGCACTTCGGCCAGCGCCGCGGACAACTCCGCGTTGGTCACCGGGTTCGGAGCGGTGGCGTTGATCGGGCCGGAGACGATGTCGTCGAGAAGCGCCCGAGTGTAGAGGTCAGTTAGATCGTCGAGCGAGACCCAGGACATCCAGAAGTCGCCGTCGCCGAACTTTGCGCCCGCGCCCGCGTTCACTGACGCCTTGAGCACGGGCAAAAGCCCTCCCGCTCCGGATAGCGCGAGGCCAGTGCGGATGTTCACCACGCGGAGTCCGCCTACCTGGCTGGCCTCCTCCCACTGGGCGCAGACGTCGGCAAGAAAGCCCTTGCCCGGGCCGTCGGACTCGACGTGCGGATTGTCGCCGGCGTCTGTGCCGTAGTAACCGACTGCGGAGGCCGAGACGAACGCTGCAACGCCGCTGTCGGCTGCGAGCTGGGCGAGCTTCCTCGTCGGGCCGACGCGGGAGTCGCGGATCTTGCGCTTCTTTTCTTCAGTGAACCTGCCCATGATGGATTCGCCGGCGAGGTGGGCGACGGCGTCGACACCGGCGAGGAGGTCTGCGGCGGGGTTGTCCGGGTCCCAGTGGCGCTCGCCGGGGCCGGCCTCGCCGCGGGTGAGACCGATCACCGTATGTCCGGCGGTGGACAGCTGCGCGCGCAGGTGGCTGCCGACCAGGCCGGAAGCCCCTGTCACTGCGATGACCCTCGGCTCGGTCTCCGGCAGGGACCGCAAGAACTCGATGTCCTGAACCAGCTGGCGCTGGCGGTACGCAAACGCGGGGCGCAGCGCGAACTCGGGCACCCGCGACTCGACCGAGTCGTGGACCAGCGTGGCAGCGGTGCCGTCAACGCTCTTAGCCTCCTCGAATCGGTGGGTGTGGCGCCACCCTGTTGCGTACCTGATCGGCCGGTTCGCGGCTTCGTCGACAAACTGCTCGCCCGCAACGTACCCGTCGATTTGGTGCTCGGCGACCCATTTCAAGCCGCCCGGAAGCTGGAAGACGGTGGTGCCGCCGCGTAAGGACTGCGCCTGGCGCACCGGCCGCATAGGAAGGAACGGCGGCGTCAAGCGCTCGAGCGCACCCGGCCTCGAGTGCCACTTCCAAACGGTGTCAGTATCAGCCGGCACGAGGTGGGTTGCGTCGATGCCCATAGCTTGTCGCCGCTCACTTTCTTGATCTACTAGGAGGGAACTATCGGTGCTAAACTTCGAAGCGGTCTTTCGAGAATAGACCCGAAACGAAGAAGACATCCTTTAAATTCCGCACAGAGAGGCGGGGAAGGAGGTCCGGTGAGCGACAAACGAAGCGACCAAGATCGCACGACAGTGGAGCTGTTGACGGCTTCCGACGTCGGGCGCACCATTGCGCGCATTGCCCATCAGATCATCGAGAAGACGGCGCTCGACGCCGACAAAATACCCAACGTGATGCTGCTCGGGATCCCGTCCGGCGGCGTACCGCTGGCGCAGCGCATCGCGGACGCGATCGAAGAGTTTTCGGGTGTCGCAGTGCCCGTGGGCAGCTTGGACACGACCCTTTACCGCGACGACTTGCGCGACAAACCCCACCGCGCGCTGAGGCCCACCCGCATCCCCGGCGAGATCGACGGCGCGACCGTCATCCTCGTCGACGACGTGCTGTACTCCGGCCGAACCATCCGCGCGGCGCTCGACTCGCTTCGCGACATCGGGCGCCCAGCCGCCATCCAACTTGCCGTGCTGGTGGACCGTGGCCACCGCGAGCTGCCCATCCGCGCGGACTACGTGGGCAAGAACATCCCGACCGCCAAGACGGAAGACGTGACGGTGAGCCTGACTCCGATCGACGCCACTGACGGCGTCACCCTCACCAAGGAGGGCCAATAGAAAATGAAACACCTCATCGACATCGCGGACTGCTCTCGCAGCGAGATCATCGGGCTGATGGACGAGGCAGACCGCTTCCGGGAGGCGCTTGACGGTCGCGAGATCAAGAAGCTGCCTACGCTTCGCGGGCGCACGATCTTCACCCTGTTCTACGAGAACTCCACACGTACCCGGTCTTCGTTCGAGACCGCGGGCAAGTGGATGAGCGCGGACGTGATCAACGTGTCCGCTTCCGGGTCAAGCGTGAAAAAGGGCGAGTCGCTCAAGGACACCGCACAGACACTCGCCGCAATCGGCGCCGACGCAATCGTGATGCGCCACCCGGCCTCGGGCGCGCCGAACCTTTTGCGCACCTGGTTGCCGGAGACGTCCATCGTCAACGCCGGCGACGGCCAGCATCAGCACCCCACCCAGGCGCTCCTCGACGCTGTGACGATGCGCCAACACATCGGCGACGTGAACGGGAAGACCGTCCTGATCGTCGGCGACATCCTGCACTCGCGTGTGGCTCGCTCCAACGTCGACCTGCTGTCCATTCTCGGCGCCGACGTCGTGCTGGTCGCCCCGCCCACGCTTTTGCTGCTGGGTGTGGAGCACTGGCCGTGCCGCGTAATGCACGACCTAGATCAAGCCATCGAACTAGACCCAGCGGTCGTCATGATGCTCCGCGTGCAGGCTGAGCGCATGCACGGCGGGTTCTTCCCGTCGCACCGCGAATACGCCACGCTCTACGGGTTGAGCAAGGACAGGGCTGATCGGCTTAGCGACGGTGCGCTGATCATGCACCCCGGCCCAATGCTGCGCGGCATGGAGATCAACTACGCCGTGGCCGAGCGCCCGAACGCGGTGGTGCTAGGCCAGGTCTCGAACGGTGTCTACACCCGCATGGCTGTGCTGTTCACGCTGCTGGCCAGCGGCAACACCGGACTGGAAGGAAAGGAGTAGCGCCGTGACCACACTCGCTTTGAACAACGTCCGGCCCTACGGCGAGGACGCAACCAACATTCTTATCGACGTCGCCGCCGGCGTTATCGACTCGGTCAGCGAGCAGCCGTTTACCGACGCCGACGAGGCCTACGACTGCGCGGGCAACATCCTGCTTCCCGGGTTGGTTGACATGCATGTCCACCTGCGCGAGCCGGGCCGCGAGGACACCGAGACGATTGCCACCGGCTCCGAGGCGGCTGCCAAGGGCGGCTTCACTGCCGTGTTTACCATGGCGAACACGAACCCGGTCATCGATCAGCCGTTTTTGGCCGACGCTGTGTGGGAGAAGGGCCAGGCCTACGGCAAGTGCGACGTCTACCCGGTCGGCTCGATCAGCCGCGGGTTGCAGGGGGAGACCCTCACTGAGATCGGCCTCATGGCGCGCGGTCACGTGCGCATGTTTTCCGACGACGGCCGCTGCGTAAACGACCCGCAGCTGATGCGCCGCGCGATCGAGTACGCGAAGGCGCACGACGTGGTGCTGGCGCAGCACGCCGAGGACCACCGCATGACCGGCGACGCATGCGCCCACGAGGGCCCTAACGCCGCGCGCCTCGGCCTGCGCGGCTGGCCGCGCGTGGCGGAGGAATCCGTTGTCGCGCGCGACCTGATCATGACGCGCGACTACGGCGGGCGCTACCACCTGTGCCACGCTTCCACTGAGGGCACCGTCTCCCTCCTTCGCTGGGCGAAGCAGCAGGGGATCGAGGTTTCTGCCGAAGTGACGCCGCACCACCTGCTGCTCACCGACGAAAAGCTGGAGACCTTCGACGGCGTCTACCGCGTCAACCCTCCGCTGCGGGAGGAGAGCGACACCGCCGCTCTCCGAGAAGCGTTGCTGGACGGCACCGTCGATGTCGTCGCCACCGACCATGCCCCGCACGGCTCCGAAGACAAGTGCGTGGAGTTCGAACACGCCAAGCCCGGCATGCTCGGCTTGGAAACCTCCCTGGCGGTGGTCCACCAGCTGTTCGTCGAACCTGGGCTCGCGGACTGGCGCTTCGTTGCGCAGGTCATGTCTGAGCGCCCCGCCGAAATCTTGCGGCTCGAGGACCAGGGCCGGCCCATCGCGGCTGGGGAGCCGGCGAACCTCACCCTGGTGGATCCGCAGCACTCCTGGACCACCCGCGGTGACGAGCTGGCGTCGAAGGCGTCGAACACGCCCTACGAGGGCATGGATTTCAACGCGAAAGTCGTGGCCACCTGGCTGCGCGGCAAGATCACCCACATGGAAAAGGACTTCTCATGAGCAACAACCGCATCCCTGCCGTGCTGGTTCTGGCGGACGGCACCGAATTCCCGGGCTTCGCGTTCGGCGCCTGCCCTGAAGCTGGCACCGGAGAGATTGCAGGCACCTGCACCCACACGGCCGATATGTTCGGCTACCAACGGGAACTGACCGAGCCGGAGCGTGCCGGACAGATCCTAGTCTTTGCCGCGCCCCAGATCGGCAACGTCGGCTGGAACAGCGAGGACAGTGCCGGGGACGGCTCGATCACCGCCGCGGCCGTGGTGGTGCGCGATGTCTCTCGCCTCACATCCAACCACCGCTCGGCGCGCTCTTTTGAGGAGGAGCTGCGCAACCAAGGCGTGACCGGCATCCGCGGCGTGGACACCCGCAAACTGGTCCGCCACCTTTCCAAGACTGGCCCGCAGCAGGCCACCATCACCGTTGAAGCCAGCGAGGAGACCAAGTAAATGAAGCGCGAAGATCTCAACCACGTCATGGTGATCGGTTCCGGCCCGATCGTGATCGGCCAAGCCTGCGAGTTCGATTACTCCGGCACCCAGGCTTGCCGCGTACTCAAAGACGAGGGCCTGCGAGTGACGTTGGTCAACTCCAACCCGGCGACGATCATGACGGACCCGGAGTTCGCCGACGCGACCTACGTCGAGCCGATCGAACCCGAGTACATGGACAAGATCCTGGCCCGCGAAGCGGAGTTGGGTCACCCGGTGGACGCGATCCTGCCTACCCTCGGGGGGCAGACGGCGCTCAACGCCGCGATCCAGCTGGACCGCCTGGGCATCCTGGACAAGCACGGCGTGGAGCTCATCGGCGCAGACATCGACGCGATTGAGCGCGGTGAGGACCGCCAGAAGTTCAAGGACATCGTGGAGAAGGTCGGCGGCGAATCAGCCCGCTCCCGCGTCTGCTACACCATGGAGGAGATCGAAGACACGGTTGCGGAGCTGGGCTTTCCCTGCGTCGTGCGCCCGTCGTTCACCATGGGCGGTCTCGGCTCAGGTTTGGCCTACGACATGGACGACCTGCACCGCATCGCCGGCGACGGTCTCGCCGCCAGCCCCGAGGCCAACGTGCTCATTGAAGAGTCGATCCTCGGCTGGAAGGAGATGGAGCTCGAGCTCATCCGCGACAAGGACGACAACTGCATCACCATTGCCACCATCGAAAACGTCGACGCAATGGGCGTGCACACGGGCGATTCCGTCACTGTGGCTCCTGTGCTCACCATGACCGAGCCCGAGGTGACGAAGATGATCGAGCAGGGCAAGGCCATTATCCGCGAGGTCGGCGTGAGAACAGGCGGCTGCAACCTCCAGTTCGCCATCAACCCCGAAGACGGCCGCATGATCGTCATCGAGATGAACCCGCGCGTCTCCCGCTCGTCTGCGTTGGCGTCTAAGGCCACCGGCTACCCGATTGCGAAGGTCGCCGTCCGCCTGGCGATCGGCTACACGCTCGACGAGATTGAAAACGACATCACCGGCGGCGCGCTGACGGCGCTCGCCGAGCCGGCGCTCGACTACGTCATTGTGAAGATGCCGCGCTTTGCTTTCGAGAAGTTCCCCGGCTCCGACGAGACGCTGGGCACCTCGATGAAGGCCGTGGGCGAGGCCATGGGGATCGGCCGCAACTACATCCAGGGCCTGAACAAGGTCATGCGCTCGATGGAGGACAAGCCGAACGGGTTCTGGACGAAGCCGGACGAGTACTTCGCCGGCGAGCGCGCGCAGGACAAGCAGGCGGTGCTCGAAGACCTCAAGGTGCCCACGGACAAGCGCATGTACGACGTGGAGTTGGCCATGCGCCTCGGCGCCAGCATCGACGAGATTTACCAAGCCTCCGGTATTGACCCGTGGTTCCTCGCAGAGCTCGAGTCGCTCGTCGAGTTTAGGGCTTTGCTTGCCGACGCCCCCGTTCTCGACGCCTCCCTCCTCCGAGAGGCGAAAGCGTACGGCCTGTCCGACGCCCAGATTGCAGTGCTTCGCCCCGAGTTGGCCGGCGAGGACGGTGTGCGCTCGTTGCGCTGGTCGCTGGGTATCCACCCGACCTACAAGACTGTCGACACCTGCGCGGGCGAGTTCGAAGCCAAGACTCCGTACTTGTACTCGGCCTACGAGCTCGATCCCGACGCCGAGAGCGAGGTCGACGCGACGGGTATCTCGGGCAAGGACAAAGTCATCATTCTGGGCTCCGGCCCGAACCGCATCGGCCAGGGCATCGAGTTCGACTACTCCTGCGTGCACGCCGCGCTCGAGCTGTCGCGTGTGGGCTACGAGACGGTGATGGTCAACTGCAACCCGGAGACTGTCTCCACCGACTACGACACCGCGGACCGCCTCTACTTCGAACCGCTGACGTTTGAAGACGTCATGGAGATCTACCGCGCTGAGAGCGCGACCGGTCCGGTCGCCGGCGTGATTGTGCAGCTCGGCGGCCAAACGCCGCTGGGGCTTGCGCAGAAGCTTGCCGACGCCGGCGTGCCCGTCGTCGGCACCACGCCCGAAGCCATCGACCTCGCCGAGGACCGCGGGGAGTTCGGCAAGGTGCTCGAGGCAGCTAGCCTGCCGGCTCCGGCATACGGCACCGCGACGTCCTTCGAGGAGGCTCGCGAGGTTGCCGCCGGCATCGGTTACCCGGTGCTGGTGCGTCCCTCCTACGTGCTGGGCGGGCGCGGCATGGAAATCGTCTACGACGAGGAGAGCCTCCACGACTACATCGACCGCGCGACCGAGCTGACCCCGGACCACCCGGTGCTGGTGGACCGCTTCTTGGACTCCGCGATCGAGATCGACGTGGATGTGCTCTCTGACGGTACGGAGGTGTACCTCGGCGGCGTGATGGAGCACATCGAGGAGGCCGGTATCCACTCCGGCGACTCGGCTTGCGCCCTGCCGCCGATGACGCTGGGCCCCGACGACATCGCGAAAGTGCGCCGCTCTGCTGAAGCGCTGGCGCACGGCATTGGGGTGAAAGGCCTGATGAACGTCCAGTTCGCGCTGAAGGACGACATCCTCTACGTCATCGAGGCGAACCCGCGCGCGTCGCGCACGGTGCCGTTCGTGTCCAAGGCCACGGGCGTGCACCTGGCGAAGGCCGCCAGCCGCATCATGATGGGGGCCACCATTGCGGAGCTGAAGTCTGAGGGTCTCATCCCGTCCGACTACGACGGCGGCTCGTTGCCGCTGGAGCACCCGATCGCGGTGAAGGAGGCCGTGCTGCCGTTCAGCCGCTTCCGCACCCCGGCGGGTAAGGTGCTGGACACTATTCTCGGCCCGGAGATGAAGTCCACCGGCGAAGTCATGGGCCTGGCGCCGTCCTTCGGCGTGGCCTACGCCAAGGCTGAGGCAGCGGCGTTCGGCGAGCTGCCGACGGAGGGCACCGTGTTCGTCTCGGTCGCCAACCGCGACAAGCGCACGCTGATCTTCCCCATCCAGCGCCTCTACACCATGGGGTTCAACGTGGTTGCCACCGCCGGCACTGCGCAGATGCTGCGCCGCAACGGCATCGAGTGCGAGACCGTGCTGAAGGCGTCCGAGGTTCGCGAGGGCGCTGAAGGCAAGAGCATCCTCGACCGCATCAACGACGGCGAGATCGACCTGATCCTGAACACGCCTGCGGGTTCTGCCGGCGCGCGCCACGACGGCTACGACATCCGCGCCGCAGCTGTCGCCGCGGGCGTGCCGATCATGACGACGGTGCAAGGTGTGACTGCCGCGGTGCAGGGCATCGAAGCGTTGCGGGGCAACGAGGTCGGCGTGATGAGCCTGCAGGAGCTCAACCACACCGGCGAGCAGGAGTAGCGCATGGGTGCGCCAACATTCGGTGACATGCTCGTCGCCGCCGGTGGCGAGCGCGGGCGGCTGTGCGTGGGGATTGACCCGCACGCGAGCCTGCTCGACGCCTGGGGGTTGCCCGACACCGTTGACGGCTTGCGCACCTTCGCACTGACGTGCGTGGAGGCGTTCGCGGGCGAGGTCGCGCTGGTGAAACCTCAAGTCGCCTTCTTTGAGCGCTTTGGCTCAGCCGGGTTCGCCGTCCTGGAGGAGACGCTGGCGGCGCTGCGCGAATCCGGCACGCTCACCGTGGCGGACGCGAAGCGCGGCGACATCGGATCGACGATGGCCGGCTACGCCGCGGCGTGGCTCCAGCCAGGTTCGCCCCTCGAAGCGGACGCGGTCACCCTGACGCCGTACCTCGGCGTCGGGTCGCTCGATCCTGCGATCGTGCTCGCTGCTGAGCACGGCAAGGGCGTGTTCGTGATGGCGGCCAACTCCAACCCGGAGGCAGAGGCGTTCCAGAGTGCGCCGCTGGGCGAGCCTTCTGAGGCTGCGCCCACGGTGGCGCAGTACATGGTGGACGAGTGCGCCGGGTACAACGCGCCAGCCAGGGATGGGGCGTCTGTCGGCCATGTTGGAGTGGTGGTGGGGGCGACCGTCGTCAAGCCTCCTGCCCTCAGCGAGCTGAACGGTTGTGTGCTGATGCCCGGCGTGGGTGCCCAGGGCGCCACGTTCGCCGACGCCGACCGGCTGGCGGGGAGCAGCGCGCACGTGGTGTTCCCGAGCGTCTCGCGCTCGGTGCTGCAAGCTGGGCCGAATGTTGACAACCTGCGGAAACAGGTGCGTGAACTGCGAAAACAGCAAAACGACGCGGGGTGATTCCCTGCTCGGGAAAAACCCTGGTAGCTTAGTTCCGTCGAACCGTTGACGTGGTCAAACGCAGGCCGTGTTAACCCGGCAGCACTTTTCGCGAGTGCTACACTTGGCCGGAGCTGGCGAGTTGCAACGGTGCAATTCAGCCGGGGACGGTTGATCACACTGGACCACTTAAGAACTTAGAAACATTGGAGGAACCCGTGGCACTTCCACAGTTGACCGATGAGCAGCGCAAGGCGGCACTTGAGAAGGCAGCTGAGGCCCGCAAGCAGCGCGCAGAGCTGAAGGCGTCGCTCAAGCGCGGCGAGATCACCCTCAAGGACGTCCTGGACAAGGCGGACACCGACGAGATCGTGGGCAAGACCAAGGTCTCCGCACTCCTCGAGGCTATGCCGAAGGTGGGCAAGGTGAAGGCTCGCGAGATCATGGAAGAGCTGGAGATCGCTCAGACCCGCCGCCTGCGCGGTCTCGGTGACCGTCAGCGCCGCGCTCTGCTCGAGCGTTTCGGCTACGAGGCGTAAAGCGACGTGGTTGAGGGCACGAAACGCGGCAGGCTCGTCGTTCTCGCGGGACCGTCCGCGGTAGGGAAGTCCACAGTGGTGCGCCGTTTGGTCACCGATGTGCCGAACCTCTATTTCTCCGTGTCCATGACTACGCGCGCCCCGCGGCCGGGCGAAATTGACGGCCAAGACTACTTCTTTGTCACAGCCGACGACTTTCAGCACCGCATCGACGCGGGCGAAATGCTGGAGTGGGCCGACATTCACGGTGGCCTGCAGCGCTCCGGCACACCGGCCGGCCCGGTGAACGAGGCGCTGGAGGCGGGCTACCCGGTGCTGGTCGAAGTCGACCTCGCCGGCGCGCGCAACATCAAGCGCCTAATGCCGGAAGCCGCAACCGTGTTCTTGGCGCCGCCGTCGTGGGAGGCGCTCGTCGAGCGGCTCACCGGCCGCGGCACGGAAACCGAGGACGTCATCCAACGGCGTCTCAGCACTGCCAGGGAAGAGCTCGACGCACAGGGCGAGTTCGACACTGTCGTGGTGAACGACGATGTCGACCAGACAGTCGCCGCAATCGCGGCAATTTTGACCAACACAACAAGCGAGTAGGTGTAAGTGAGCAACGTAACCGACGATCTGTCGCAAGCTGCTGACGACGCGGTGATCGAGCAGGAGCGCGTCTACGACGAACCGGAGGGCATTACCGCGCCCCCGATCGACGAGCTATTGACCAAGGTCTCCTCGAAGTACGCACTGGTCATTTTCGCGGCCAAGCGTGCTCGCCAGATCAACAGCTTCTACCAGAACTCCGACGAAGGCGTCTTCGAGTTCATCGGCCCGCTGGTGAACCCCGAACCGGGCGAGAAGCCGCTTTCCATCGCGCTGCGCGAGATCCAGGCGGGTCTCTTGGAGCACGAAGAGGGCCAGTAAACCCTTCCAAGCGTTACGGTGCCCCGTGCGCCGCCTCAACTTGAGGCGGGTGCGGGGCACCGTTTTTTGTAGACTCGGACCCCATGAGCGATTTTCAGGTTGTGGTCGGGGTCGCCGGCGGCATCGCCGCGTACAAGGCGTGCCACCTCGTGCGGGACTTCAAGGAGTCGGGGGCCAACGTGCGGGTGGTACCCACGCCGAACGCGCTCAACTTCGTCGGCGCAGCCACCTTCGAAGCGCTGTCGGGTCACCCAGTGGACACCGGTGTGTTCAGCCGGGTGGACGAGGTCCAACACGTTCGCGTCGGCCAAGAGGCGGACCTCGTGGTGGTTGCTCCGGCGACCGCCGACGTGATCGCCCGCATCGCGGCAGGCCGCGCAGACGACCTGCTCACAGCAACAGTGCTGGTGGCCACCTGCCCGGTGGTCATCGCGCCAGCAATGCACACGGAGATGTGGCACAACGCCGCGACGCAGGCGAACGTTGCGACGCTGCGCAGCCGCGGCATCACCGTGCTAGAGCCAGCAAGCGGCCGCTTGACGGGCAAGGACACCGGACCGGGGCGGTTGCTTGAGCCGCGCCAGATCGCGGAGCTGGCTCGCACAGTTGCCTCGACCGGCCCGATTGCTCGCACGCTCGAGGGCAAACGCGTGGTGATTAGCGCCGGCGGCACGCAGGAGAACATCGACCCGGTGCGTTTCATCGGCAACCGCTCTTCCGGCAAGCAGGGGTTCGCGCTGGCGGAGATCGCCGCGCAGCGAGGTGCGCAGGTCACTGTCGTGGCGGGAGACACCAACGATCTGGACACACCGGCCGGCGCGGAGGTGGTGCGGGTGCGCTCCACACGCGATCTGGAGGCCGCGATGAACGAGCGCGTCGCGGAGGCGGATGTGGTCATCATGGCCGCGGCGGTCGCAGACTTCCGGCCGGAGAGGGTAGCGACCTCGAAGTTGAAGAAGGGGCAGGCGGACGACGCGTTGAGCACGCTTCGTCTTAAGGAGAACCCTGATGTGTTGCGGGGGATCGTCGATAAGCGAAATGCCCGCGAGACCAAAGCGGTGATTGTCGGTTTCGCAGCGGAAACCGACGATGTGCTGGCCAACGGCCGCGCGAAGCTCGAGCGCAAAGGGGCGGACCTGTTGATGGTGAACTCCGTCGCGGGAGGAAAGGTGTTCGGCGAGGAGCGAAACTCGGGGTGGATGCTTGGAGCGGACGGTTCCGAGGTGGAGGTGCCGGACGGCACCAAGATGGAGGTCGCGGTGCGCATCTGGGACGCGATCGAGACGTACGGCGCGTAGCGTTGCCAATTTAGACAGCTTGGTCTAGTGTGTTGGGTGATACACCCGATTACTTGAAAGCGTGACTACCTTGTCTCTTCACGATGACACTGCAACTGGCACTTTCCACCGGCTATTCACCAGCGAATCGGTGACTGAAGGGCACCCGGATAAAATCTGCGACTCGATCTCGGACGCCATCTTGGACGACATGCTGCGCCAGGACCCGAAGTCCCGTGTCGCGGTAGAGACGCTGGTGACCACTGGCCAAGTGCACGTGGTGGGCGAGGTGCGCACCACGGCGTACTCCAACATCGCCAAGCTGGTGCGGGACCGCTTGGTGGAGATCGGGTTCAACTCCTCCGAGGTTGGCTTTGACGGCACCACCTGCGGCGTCAACGTTGCCATCGGCGACCAGTCAGAGGAGATTTCCGCCGGCGTCACCACCTCCCAGGAGGCGCGCGCAGGTGCCGAGGTCGAGGAGTTCGCCCAGTCCGGCGCCGGCGACCAGGGGTTGATGTTCGGCTACGCCACCCACGAGACCCCGGAGTACATGCCGCTGCCTATCGCCACGGCGCACCGCCTCTCGCGCCGCCTCGCGCAGGTCCGCCACGAGGCCATCGTCGAGGGACTGCGCCCGGACGGCAAGACCCAGGTCACGTTCGCCTACGACGGCGACACCCCGGTCCACCTCGACACGGTGGTCATCTCCACCCAGCACGACGACGACTTCACAGGCGAAGCGCTCGAGGGCGCGATGCGCGAGCATGTTTTGGAGTGGGTAGTCAAGGACGCGGGTCTGGACGAGTTCTACAACGAGGACACCAAGCTTTTGGTGAACCCGTCCGGGTCCTTTGTTGTCGGCGGCCCGATGGGTGATGCCGGCCTGACCGGCCGCAAGATCATCGTGGACACCTACGGCGGCATGGCCCGCCACGGCGGCGGTGCGTTCTCCGGTAAGGACCCGTCAAAGGTGGACCGCTCGGCGGCGTACGCAATGCGCTGGGTGGCGAAGAACATTGTGGCGGCTGGTCTCGCCGAGCGCGTCGAGGTCCAGGTGGCGTACGCCATCGGTCGCGCGAACCCGGTCGGCCTCTACGTCGAGACGTTCGGCACCGCGGCCGAAGGCCAGACCGACGAGTCCATCCAGCAGGCGGTGCAGAAGGTCTTCGACCTGCGGCCTGACGCCATCATCCGCGAGCTCGACCTTCTGCGTCCGATTTACGCGCAGACCGCCACCTACGGCCACTTTGGGCGAAACGATTTGGATTTGCCGTGGGAGCAGCTGGACAAGGTCGACGAGCTCAAGCGTGCGGCCGGCGTGGCCTAGCGTTCCTCGGGCGCCTCGCCGCGCGGGGCGTTCCACCTCGCCTTCTCCGCCTCTGACCGCTTGTGGTTGCGCAGCGCGACGATACCGACCACGATGCCGATGACCACCGGCACCCACACCTTGGAGTATTCGGCGAGCCACCCCACCCATTCAGGCAGCTGCGGGAGGGTGATCTCTGGGAATGGGATGTTCGGAGTTGGCAGCGCGGTCTGGGGGAGTTTCGGCACCGGCAGGTCCGCGTGCGGCAGCGTGATGTCGGGCAGCTGCCAGTCGGGCAGGAAGCCCAGCAGCCAATTTAAGAGCCTGCCTACCAGCGGGCCGAGCAGGACCACCGCGAGCGCCCAACCGCCTTTGCCCAGCCCCTCTGCAATGGGGATGAGCGTTCGCTTCAGCGAGCTGGAGGCCATGGTATCGCGCCGTTTCGCGCCGCGGGATCCAGCCGGGGGATCGAACTCGACCACAGTGGAGCCCTCGCGGTAATCGATGGCGAGGATGTCCTTGAACGCGTTCGCTGTGATCTTCAGGTGGGGTTTCTCCCGGTCGACACCGAGCGATATCGTCGGTGAAAGCGTCTCCTTCGCGCCCTCGCCGTAGAGAGGGAAACGCCCGCTTTCTACCGCGTCGTACTGTTGCTGCACCGCGGCGTCGACAAGAAACTCCATCCGCATCGGCGGATTCTGCATGCGCGCCCGCGCCCGAGCGGAAAGCGAGGCGTCGGCGTCCGGGCGCACGCCCACCTTGCCTGCGTCGGTCATGCCCGGCCAGGATGGATCGAGGGCGAGGAAATCGCTGTCGAACCCGGCGCGCACCTCGATTCGGCCGTGTTCGGGGTGGTCGAGCACCCATGTCTCGATGGTCACGCGCGTGCGCCCTTCCCGCGGTTCGCCGCGCTGCCGAGCGCGCCCGCGAGGGCAGCGATGACGACGCAGCCCAGCAGGTAGATAAACGTGCCGTCGTTAAGGTAGAGCGTCTTCGCCAGCCAGAAACCGACTCCGGCGAGAATCGGCAGCGACCACGTGAAGCGGAAGGTCCACCCGTCGACGAAGCCGAAGACCGCAGCCGCCCCGAAGACGAGGGCGATCACGGCTGTGGGCGCGGATTGCTCGCCCGCCGCGGGGATGATCAGCAACGGTGCGAGGACGTACGTGGCGATCATGACCCACGGGGTCGCCGTGCGCCAGCCGGTGCGCCCGGCGCTTTCGGTGTCGTCAGATACCGCTGTCGAAGTAGTCATGGCATCTCACTGTAACGGCCGCAACGCGCGGGCGCGGTGAGGCTGGCTGCTTTACGGCCGGTGGGTGTAGACGCGACCCGGCTCGGATTGTTTCACCATGTATTCAAGACTGACAGGGCGCAGACCCTTGGCGCGCAGCCCGTCAATGACGCACGGCACCGCGTCGACGGTGGGGGCGTGGATATCGTGCATCAGGATGATGGAGCCCGGCGTGGAGTTCTGGACGGCGATGCTGCAGGTCTTCGCAGAATTGCGGTGTTGCCAGTCGGCCGTGTCAACGTCCCAGACCGCTACTGCTTGGCCGCGGCTTTTCGCCTCGGCCACCGTGCGGTTGTCGTAGGAGCCGTACGGCGGGCGCATCCACTTCGGTTTAATACCCGTGGTGTTCGCGATCGCTGCGTTGGTGTCGTCGAGCTGTTTCGCAATCGCCGCGTCCGACTGCTTTTTCAGGTCTGGGTGGTTGTACGTGTGGTTGGCAACCGTGTGGCCGCTGTCGCGCATGCGGCGCATCAGCGCAGGGTTGGCGTTCGCGTTCTGCCCGACAACGAAGAAGGTCGCCTTGGCGTTCTTCTCGTCCAGGATGTCCAGCAGCCGGCCGGTGTAGGCTCCCGGGCCGTCGTCGAAGGTGATCGCCACGCAGTTCGCGCAGGTGTCCGGTGCTGGCGTGGGCTCCGGCGCGGCCTCGTACTCGGGCTCAGCGGGCGGTGCCGGCAGAGGCGCGGGCTGGGCGGGCCGCAGGTGCGGCGGCACGGCCTCGCGCAGCTGGGCAGGCAGCGCGTTGTAGCCCTGCAACCAGGCGTCGTTCGTCGCGCGTGAGCTGGAGCTCGACAGGTCCGACACGCTCGGCAGCGCGTGAGACGCGGGGGTGAGCAGTGCGAGCGAGCAGACAGCAGCGACGGTGGCGCGGACGGCGCGGTTCATGGGGGACAGTCCTTATGGGTACGACAGGTACTTCCAAAACAATTCGCAACTGAGTATGCGCCTTGGTCTGAGCTTTAGCCAACCGGGGGCTTAGAATCGTCGCCATGCCGACTTCCAGCGCCGCCGACCCCGTCGCGCGGGTGTTGCCGCTGATCGGGCTCGCGCATCTGGACCGCACCTTCGACTACCTCGTTTCGGAGGCGGATTCAGCTGCGGCGCGACCCGGGGTGAAAGTGCGCATCCGTTTCGCTGGGCGGTTGGTGGACGCGGTTGTCCTGGAGCGCACCGCGGAGTCCACGCACCAGGGCAAGCTGCGGTTCATCGAGCGGGTTATCTCGCCCGAGGTGGTGGCGCCGGCAAAGCTCAGGCAGCTTATCGACGCCCTGTCGAACCGCTACGCAGCCACCCGCTCCGACCTCTACCGCGCAGCGATCCCGGCGCGCCACGCCAAGGCCGAGGAGACGGACACGGCCACCAGCTGGGACGAGCTCGGCGAGGTTTCAGAGCCGGACCTGTCGTCGTGGAGCGCCTACACCTTCGGCGAGAGTTTCGTCGACGCCGTGCTGGCCGGCAACGTGGCGCGGGCGGCGTGGCAGGTGGCGCCGGGCGATAGCTGGGCGGAGGCGCTGGCCGCGCTCGCGGTCAAAGTCGCGATCGACGGCGGCTCCGCGCTCATCGTCGTGCCCGACCAGCGTAACGTCGACCAGCTTGAGGCGGCGCTTCGCGCACATGTCTCCGCGAAGCAGGTGACCACACTGACCGCCTCCCAGGGACCGCAAGCCCGCTACTCGCGCTACCTCTCGGTGCTGCACGGGCAGGCGCGCATTGTGGTGGGTACCCGTTCCGCGGCCTTTGCGCCGTTGGAGAACCTGCGGCTTGCGGTGGTGATGTTCGACGGCGACGATTCGCTGGTTGACCCGCGCGAGCCGTATTTCCACGCCCGCGAGGTCATCACCACCCGCGCGCCGATCGAGCGCACCTCAGTCATCATCGGCGGCTACGCCCGGACCGCGGAGGCGCAGCTTCTGGTGGAGTCCGGGTGGGCGCACTCGCTGACCGCACCCCGCGACACGGTCCGGGCGCGAGCACCGCGCATCCACGCCGCAGGCGACTCCGACTTCGAGCTGGAGCGCGACCCCCGCGCCCGCCAGGCCCGCCTGCCGTCGTCTGCGTTTTTAGCTGCGTCGCGCGCGCTGGAGCGGGGCCGGCCGGTGCTGTTCCAGGTGCCGCGCACTGGCTACATCCAGGCGCTCGCTTGCGGGGTGTGCCGCGCGCCGTCGCGGTGCCGCTGGTGCAACGGCCCGCTTGGCCTGCCCGCCGGGGGCGAGGCGCAGGCACCGGCGTGCCGCTGGTGCGGACGCATGGACCCGCACCACGTGTGCCCGGCGTGCGGGTCGAAGAAAATGCGCGCCGTGGTCTTAGGCACCGAGCGCACCGCGGAGGAGCTCGGGCGGGCGTTTCCGAAGCACCGCATCATCAGTTCGTGGGGGGAAAAGATCCGCGACATGGTCGACCGAAAGCCCGCGATCGTCGTCGCCACGCCGGGAGCGGAGCCGCGGGTCGCGGGCGAAGCTGCCGGATACGGGGCGGCAGTCCTGCTCGACACGTGGGCGTTGCTGCAGCGTCCCGACCTGCGGGCAACCGAGGACACGTTCACGACATGGCTGCGGGCCGCGGCACTTGTCCAACCCGCCTCCGAGGGCGGGGAAGTGGTCGTCGTTGCGGACCCTTCCATCCCCGCGGTGCAGCACCTGATCCGCTGGGATGTCGAGGGCTTCGCAGCGCTTGAGCTCGCGCAGCGGCGCGACGCGCGTTTCCCGCCCGCAGTGCATGTCGCGCTTGTCGATGCCCCCCGCGCCGCCCTCGACGACTTCTTCGCCCACACCACGCTGCCGGAGCATTCCGAACTCTTGGGCCCCGTCGACCTGCCCCCCGGCGCGGGGCTGCCGGGGGAGTGGGATACACACACCCACGGCCCGGCGCAGCGCATGCTGGTGCGCTCGCCGCTTGCAGGCCGCGACGCGCTGGGCAAATCGCTACGCGCAGGAGTGGCCAGCCGGGGTGCGCGCAAGGTAGATCTGCCCCTGCGGGTGCAGGTCAACCCGATTGACATCGGCTAGCGTGGGCGCATGGCATTGTTGCGTTTGCGCTACTTCGGCGACCCCGTGCTCACGACGCGAGCGCAGGAGGTCGACCGCATCGACGAGTCCATCCGGGCTTTCGCGGGGGACATGTTGGCGACGATGGACGCCTCCCGCGGCGTCGGGCTGGCCGCCAACCAGGTCGGCGTCGCCAAGCGCGTGTTCGTTTACGGGTGCCAGGGCATGCGCGGGGTGCTGATCAACCCCGTGTGGCAACCGGTCGGCGAGGCCTACCAGACCGGTTCCGAGGGGTGCCTTTCGGTCCCCGGCGTCCGCGGGGAGGTAACACGGCACCAGGACGTGCTCGCGCGCGGCGTCGACGAGTTCGGCCGGCCGGTGGTGATCCGCGCCTCGGGGTTACTGGCGCGCTGCATCCAGCACGAGACCGACCATTTGGACGGGGTACTGTTCCTTACACGGATGGAACCGGCGCAGCGCAAGGCCGCCATGGCCGAGATCCGCGCTGCGGAATGGTTCCAAGCTTAAAAGCTGCAACTACAAGGAGACGTTCGTTCTATGCGCCTAGTGTTCGCCGGGACCCCAGAGCCGGCTGCGGCATCGCTGCGCCATCTTATCGACTCGCAGCACGAGGTAGTGGCGGTGCTGACCCGCCCCGACGCGAGGAAGGGCCGCGGCCGCAGCCTGCACCCCTCGCCGGTGAAGGAGCTCGCCGCCGAGCACGGGATTGAGGTGCTCACCCCGGATACGCTGAAAGACAACGAGGAGATCCGCGAGCGCTTGAAAGAACTCGAGCCGGACTGCATCCCCGTTGTCGCCTACGGCAACTTGATTCCGTCGGACATGCTGGATATTGCGCCGCACGGCTGGGTGAACCTACACTTCTCCCTTTTGCCGCAGTGGCGCGGGGCGGCCCCGGTGCAGCACGCGATCCTCCACGGCGATGAGGTCACCGGCGCCACGGTCTTCCGCATCGATGAAGGCTTAGACACCGGGGACGTGATCCACACCCTGCGCACTGAAGTTGAACCGGGTGAGACCTCCGGTGAACTTCTGGGCCGTCTCGCCGAAGCAGGGGCCGCCGCGCTCGTAGAGGCGATGGACCAGCTCGCGAGCGGCGCAGCCGCGCACACGCCCCAGCCGACCGAGGGGACCTACGCCGGCAAGATCACGCCCGAGATGGCGCGCGTCGACTGGAAGCAACCGGCAGGGGTAGTTGACCGCGTAGTGCGCGCGTTCAGCCCCGCGCCCGGCGCGTGGACCACTCTCGGCGGAGACCGGGTGAAACTCGAGCGCGTCGAAGCGCAGGAGACGTCGGAGCTCGCCCCCGGGGAGGTGCGCGCGTCGAAGAAGCAGGTGCTGGTGGGCACCGGCAGCGCAGACGTTGCGCTGACGCGGGTCCAGCCGCCGGGGAAGAAGATGATGAACGCGGCTGACTGGGCGCGCGGCATGAAACCCGAGGACGCGGAGAAGGGCGTGGTATTCGAGTGAGCGGCGGATTCAGGTCGAGAGCAGACGGCAGGCGGGGACCTCGCGGTGAAAAGCGCACGACGCCCAGGCAGCAGACGCGGTACAGCGTGAAGGCGCGCCCGGCTTCGATCGGCGACGCGCCGCGCGAGGCCGCCTTCGAGACGATGCTGCGCGTCACCCGCGACGGGGCATTTGCGAACCTCACCCTGCCGGGGCTGTTGAAAGAGCGCAAGATCAAGGGCCGCGACGCCGCGTTCGCCACCGAGCTAACGTACGGGGCGCTTCGCACCATGGGCGTGCTGGACGAGGTCATTGGAGCGAACTCGTCGCGGCCGGTGAACGATATCAACGCCGAGGTGCTCACCGCGCTACGGCTCGGTACCTACCAGCTGCTCTACACCCGCGTGGAGGATCACGCCGCGGTCGACACCTCGGTGCGCTTGGTGGAGGCGGCGAACCAAGAGAAGGCCAAAGGCTTCGCTAACGGCGTGCTGCGATCCATCGCGCGCACTCCGGCGGCGCAGTGGTTGGAGAAGTTCGACCACAACCACGCTCACCCCGACTGGGTTGCCGCCAGCTTCGCAGCCGCGCTGGGCGAAAGCGCAGTCGCTGAGCTGGACGCCGCGCTGAAGGCAGACTCGGAGCGCCCCATCGTCCACCTCGTGGCGCGCCCCGGCGAGATCACAGCCGAGGAGCTCGCGTTGACCACCGGCGGTGAAGAGGGCAAGTACTCCCCGTACGCGGTCTACCTGCCCGAAGGTGACCCAGGCCAGTTACAGGAGGTGCGCGAGGGCCTCGCCGGTGTGCAGGACGAAGGTTCCCAGCTCATCGCCCGCGCACTGGCTGAGGTGCCGGTCGAGGGCGATCAAGGCCGGTGGCTCGACCTGTGCGCGGGCCCGGGCGGCAAGGCCGCACTAATCGGCTCAATCGCCTCGATCGACGGCGCGCGGGTCACCGCGGTTGAGGTCGCGCCGCACCGCGCTGAGCTCATCCGAAAGGCGGTCGGCGACCTCCCGGTCAAGGTCACCGTGGCGGACGGGCGCGACCCCGGGTTAGAAAAGGCGAGCTTCGACCGCGTGCTGGTGGACGCGCCGTGTTCCGGGCTCGGAGCGCTGCGGCGCCGCCCGGAGGCGCGCTGGATAAAGACGGAGCGCGACATCGCCGAACTCAACACACTGCAGTCGGAACTTTTGGCCTCGGCGGTGCGCCTGACGCGCCCGGGTGGGGTGATTGTGTACTCGACGTGCAGTCCGGATGTGCGGGAGACGCGGGGGATCGTCGACAAGCAACTTGCCCTTGGGCAGGTCGAGGAGCTCGACGCCCACCAGTTCGCCGGGGGTATGGAGGACGTCGGCGAGCACAAAAGCGTGCAAATGTGGCCGCACCGGCACGGCACCGACGCGATGTTCTTCGCCGTTTTGAGGAAGCTACCCTAAGCACCATGATCTACATCGCCCCGTCGATTCTCGCAGCCGACTACGCCGCGCTCGGCGACGACGTGCGAAAAGTTGCCAACGCCGACCTGATTCACGTCGACATCATGGACGGCCACTTCGTGCCCAACTTGTCGTTCGGGCCCGATGTGACCAACGCGGTCAACGCGGTCACCGAGCAGTTCTTGGACATGCACTTGATGATCGAGGACCCGGAGAGGTGGTTCAAGACCTACGCACTGGCTGGCGGAGACCGGATGGTGTTCCACGTCGAGGCGGTGGGTGACCACGTGGCCGCGGCGCGCCAATGCAAGGACCTCGGCGTGCAGGCCGGGTTCGCCGTCAAACCCGGCACGCCGGTTGAGCCGTACCTGGACAGCCTCGAGCACTTCGACGAGGTCATGGTGATGAGCGTTGAGCCTGGCTTCGGCGGGCAGAAGTTCATGCCGGAGGTGCTGGGCAAGGTGGTGCAGCTCCGGGACGCAATCGCGGAGCAGGGCCTTGACACCGTTATCGGCATCGACGGCGGCATTTCGAGCGAGACGATCGCCGAGGCGGCTGCGGCGGGTGTGGACGCGTTCGTTGCCGGCAGCGCGGTGTTCGGCGCCGACAACCCGGCCGAGGCCGTGGAGCGGCTGCGCGCGCTCGCGCGTGAGGCACGTGCTTCCTAGCCGCCTCGCCGAGGCCGCATCCGCCGCGATCCAGGCGGGCGAGTCGGTCCGCGGCACCACGTCGCCCAATCCGCCTGTGGGCTGCATGCTTATCGACGCCCACGGCAACCCCATCGCAAGCGGCGCCACCGAACCCGCCGGCGGCGCGCACGCCGAGGTCGTGGCGCTGCGCGCGGCGGGCGAACGCGCCCGTTCAGCGACGGCGGTTGTGACGCTGGAACCCTGCAACCACACCGGCCGCACTGGGCCGTGCGCGGAGGCGCTCGTGCGCGCGGGCGTGGCCGAGGTGGTGTATCTCACGGCAGACCCGAACCCGCAGGCCGCCGGGGGCGCGCAACACCTGCGCGAGAACGGTGTCAAGGTGACGCACCTGCCTATCGCAGTCGGCGCGCTCGAGCCGTGGCTTACCTCGGTGCGTCTCGGCAGGCCGGCGGTGACGTGGAAGTACGCGGCCACCGCGGACGGTTTCACCGCCGCCGCCGACGGCACCAGCCAGTGGATCACAGGCGACAAGGCGCGCGTGTGGGTGCACGAGGACCGCGCGACCCGCGACGCGATCATCGTGGGATCGGGCACAGCGCTCGCCGACAAACCCAAGCTGACCGCCCGGAAACCGGACGGCACGCTTTACGACCGGCAGCCGCGCAGGGTAGTGATCGGCTCGCGCGCCGCCGCAGGCGAGGTGCCGGGCGGTTACGAGTGCTACGCCACCCCGCATAAGGCCCTGAGCGCGCTGTGGGAGACCGGCGCCCGCGACGTCCTGCTCGAGGGTGGGGCGCACTTAGCGCACAGTTTCCTCGCTGCTGATTTGGTGGACATGGTCCAGGCTCACATCGCGCCGGCGTTTTTGGGCGCGGGCCGCGGGGTGCTGGCGGGACCGGTGGCGCAAACCCTTGCAGATGCCCGCCGCTTTCAACCGGTGCGCACCATGCTTTTAGGCGACGACGTGATCTTTGAGATGAAAAGGAAGGCGTGAGACGAAAATGTTTACTGGGTTGGTGGAGGAGCAGGGGAGCGTCGTCAAGCTGGAAGCGCTCGGTGACGCGGTGCGCTTGACCGTGGATGCGCCGCTGGTCACCTCCGATGCGCAGCCGGGCGACTCCATCGCCGTCGACGGTGTGTGCCTGACGGTGGTTGAGCTCGCAGACACCGCGTTTTGCGCGGACGTGATGCGCGAGAGTCTGAACCGCTCCCGCATCGGAGAGTACGAGGTGGGTTCTGCGGTGAACCTGGAGCGAGCGCTTGCGGCGGGCCAGCGCATGGGCGGCCACATCGTCCAGGGGCATGTTGACGCAACTGCGCGGCTGGTTGCTCGAACCCCGTCGGATAACTGGGAGGTGTTCCGCTTCTCGCTGCCGGCTCCGCTCGAGCGCTACGTGGTGGAGAAGGGCTCCATCGCCGTCAACGGCACATCCCTCACGGTGTCGGCTGTCGGCGAGGGCTGGTTCGAAGTCTCGCTCATCCCTACCACCCTCGCCGCAACCACCGCCGGCAAGCTCCGCGAGGGGGACACCGTCAACCTCGAGGTGGACATCGTGGCCAAGTACGTCGAGAAAATGGTGCGGGGCTAACATTGCGCCGTATGAGCAACCCCGACCGTCTTAACCGTTTGGATCCAGTAGAAGAGGCGGTCGCGGCCGTTGCCCGCGGCGAGGCCGTTGTCGTGGTGGACAACGAGGACCGCGAGAACGAGGGCGATCTCATCTTTGCCGCCGAGAAGGCTACCCCGGAGCTGGTTGCCTTCATGGTGCGCTACACCTCGGGCTACATCTGCGTTTCGCTTGAAGACGCCCGCGCCACCGCCCTCGACCTGCCGCCGATGGTGGTCCGCAACGAGGACGTGCGCGGCACCGCCTACGCCGTGACCGTGGACGCCGCGACGGGAGGAACTGGCATCTCGGCGACCTCCCGCGCGGAGACGATCCGCCGCCTCGCCGACGCCCAATCGGTCCCGGCCGACTTCACCCGCCCCGGCCACGTGGTGCCGCTGCGCGCCCGCGAAGGCGGCGTGCTGACCCGCGACGGGCACACTGAGGCGGCGGTGGACTTGGCGCGGATGGCGGGGTGCCGGCCGGTTGGTGCCTTGTGCGAGATCGTTTCGGAGGATGACCCCTGCGACATGGCCCGCTTCGACGAGCTGCGTCGTTTTGCCGACACCCACGGGTTGAAGATGATCTCCATCGAGCAGCTCATCGCCTACCGCAAGCGCACGGAGCAACTGGTCGCCCGCGTTACCGAGGCGCGCCTGCCCACCGAGTTCGGGGAATTCACCGCCTACGGCTATCGAAGCGGCATCGACGGCGTGGAGCACGTGGCGCTGGTGTGCGGCGACGTGGCCGGTGAAGACGACGTGCTGGTGCGCGTGCACTCCGAGTGCCTTACCGGCGACGTCTTCGCCTCCAAGCGCTGCGACTGCGGGCCGCAGCTGCACGAGTCGATGCGGCGCATCCACAACGCCGGCCGCGGCGTGCTGATCTACATGCGCGGCCACGAAGGCCGGGGTATCGGGCTTTTGCCCAAGCTGGAGGCGTACCGGCTGCAGGACCAAGGTTTCGACACCGTCGACGCCAACCTCGAGCAAGGGCTGCTTGCCGACGCCCGCGAGTACACCACCGCCGCCCACATCCTCACCGACCTCGGCCTCGTTTCCGCCCAGCTCATGACGAACAACCCTGACAAGGTGGCCGCGCTCGACGGTGCAGGGCCGCGCATCAGCGGCCGAGTGCGCATCGAAGTGGCGCCGTCGCACGAGAACATCCGCTACCTGCGCACCAAGCGCGACCGGATGGGACACGATCTTCCCGCAGTGGGCGAGTGGCTCGCCGAGCACCCTGAGGCGAACGCATAGACTGCTCTCATACACTCGAAGCATCAAACGCCGACGCGAAGGAGCAAAAACATGTCGTCCACCGGAGCACCTGAGGAGTACCAGTTACGGGCCGAAGGACTCACCCTGGCAGTTGTGGCTACCCGTTGGAACGCGGGCGTTGTCGAGCAGATGACGCAGCGCGCCTTGGAGACTGCCCGCGGCCTCGGGGTAAAGGCGGACACTTACTTCGTCGACGGCGCGCTTGAGCTGCCGGTTGTCGTGCAGGCTTGCGCCCGCCGCTACGACGCGGTGGTTGCGCTCGGTTGCGTGATTCGCGGCGAGACCGCGCACTTCGAGTACGTGTGCGACTCCGTCACCGCCGGGCTCACCCGCGTCGCCCTGGACGAGGCGACCCCCGTGGGCAACGGTGTGCTCACCGTCGAGGAGGAGGACCAGGCGATCGAGCGCGCCGGCGGCGAGGACGCCAAGGAGGACAAGGGTGCGGATGCCGTCCGCGCCGCCCTCGGCGCGGCGGTGGAGCTGCGCAAAGTTCGCTCCTTGCCGCTGAAGGGCTAGGATCACCACACAACCAACATGAAGGCGCCGTCAACAAGGCGGCGAAGGGAAGCGGGTAGACGTGAGCGGAAAAGCATCGCACCAAAGCCAACTGGAGGACCGGGAGCTTGCCTACCTCACCGCGCTCGACCCGCACGCGGCAACCACGGACAAGCCGTGGGAGTACGAGGTGCGCTCTTCGCACCTGAAGCGCGTCGCCGCGGTGTGGATCGTCGTCGTCATGGCGGTGCACATCTTTATGGCTGCCGTAGTGAACGCCGAGTTCACGGGCGTTACGCTCACCAGTCTCGACCAGTTCGCGTTCGTCGGTGTGGGGCTGATCATTTCCGCGCTGTCGTGGGTGGCGCTGACTCGGCCGCGGGTGCGAGCCAACGCGGACGGCGTGCAGGTGGTCAACATCATCGGCACCCGCTTCTACCCGTGGGTCCTGGTGTACGGACTGAACTTCCCCAAGGGCTCGCGGATGGCGCGCCTCGAGTTGCCAGACTTCGAGTACGTCCCGCTGTGGGCGATTCAGGCGGGGGATAAGGAACGCGCCATTCAGGCCGTCGAGGACTTCCGCGTGCTCGAGGCGAAGTACATGCCAGAAGATTAGGACGAAGCACCAGCGCACAGTGGCAAACCCGAAAGATTACCGGCCAGCACCAGGAACCATTCCGACTGAGCCCGGGGTGTACAAGTTCCGCGACGCCAACGGCAGAGTCGTCTACGTGGGTAAGGCGAAAAGCCTGCGAGCCAGGCTGAACAACTACTTCCAGCCGCCGCAGACGCTGCACCCGCGCACCCGGCAGATGGTGTTTACCGCCGCGTCGGTGGAGTGGACCGTTGTCAGTTCCGAGGTTGAGGCGCTCCAGCTGGAGTACACGTGGATCAAGCGCTTCGACCCGTGGTTCAACGTCATGTACCGCGACGACAAGACGTACCCCATGCTCGCGGTCAGCGTGAAGGAGCGCTATCCGCGGGCGTTCTTCTACCGCGGACCGAAGCGCAAGGGGGTGCGCTACTTCGGCCCGTTTTCCCACGCTTGGGCGGTGCGCGAAACACTCGACCTGCTCACCAGGGTATTTCCGATCCGCACGTGCTCGAACGGCGTGTTCAACCGCCACGAACAGCTGGGCCGGCCGTGCCTTTTGGGCTACATCGACAAATGCTCGGCGCCGTGCGTCGGGAGAGTGACGGAATCCGAGTACGACGAAATCGTCCAAGGATTCATGGGGTTCATGTCTGGGCGCACGGACGCTCTGGTCAAGGGCATCACCGCCCAAATGAACGAGGCGGCGGAGAACCTCGAGTTTGAGAAGGCCGCGCGGCTGCGAGACGACCTCGGCGCAGTCAACAAAGTGATGGAGCGCCAGACGGTTGTGCTGGGCCAGGACACCGACGCTGACGTGATTGCGTTCGCTTCAGACGAGCTGGAAGCGGCCGTGCAGATCTTCACCGTCCGCGACGGCAGGATCCGTTCCCAGCGCGGCTGGGTGGTGGAGAAGACCGGTGACGAGCCTGGCTCGCTCGAGCGTCTGGAGGAAGGCCAGAAGGACCCAGCGCTGCCGACCCTCATGCAGAACTTCCTCGTGCAGTACTATTCCGACGCCGTCGAGCGCGCCGCCCAGGAAGAAGAGGAAGATAAGCGCATCGAAGCGCAGAAGGTGCGCCGCCGCGGGGTGGACCAGGAATCGCGCGCCAAGGTGCAGCCTCCGATGCCTGTGCCCCGCGACATCCTCGTCGAGGTCCTGCCCGCGGAGCTCGACGATGTTGAATCGCTGCTGGGCAAGCTCCGCGGCGGGCCGGTGGAGGTGCGGGTGCCGCAGCGCGGCGATAAGCGCGCGCTGATGGAAACGGTGCACAAGAACGCGGCCGAGGCGCTGCACCAACACAAGCTGAAGCGTGTGGGAGATCTCACCGCGCGCTCGCAGGCGCTGCAAGACATCCAGGACGCGCTGATGATGGACGAGGCGCCGCTGCGCATCGAGTGCACCGACATTTCGCACATCCAGGGCACCGATGTCGTCGCCTCGCTGGTCGTGTTCGAGGACGGCCTGCCGAAGAAGAACGACTACCGCCGCTACCGCATTAAGGAAGCCGCGGGCGACGGCCATTCGAACGACGTCGGCTCCATCGCCGAGGTCACCCGCCGCCGATTTAAGCGCTACAACGAGGACAAGTTGGCTAACCCCGACGAGATGGCCGCGGAGCAGACGTTCACCGACGAGGAAGACGCCGACGTCGAGACTACCGGCAGCCAATCGTCCTCGCGCCGCTTCGCGTACCCGCCGCAGCTGTTCATCGTCGACGGCGGCAAGCCTCAGGTCAACGCCGCGCAAGCGGTGTTCGACGAGCTCGGCATTGTCGACGTGCAGCTCATCGGGCTTGCCAAGCGCCTTGAAGAGGTGTGGGTGCCGCACGACGACGAGCCGCTGATCCTGCCCCGCAACTCCGAGGGCATGTACTTGCTCCAGCAGATTCGCGACGAGGCGCACCGTTTCGCTATTACCTACCACCGCCAGCAGCGCTCCAAGCGGATGCGCGCCTCCGCCCTCGATGGGGTGCCGGGTCTCGGGCCCGCTCGCCGCTCCGACTTGGTCAAGCACTTCGGCTCGGTGAAGAAGATGAAGGAAGCGAGCGTGGAGGAGCTGCAGGAGGTCAAGGGCGTCGGGCCAAAGCTCGCCCAGACGATTTTCGACCACTTGCGCACTTAAGATCCACAAGTCGTTTTCCACTACTATATTTTTCATGCGCGATCAGATACGACCGGTGATCATCACGGGACTTTCCGGTGGCGGCCTGTCTACGGCGGCGAAAGTTTTCGAGGACAAGGGTTACTTCGTCTCCCAGAATTTGCCGCCGCAACTGATTCTCGAGCTGATCGACCTCGCTGCGGCGGACGATTCGCCTGTCGACCGGCTCGCTGTGGTCACCGACGTGCGCGCTGACGTGTTCAACGGCTCGCTCATGCAGACCATCGACGGCATCAAGGAACGCGGCTACACGCCGTTCGTGCTCTTCCTCGAGGCGCGCGACGATGTGCTGATACGCCGCTTCGACTCGGTGCGGCGCACGCACCCGTTGCAGGGCAACGCCACGCTCGAGACCGGCATTGCCCGCGAGCGCGAGCTGCTGGAGACCCTTCGCGCGCAATCCGACATCATCATCGACACCACCAACCTGTCGGTGCACGATTTGCGCCGCGCGGTGGAGGCTTCAGTCGGCGAGTTGCCTGTCGGTCGCCAGCACGTCACCGTCGAGTCGTTCGGCTTCAAGCACGGCTCCCCGCGCGACGCGGACATCGTGCTCGACGTCCGGTTCCTCCCCAACCCGTACTGGATTGAGGAACTGCGCGATTACCGCGGCGTGGATGAGCAGGTGGCGCAGTACGTGCTCACGCAGCCGGGCGCGAAGGAATACGTCGACAACTTCGTCGATTTGCTCAGCAGCACTCTGGCGGGGTACCGCCGCGAGGGCAAGGACTTCATCACTGTCGGCGTGGGCTGCACCGGCGGGCACCACCGGTCGGTGGCCGTATCCGAAGCGATCGGGCGCAGGCTCCGTCAGCGGGGCGATGTGGATGTCAGCGTGATCCACCGCGACCTCGAGCGGCACTAAAGGCGGTACATTCACTCGTGTCTTCGTTCCACATTGCCTGCCTCGGCGGCGGGCACGGTCTTTACCAAACCCTCCAAGCTGCCCGTCTCGCGAACGCAACCACGATCGACGCAATCGTGACCGTCGCCGACGACGGCGGCTCTTCAGGCCGTTTGCGCCGCGAAATGGACATCGTGCCGCCGGGAGACCTGCGCATGGCGCTGGCCTCGCTCACCGCGGCGAACGGCGACGGAGATCTTTGGCGCGACACGTTGCAGCACCGCTTCGGCGGTCACGGCGCGATGGCGGGCCACGCAGTGGGAAACCTGATTCTCGCCGGCCTCAACGAACAGCTGGGGTCGATGCAAGCTGCCCTCGACGTGGTAGCGGGTTGGACTGGATCCGTCGGCCGCGTCATCCCTGTGTGCCCGACACCGCTCGAGATTGAAGCTGACGTCGCGGGTCTTGATGACGACCCGAGGGTGCTGCGCTCCGTGCGCGGGCAAGTCGCCGTCGCCACGACCCCCGGCACAGTGCGCCGGGTGCGCGTGCTGCCCGATAAGCCGGTGGCCTCCCCAGACGCGGTCGCTGCGATCCGCAACGCCGATCTGGTCACCATCGGGCCCGGTTCCTGGTTTTCGTCGGTGATCCCGCACCTGCTCGTTCCTGAGATTGTGACAGCGCTGAACGAGACGGACGCGAAGGTCGCGGTGCTTCTGAACCTCTCGCCTGAGGCGGGGGAGACGCCTGGTTTCACTACTGAGCGCCACCTGCACGTCTTTGAGCGCCACGCGCCTGAGCTGCGCGTCGACTACTTCATCGCCGATAGCACGTTGAGCTTGACCGAGGGCGAGCGCGACAACCTGCGCCGCGCGGCTGCGGTGGCGGGCGCGGAAATCTGCTTCTGCGAGGTGCGGGAAGCCGACGCCGACGGCCGAGGGCTGAACAGGCACGATCCGGAGAAGCTCGCCACCGCGCTGCTCGAGGTTTTGCAGGCAAGCTAGACTGTCTCGACGGCAATTGTGAAGGGGAAAGGATCCGACGGTGGCGCTGACCGCAAAGGTGAAAGATGAGCTTCTGGGCGTGAGGCGGACCTCCGCTGAAGCCCGCGCGGCAGAAGCAACCGCGCTCATCCGCTTTGCCGGCGCCTACGAATCCACCCCCCGCGGCCTTGCGCTGGTGTGCAACTTCGCTGAGCGCGCCGTCGCCGACCTTCTCGGTGCCCTGCTCGAGGAAACCTGCGAGACGCCATGCCGGATTGAAACCGTCGAGCCCGGCAGCGCGAGCCGCGAAACCCGCCACCACGTCATCGTGGACAGCCGCACCGACGACGTGATCCGCCGGCTGAAACTCGTTACCCCGTCCGGCCACCCCGTCGTAGGTATGCCACGTCAGGTCATTTCCGGATCTATGGCGGCGGTGGAGGCCGCGTGGCGCGGCGCGTTCCTCGCCCGGGGTTCCTTAACCGAGCCAGGTCGCACGGCTTCGCTCGACGTAGCGTGCCCCGGGCAGGAAGCCGCGCTCGCTCTTGTCGGCCTCGCTCGGCGCATGGGGGTCGCGGCGAAGACCCGCGAAACACGCGGCACCGAGCGCGTCTTTATTCGCGACGGCGAGACCATCGGTGTACTGCTGACCCGAATGGGCGCGCAGCGCAGCCGCTTGGAGTGGGACGAAAAGCGGGTCACCCGGCAACAAACCGCGAAGACGGGCCAGCGCCTCGCCACCTTCGACGACGCGAACACGCGCCGCTCGGCGCAAGCCGCGGCGACGGCTGCGCTTCGCGTCGAGCGTGCGCTTGAAATTCTCGGCGACGACGTACCGGAGCATTTGGCTGAGGCAGGCTACCTGCGAGTCGAGCACCGGCACGCGTCGCTCGAGGAGTTGGGCCGGTTAGCTGACCCGCAGATGACCAAAGACGCCGTGGCGGGCCGCATCCGCCGTCTGCTGTCCCTGGCCGATAAGCGCGCCAGCGAACTCGATCTTCCGGACACCTCCGCCGCGGCAGCCGAGGCCGCCAACGGCAGCGGCGGCGCGGATTAGCGTTAGACAGATCACCCTCCAATTTGCCCCTGCAGCTGCGGGGCCAGCTGGTTACACTGGGTTGTGACGGGCCATCGTGAGCGCCGTTAGCGCCTAGGCAAACACTGCCAACGAGATGCGCCGCGGTGGGTCCAACGAGTCAACGAATATTCAACCCAGAGGAGATTGAAGGCATGACTACCCGCATTGGCATCAACGGTTTCGGTCGTATCGGCCGCTCCGCGTTCCGCATCATCTTGGACGAGTATGCCGGCGACCTCGAAGTGGTCAAGATCAACGACCTGACCGACAACGAGACGCTTGCCCACCTGCTGAAATACGACACCACGTACGGTCAGCTCGGCCGCGAGGTGTCGTACGACGAGGAATCCATCACCGTTGACGGCCGCCGCATCGAGGTCACTGCTGAGAAGGACCCGGCGAACCTCGCATGGGGCGAGGCAGGTGTGGATATCGTGCTCGACTGCACTGGTCGCTTCACCGACGCGAACGATGCTAAGGCGCACCTCGACGCGGGCGCGAAGAAGGTCATCATTTCTGCACCGGGCAAGCACGTCGACGGCACGTACGTGTGGGGTGTGAACCACACCGATTACACCGGCGAGCAGAACATCATCTCCGCCGCCTCCTGCACCACCAACTCCCTGGCCCCTGTGGCCAAGGTGCTCGATGAGGCGTTCGGCATCCAGTCTGGTCTGATGACCACCATCCACGCCTACACCGGCGACCAGCGCATCCAGGACGCGCCGCACAAGGACCTGCGCCGCGCCCGCGCCGCAGCTCAGAACATCGTGCCGACCACCACCGGCGCTGCCAAGGCTGTCGCGCTGGTGCTGCCGAACCTGGAGGGCAAGCTCGACGGCTTCGCCATGCGCGTGCCGACGATCACGGGCTCCGCCACCGACCTCGCCGTCACTCTGAACAAGGACGTCACGGTGGAGGAGGTTAACCAGGCGGTCAAGAACGCCGTGCAGGACGAGGTCCTGGGCGTGGCGCTGGAGTACACCGAAGATCCGATCGTGTCCTCCGACATCATCGCTAATACGCACGGCGCGATCTTCGACGCAGGTATGACCCGCGTTATCGATGGCAACTTGGTCAAGGTCATCTCGTGGTACGACAACGAGTGGTCCTACACCTCCCAGTACATCCGCCTGACCAAGTTCGTCGCGGATAAGCTGTAACCGCAACACAGTTGTCAACAAAGGGGGCTCGCGGCGTGGCTGCGGGCCCGTTTTCATAACACGGAGAATTACTGAGGAGATTTTCATGGCCACCAAAACGCTTGCGCAGCTGTTGGAGGAAGGTGTCGACGGCCGCCACGTGCTCGTGCGCTCCGACTTCAACGTCCCGCTCGACGACGAGGGCAACATCACCGACGCAGGGCGCATCGACGCCTCCATTCCGACCTTGAAGGCATTGCTTGACGACGGAGCGAAGGTCATCGTCATGGCCCACCTCGGCCGCCCCAAAGGTGAAGTGAACGACAAATACTCCCTGTCCCCGGTCGCCGAGGCTCTGTCCGAGCGTCTCGGCCAGTTCGTGCCCCTGGCAGGCGACGTTTCCGGCGAGGACGCGCACGAGCGCGCCAACGGCCTGACCGAGGGCGAAATCCTCCTGCTCGAGAACGTCCGCTTCGACCCGCGTGAAACCTCCAAGGACGAGGCCGAGCGCGCCGAGTTCGCGTCCGAGCTCGCCGCCCTGGCCGCCGACAACGGCGCGTTCGTCTCTGACGGTTTCGGTGTGGTGCACCGCGCACAGACCTCCGTCTACGACGTGGCGAAGCAGTTGCCCGCCTACGCCGGCTACCTCGTGGAGAAAGAGGTCGAAACCCTCTCGTCCGTGAAGGACAACCCGGAGCACCCGTATGTTGTCGTGCTCGGCGGTTCGAAGGTCTCCGACAAGCTCGGTGTCATTGAGGCGCTGGCCGAGAAGGCCGACAAGGTCATCATCGGCGGCGGCATGTGCTTTACCTTCCTCGCGGCCCAGGGCCACAACGTGCAGAACTCCTTGCTGCAGGAAGACATGGTCGACACCTGCAAGGATCTCATCGCCCGCTACGGCGACAAACTGCTGCTGCCCACCGACGTCGCTGCGGCACCTGAGTTCTCCAAGGACGCAGAGAAGAAGGTTGTCGGCCTCGACGCAATCCCTGAGGGCTGGATGGGCCTCGACATCGGACCTGAGTCCGCGACCGCGTACGCCGAGGCGATCAAGGACTCGAAGACCGTGTTCTGGAACGGTCCGATGGGTGTGTTCGAGTTCGAGAACTTCGCCGACGGAACGAAGGCCGTCGCCGAGGCGATGATCGCCGCGACCGAGGACAACGGTTCGTTCACCGTCGTCGGCGGCGGGGACTCGGCCGCCTCGGTGCGCACCCTCGGACTCGACGAAGACGGCTTCTCGCACATTTCCACCGGCGGCGGCGCCTCCCTCGAGCTGATCGAGGGTAAGGAGCTGCCGGGTGTTGCTGTACTGACCGACTAGGAAGGATCACCATGGCACGCAAACCGCTCATCGCGGGCAACTGGAAGATGAACCACGACCACCTCGAGGCAATCCAGAGCGCGCAGAAGCTCGCGTTCGCCTTCCCGAAGGACGGCTACGAGTTTGTCGATGTCGCCTTGACCGTCCCGTTTACCGATCTGCGCTCCATCCAGACGCTGGTTCAGGGGGACAAACTGCAGATCACTTTCGGTGCGCAGGACGTCTCCGCGCACGACAACGGCGCCTACACCGGCGAGATCTCGGCCGCCATGCTCGAGCGTCTCGGCTGCACCTGGGTGGTTGTCGGCCACTCCGAGCGCCGCGAGTACCACGCAGAGAACAACGAGCTGGTCGCCGCGAAAGCCAAGAAGGCGCTCGAGCACAACATCCACCCGATCGTGTGCGTGGGCGAGCCGCTTCAGGTGCGCGAGGCCGGCGAGCACGTGGACTACGTGGTGGAGCAGACCCGCGCGTCGCTGGCGGGCCTGAGCGCAGAAGAGCTCGCCCGAACTGTGATCGCCTACGAGCCGGTGTGGGCAATCGGCACCGGCAAGGTAGCCTCCGCCGGCGACGCGCAAGAAGTGTGCCGCGCTATCCGCGGGCTGGTGCGCGAGTTGGCAGACGAGGACACCGCAAACAGTATCCGCATCCTCTACGGCGGCTCGGTGAAGGTCGACACTGTCGCCGAGATCATCGGCGAGCCCGATGTAGACGGCGGCCTTGTCGGCGGCGCTTCGCTTGACGGCCATGACTTTGCCAAGCTCGCGGCCGCCGCAGCGCAAGCGGTTCAGTAGCCGTGTCTGATTCCTAGGGGCGGGCGGCGGTGGTGTAGGCTGGCCAAAGTTAGACACTAACGGTCTCCAACCTAGGAAGGTTCAACCGCATGGCGCTCGCGCTTCAGATCGTGCTGGTCATCTCCTCGATCCTGATGACGATCTTTGTCCTGCTGCACAAGGGCAAGGGCGGCGGCTTGTCCAGCCTCTTCGGCGGCGGCGTGCAGGCGAACTTGTCCGGCTCGACCACGGTCGAGCGCAACCTGGACCGCGTGACGGTGGTGCTGGCGATTATTTGGATCGCGTGCATCATCGCGCTGAACCTGATCCAGACGTACGCCGCGCCGGTCACGCCGTAGTAGACGGTATGCACAGTAAAAAGCTTCCCGCACCATGCGGGAAGCTTTTTGTTTGTCCAGTTACGACTGGGGAGGAGCCGCGTCCTCGGTGACATAGAGCACTGTTTCGGCTGTACCCTTGGCGCCGGCGGCGGGCCATTCCTCAGGATCGGCTCCGGTAGCCAGCGCTGCCGCCGCTTCCGACTTCTCCTGGCCGGAGACGAGGAACCAGACGCACTCGGCGCGCGCAACCGCGGGCAGGGTCAACGTCGCCCGCTCGGCAGGCGGCTTCGGGGAGTCGGAGACAGCGATGACAATAAGGTCGCGCTCGCGCACGGCGTCGGTGTGAGGGAACAGCGAGTTGATGTGGCCTTCGCCGCCCATCCCGAGCAAGTGCAGGTCGAACCCCTGCGGTGCGACAGCGTTGAGTGTTTCAGCGTAGCGCGCGACCGCCTCGTCCATCGGGCCTCCGTCAAGGCCGTAGCCGTGGATGTGCCGCGCTGGAATGCCGACGCGGTCCAGCAGCGCCTCGCGAGCCTGCCCTTCGTTGGAATCGGGGTGCGTGGGCGCCACGTTGCGCTCGTCGCCGAAGAAAACGTGGACGCGGGACCAGTCGATCTGCTCCGACAGTTCGGGCTCAGCGAGGCGGCGCAGCAGCGCGATGCCGGCGGTGCCGCCGGTCAGCACGAGGCGGGCCACGCCGTCGCCGTGGAGGCCGCCGTCTGCTGAGGACTGGATGTCGCGGACGAGGGAGGTGAGGCGGGACGCGGTGGCGTCGATAAGCGAGGAAAGCTCTGGGAACCTAAGAATCCGCACTTTACGCCTCCTGCACCTGCGCCAGTCCGGCGAGCGCCCTGCCGTAGGTCGCGTCCGAGTCGAGGTGGCGCAGCTCTTCGGCGAGCGACTCCGCGTCGGTGCGGGCGCTGAGCGCGACAAAGGCGTCGGCGTTGCCCGGCACCGACACTTTGACCGTGTGGGCGTCGACGACCTCGACGGTGATCTCGCCGATGTCGGCGATGAAGGTCACCTGGTCGATCTGCGCCGCGTCCTCAGCAGGCCGCTCGGACGACGCCCTGGTCACGGTGACGTTCAACGCCGAGGCGAGCCAACCAGCGGCGACATCCACGCTCGGGTCCTGGGCGCAGCCGGTGATCCTCACCGCGCGGATCTGCGCGTCGGGGCAGCGGTCCAGCGCCGAGGCGACCACTCCGCGCCACGGCGTAATCCGCGACCACATCATGTCCGAATCACCCGGGGTGTAGCCCGTTGTGACCCGGAGCAGGGAGTTGCCGGTCACGTTGTGGTGGGTGTTAGTGATGCGGCGCTGCGCAATGTTGCCCAGCGGCGCCTGCGCGGGGCACGCCGGGGCCGTGGTCGGCCACCACGCCACGATCGGGGTGTCCGGCAGCAGCAGGGGAGTCACCACCGCGTCGAGGTGGTTCGTCAGCTCGCCGCGCAGCCGCATCACCACAACCTCGGATGCGCCGGCGTCGGCGGCAACGAGCACTTCAGCGTCGAGCGAGGTTGGCTCTGCCGGATCGCCGATGATCAGCACCAGGACGCGAGCGGGATGCTCGCGGGTGGCGGTGCGCAAGGTGGAAAGGATCGCGTCGACGTCGTCGATTGCCCTCACGGCTACGAGAAGCGTGAGCACGCGGCCGGTGGCGAGCGAGTAGTTTTCGCGCGCCGCGACCAGTGTGTTCGCGATCTCGCGCGTGGTCGTGTTCTTCAGGGTGAGGATCATTTACGGGCGCCTCCATTCGCGGCCGTCTTTCGCCAGCATGTCGTGCGCGGACTTCGGGCCCCACGTCCCCGCGGCGTACTCGTCCGGCCGGCCGTTGTCGGCCCAGAAGTTGAGGATTGGGTCGAGGATCTCCCAGCTGCGCTCCACCTCGTCGTTGGTGGGGAAGAGGCTCGACTCGTCCAACAGCGCGTCGAGGATGAGCCGCTCGTACGCCTCCGGCGACTGCTCGGTGAACGCCTCGGAGTACGAAAAGTCCATGTTCACGTCGCGGACCTCGAAGGTTGATCCGGGCACCTTGGAGCCGAAGCGCATGAGCACGCCCTCGTCCGGCTGGATCCGGATCACTACGGCGTTGTTGGTGAGGAGATCTGTTTGGCCCTCGGTGAAAGGCTGGTAGGGCGGGCGCTTGAACACCAGCGCGATCTCCGTCACGCGGCGACCGAGGCGCTTGCCGGTGCGCAGGTAGAACGGCACGCCAGCCCAGCGCCGCGAGTTGATCTGCAGCGTGCAGGCCGCGAACGTCTCTGTGGTGGATTCCGGGTCGAAGCCCTCTTCCTCCCTTAAACCCACCACGTGCTCGGAGCCCTGCCACCCGGCAGTGTATTGGCCCCGCGCGGTGGTCTCGGAGAACGGTTCGACGGGAAAGGTCGCCCGAAGCACCTTGAGCTTTTCTGCTTTGAGACGCCGCGGGGAAAACGACGTCGGCTCCTCCATCGCCACCAGCGCGAGCAGTTGGATGAGGTGGTTCTGGATCACGTCGCGCGCGGCCCCGATACCGTCGTAGTAACCCGCGCGCCCGCCGAGGCCGATGTCCTCTGCCATGGTGATCTGCACGTGGTCGATGTAGTGGGCGTTCCACACCGGCTCGAACATCTCGTTGGAGAACCGCAGGGCGAGGATGTTCTGCACCGTTTCCTTGCCCAGGTAGTGGTCGATGCGGAAGACCGCGTTCTCAGGAAAGACCGAGTTGACCACCGAGTTAAGCTCGACGGCCGATTCCCGGTCGTGTCCGAACGGCTTCTCGATGATGACGCGGCGCCACCGCGACGCGCCGTTGTCCCCCTCCTGCGCCGCCATGCCGCAGCGGTCGAGTTGGTGGACGACGTTGGCGAAGTGCTCTGGCGGGACCGAGAGGTAAAACGCCCAGTTGCCTCCCGTGCCGCGTGTAGCGTCCATCTCCTCCAGCTGGGCAGCGAGTTTGTCGAAAGCTGCGTCGTCGTCGAAAGCGCCGGTGACGAAGTGCATGCCTTCTGCGAGCCGCGCCCAGACGTTCTCGTTGAACGTGGTGCGGGCGGACGACGTCACAGCCTCGCGGACGTAATCCTCGAAGTCTTGCTTCGACCACTCGCGGCGGCCGAAGCCCACGAGGGTGAACCCGGCCGGCAGCAAGCCGCGGCTGGCAAGGTCGTACACCGCCGGCAGCAGCTTCTTGCGCGCGAGGTCGCCGGTCACGCCGAAGATGACCATGCCGGACGGGCCTGCGATGCGGGGCAGGCGGGTGTCGTCCAAGGCGCGGAGCGGGTTTGCTAGCGGCGCTGGATTCGGACGAGTCACTTGAGGTTTTCCTCCATGTTGTCGAGCAGTTCCTGCCACGCGTCGACGAACTTCTCCACGCCCTCGCGCTCCAGTACGTCCACAACGTCCTCGACGTCGATACCGGCGGCGGCGAGCTGGTCAAAGATAGCCTGCGAAGCCTCGGCGGTGCCCGTCAGGGTGTCGCCGCCGACACGGTCGCCGGCGATAGCGGCGTCGATCGTCGCCTCCGGCATGGTGTTCACCGTATCCGGGCCCGCCAGTTCCACGACGTACATGTCGGCGGGGTAGTCGGGGTTCTTCACGCCGGTGGACGCCCACAGCGGGCGCTGCTTGTTCGCACCGGCTGGGAGTTCGGTCATGGCGGTGTCCGAGAACTCGTCGAGGAAGAGCTGGTACGCCAACCGGGCGTTCGCGATACCCGCCTTGCCTTTCAGCGCCAGTGCCTCATCGGTGCCGATGGCGTCCAGGCGCTTGTCCACCTCGGTATCCATGCGGGAGATGAAGAAGGACGCAACCGAGTGAATGCTCGACACGTCGTGGCCGTTCTTGGCCGCCTCGGCGATGCCGCGTTTGTAGGCCTCGATCACCTGGCGGTAGCGCTCCACAGAGAAGATGAGGGTGACGTTGACGGAAATGCCCTCGGCGAGGGAGGCGGTGATCGCCGGCAGCGACTCGTCGGTCGCCGGGATCTTGATCATCGCGTTCTCGCGGCCGACAAGCTTCCACAGTTCCGCTGCTTGGGCAACGGTTTTCTCCTCGTCGGCGGCGTATCGGGGGTCGACCTCGATGGACACGCGGCCGTCCTTGCCCCCGGTGCGCTCGAAAGTGTCGCGGAATTCGTCGCAGGCGTCTTGGACATCTTTGACGCTCATGGCGTACACCGCTGCGTCGGCAAGCGAGCTTTCCTTGCGAAGCGTGGCGAGCTGCTCGTCGTAGGCGTTGCCGGCAGACATGGCACCTGCGAAGATTGCCGGGTTGGTGGTTACGCCGACGATGGACTTGTCGCGCTTGACCTGCGCCAAGTTGCCGGTCGTGATGCGCTCGCGGGAGAGGTCGTCGAGCCAGGTGGAGGTGCCTAGCTGGTAGAGATCATCGATCGCGGTCATGTGGTGTTCGGTTCCTTTCGTGCGGCAGTTACTTGCCGTCGCCGCGGGTTGGTTCGGACTCGGTATCGCCGACGCGCTCGCTGGTCGGGACGGTGCGGTTGTTGGCCACGCAGTCGAGCGTCTCGCGTGCGACGCGCACCACGTTGTCGGTGGTGAAACCAAAGCGCTCGAACAGCTCGGCGCCCGGTGCGGAGGCACCGAAGTGCTCCAGCGAGACGGCGCGACCGTGCTCACCGAGGAAGCGGAACCACGGCATTGAGACACCGGCCTCGACCGACACGCGGGCCTTCACCTCGCGCGGGAGCACCTCGTCGATGTAGTCGTCGCCCTGCTCCATGAACCAGTCCATGGACGGCACGGACACCACGCGCGTTGCGGTGCCCTCGGCCTCGAAGACCTTGGCGGCCTCGACCGCGTACTGCACCTCCGAGCCGGAGGCCATGAGGATCAGATCTGGGGTGGCCTTCGAGCCTTCGACGAGCACGTACGCGCCTCGCGCCACGCCCTCAAACGCCTTCTGCTTCGTGCCTTCGAGCACTGGCAGGTTCTGGCGCGACAGCGCGAGCGCCTTCGGCTGCTCCTTGGACTCGAGCGCTGCCTTCCACGCTGCGGAAGTCTCGTTCGCGTCCGCCGGGCGGATCACCGCGAGGTCCGGGATAGCGCGCAGCGCCGCGAGCGTTTCGACCGGCTGGTGGGTCGGGCCGTCCTCGCCGAGGCCGATGGAGTCGTGGGTGAACACGTAGTAGCCGTCGATGCCGGAAAGCGCCGCAACGCGGATGGCGGGGTAGAGGTACTCCGAGAAGATCAGGAACGTGCCGCCGTAGACGCGGGTCGGGCCGTGCAGGGCGATGCCGTTCATGATGGAGCCCATCGCGTGCTCGCGGATGCCGAAGTGGAGGTTGCGGCCGTAGGGCTCGGCGGTGAAGATGTCGGTGGAGATCGAGCGCGGGCCGAAGGACGCCACGCCCTTGATCAACGTGTTGTTGGACCCGGCGAGGTCGGCGGAGCCGCCCCACAGCTCAGGCAGTGCCTTTGCCGCGACCTGGATGGCGGATTCAGACGCCTTGCGGGTGGCGATACCCTTCTCGTCCGGCTCCCACGTCGGGAAGGCAAGTTCGCCCTCGCCCCAGCCGGCCGGCAGCTCGCGCGCGATGAGGCGGTCGAGCAGCTGCTTGCGCTCCGGGTTGCGCTCGGCCCACGCGGTGAACTTCTCCTCCCAGGCGCTGCGGTACTCGGCCGCGCGCTCGCCCAGCTTGCGAGTGTGGGCGATGACCTCAGCCTCCTCCGGGAAGGTCGCCTCAGTGTCGAAGCCGAGCACCTCCTTGACGCGGGCGATCTCGTCAGGCCCGAGGGCGGCGCCGTGGACCGCGCCGGTGTTCATCATGGTCGGGGCGGGGTAGCCGATCACGGTCTTAACGCGGATGATGGTCGGTTTAGCCGTTTCGGCCTTGGCCTTCTCGACAGCCTTCTCAATAGCGACGACGTCCTCGCCGGACTCGACGGTCAGCGTCTGCCAGCCGTAGGCCTCGTAGCGCTTCAGCACGTCCTCGGTGAACGCGATCTGCGTGTCGTCCTCGATGGAGATGCGGTTGTCGTCCCAGAACAGGATGAGGTTGCCCAGTTCTTGGGTGCCGGCGAGCGACGACGCCTCCGAGGTGACGCCCTCCTGCAGGCAGCCGTCGCCCGCGATGACGTAAATGAAGTGGTCGAACGGCGATTCGCCGGCAGCTGCGTCCGGGTCGAGCAGGCCGCGCTCGCGGCGGGCGGCCATGGCCATGCCTACCGCGGAGGCGAGGCCCTGGCCGAGAGGGCCCGTGGTGATCTCAATGTGGTCTGTGTGGTTGTACTCCGGGTGGCCCGGCGTCTTCGAGGCCCAGGTGCGAAGCGCCTTGAGGTCGTCGAGCTCCAACCCGAAGCCGCCGAGGTAGAGCTGGACGTACTGCGTGAGCGAGGAGTGGCCGTTGGAGAGTACGAAGCGGTCGCGCCCAATCCAGTCCTTGTCGCGCGGGTCGACGTGCATCACCCGCTGGAACAGGGTGTAGGCCAGCGGTGCCAGCGACATTGCGGTGCCGGGGTGGCCGGAGCCGCAGTGCTCCACGGCGTCGGCGGCGAGGACGCGGGCTGTGTCGACCGCGCGGGTGTCCGTATCGGTCCAGTCCTTGGGGTAGTTGCGGACGGTCATAGCCTGAAGCGGCTCGGGCAGCGTCGGCTGGTTCACAGTTTCCTCGCTTGGGTCTCGTGGGGGCAGTGAAGGTCATACAAATCCTACAAGCTCCCTCCCCGCACCGTGAGCGCGAGGCGAGCGGTGGGGGACGTGTCCGATTCCGTACGAGAGGCGGGTCGGGGTTAGTATCAACCGAAGGAATGATGCGGGGGCGCTCCGCTGCGCCCTTAAGAATGAATTTTCAAACGCCACGGCGAAGGAGAAGTGTTGGAGACCATCAAGGCGTATTTCGCGTTGACGAAGCCGAGGGTCATCGAGCTGCTCCTCGTCGCCGCGATCCCCGCCATGCTCCAAGCCAACCGCGGCGAGGTTGACCTCTGGCTCGTGCTGGGCACCCTCTTCGGCGGCTGGATGGGCGCTGGCGCCGCCAACACCTTCAACATGGTCGCCGACTACGACATCGACCAGAAGATGGGGCGCACGCGCGCCCGCCCGCTGGTGCGCCACCGCGTGACCAAGGAAAAAGCGGCGGTCTTCGCTTGGGCCCTGCTCATCGCCTCGGTGCTCTGGCTCGGGTTCGTCTGCAACTCCTGGCTCGCCGCGGCATTCATCGTTTTCACGAACTTCTTCTACATCTTCGTCTACACGAAATGGTTGAAGCGCAGGACGTGGCAGAACGTGATCTGGGGCGGCGCGGCCGGCTGCATGCCCGTCCTCGTCGGCTGGGCGGTCATCCGCGACAACGTCCACGACGGCTCCCCGGACCACTGGTGGCAGGCCGTGGTGATGTTCATGATCATCTTCTTCTGGACACCGCCGCACACGTGGGCCCTGGCGATGAAGTACCGCGACGACTACGCCCGCGCGAACGTACCGATGCTGCCTGTCGTGGCCACGCCGACCGAGACCACGCGCAAGATCGTGGTCTACTCGTGGCTCACTGTTGCCACCTCGCTGCTTCTCGTGCCCGCGGCGTCGTGGATCTACCTGATCACCGCACTCGTGTCCGGGGCCGTGTTCCTTGTGGTTGCGACCAAGCTTTACAGCGGCGTGAAGGCAGGGGAGAAGGTCAAGCCGCTGAAGCTGTTCATCCTGTCGAACAACTACCTCGCGGCGCTCTTCCTCGGCCTGTCCGTGGACGCGGTGCTCGGCCTGCCCACGCTGCTGTAGCTTGACGGCGCCGTCAGCTACTGCTCGCTGACCCGCAGGACGACCGAACCGGTTGTTTTACGCGCCTGCAAGTCCTCGTGCGCCTGCTTCGCGTCGGCGAGGTCGTAAGGCGGGTGGATGCGGAACGTGAGCGTGCCGTCCTCGACACCGCGCGCGACCGCCTGGGCCCGCATGCGGAACTCGTCGTCGGACGCGGTGTAGTCGTCTAGTTTCGGCCGGGTGAGGAAGAGGGAGCCGGCGCGGTTCAGCCGCTGGATCTCGAAGGGCTCCACGTCGCCGGAGGCGGAGCCGAAAGATGCGACGAGACCGCGCGGGCGGCACACCTCGAGCGCGAAATCGAACGTGTCCTTTCCCACCCCGTCGAAGACCACGTCGACGCCGCGGCCGTCGTTCGCGTCTTTGATCTGGGCCGCCAAGTCGTCCGCGTAGGTGAAGACGTGGGTGGCGCCCGCCTCCCGGGCGAGCTCAGCCTTCTCTTCGGTGGAGACAACTGAGAAGATCGACGCGCCTTTCGCCGCGGCCATCTGGGTGAGGATGAGGCCCACACCACCGGCGCCCGCGGTCACAACCAGCGAGGTGTCTTCGGTGACGGGGTAGACAGACTCGGTGAGGTAGTGCGCGGTCATGCCCTGCAGCAGCATGGAGGCCGCGACTGCCTCGTCGACTCCCTCCGGCACGGCAACGACGCGGCCGCGGTCCACCACGACCTGCTCGGCGTATGAGCCGGGTCCGCGGTTCCACGCCACCAGCGTGCCCTCCGCGATCTCCCCCTTGGGGTCGTGCGCGACGCGGCCGCAGCCCTCGGTGCCGGGGATGTACGGCAGATCCTGCGGGTAGGAACCGGAGCGGAAGTAGGTGTCGATGTAGTTGATGCCGGCAAACGCGACGTCGATAAGCAACTGCTCCTGCGTCGGCTCAGGGGCCTCCACGTCGGTGTAGCGCAATACCTCGGGTCCGCCGTGCTCGGTGACATAAATTGCCTTCATGTCACTTCAGCGTAGGCAACCTGCGCTTCCCGTGCGAGTACAAGAACGCGGAAAAAGCGACCACCATGGAGCTCATCCCAATGTGCGCGGGGATGGTCCAGCGCGGCACACCGAGGCGGAACTGCGTCACGCCGATGGCCCACTGGACGACGATGAGCGCCACCAGCACCAAGGAGGTGTTGAACGCGTCCTTCGGCGCGTTGTGCTTGCGCAGCAGGTAGACAGCCACCAGAGTGCAGATGAGGTAGACGTACATGCACGCGGCGTGGACGTAGGCGAGCATGGCCGTGTCGAGCTCGAGGCGGCCTTCCATGCCCACGCCGGAGTCTCCAGAGTGGGGGCCGGAGCCGGTGACCATGGTGCCGGTGATCAGCACCAGGCACAGCGCGGCGGCAGCGAGCACGACCAGCGTGCGCACGGAGTTGGGGTAGCGCTCGGTTGGCGCGGCGTTGTCGGGCTCGGCGACGCGCATGTACAGCATCGCCGCGACCCAGACGAGCACCATCGAGGGTAAGAAGTGCACGGCCACCGACCACCAACGCAGGTCGAGCAGCACCGAAATGCCGCCGATGACGGCTTGCAGCACCACGCCGAGCAGCGAAATCCAGGCTAGGGTCTTGATCTCCCGCCGGCGCCCGGCCTTCTTCACTGCCAGCAGAACGGCAACGGCTGCAGCGGCGACGACGAAGGTGAGCAGGCGGTTGCCGAACTCGATCGCCTGGTGAATCCACGGCGCCGCGCCCTCAACGGGCACGAGCGAGCCCTCGTGGCACAGCGGCCACGTGTTGCAACCCAGGCCGGAGCCGGTGACGCGCACCAGCGACCCGGTCACCGTAATGCCGCCCTGGCACACCAGCAGGATCATCGCAAGCGTGCGCTGCAAGCTTATCGACGGCCCCTCAGCCGCCAACCCAGTATCGCCGCCGTTCGTCGCGGGCGCGGTGGTGCTCACTGTCGAACCTCTCCAACTTTTGTTTGATGCTCGTTGTTTCGGGGCAGTCTATCGCGCGCGGGGGCCAAACACCTAGCCGTCGAAGCGGAACCAGCGCTCGGCGCCGCCGACGCCGATAGCACCCCAGACAGCCAGCGAAAGCCACGCCCAGGCGTTGAAGGCGACGTGGAGGGCCTGTGTGAGCGCACCGGCCAGAGCCACCGTCGGGACAGCGTTCCACCAGCCGGCGTGGGCAACATCACCCGAATACGCCACCCAGCCGAGGATGCCCATGAACGCGACCCAGATGAGGTTTGCCAGCGCGAGCACTACTTCTGAGCTCAGGGTGCCGCCCATGAGCATGCCGAGCGAGGTGAACACCGCCACGCCGATCAGCAAAACCGCAAGGCCGGCGAGCGCACCAACGAGGCTGACGCGCCAGCCGAGGAACACCGCAAGCGCACCCAGCACCGCGATCTGCACGGCTACGGTGGCAAGCACGCCGATGATTTTGCCTGCGATGATCACCCACGGAGGCACCCCGGATGCGCCGGTGCGCTTCAGAGCGCCGTAGCGCCGGTCGAACGCGAGCGCGATGGCCTGGCCGGTGAACCCGGCGGAGGTCGCGGCGACAGCGAAGACCATCGGCACAAGGGTGTTGAAATCGATGTCGCCGAATACCGGCGCCACAGCAGCAGCGATAAGCAGACCTGCCGGGATCAGTAGGTTCAGCAGGATCTGCTCGCCGTGCCGCAGCATGAGCTTCGACTCGATCTTGCCCTGCGCAACAGCCATTTGGCTGAAGGTGGCCCGCCGCGGGGCGGGGGAGAAAACGCCGTGGTCGAGCTGCGGGCTTGTCTCCATGCTGGACTCCTTCTCTTCTCGTCTGGCCGGATCTAACTGCGGAGCTGGCGCCCGGTGACGTCCAAGAACACGTCTTCGAGCGTGCGGTGCGACACCCGCAGGTCCGTGATCTGCACCTTTTGCCGCTCCGCCTCGAGCGCAACCGCGGAAACAGCGGCGGGGGTCATCTCTCCCAACACCCGGTAGTGCTGATGGCGGGTCTCGCGCACTTTGCAACCGAAGGGGGCGAGCTGGCTTCCGAGGGCGTCAGGGTCGAGTGGGGAGGCCGTGATCACCGTGGTGGTTGGGGAGCCGGCGTGGGCGGTGAGCTCGGCTGGGGTCCCCTGGGCGACGACCGTGCCGCGGTCAATCACCACGACGCGGTCGGCGAGGGACTCGGCCTCGTCCATCAGATGGGTCGTGAGGATGACCGTGGTGCCGTCGCGGCGCAGCGCGGTGATGATGTCCCACACAGCGGCACGGGATTGGGCGTCCATGCCGGCGGTGGGCTCGTCCAAAAACACCAGCTCGGGCCGGCCGATAATCGCCAGGGCGAGCGAGAGCCGCTGCGCCTGGCCGCCAGAGAGCCTGCGGTAGGTGGTGTTTTCCACCCCGCGCAGGCCGAGCAGGTCGATCAGCCAATCCGGGTCGTGCGGGTCGACGTTGTACGACGCGGCGAGATTGAGCATCTCGCGCACTGTCACGCCCGAATACGAACCGCCGCCCTGCAGCATGATGCCGATGCGCTCGCGCACTTTCTGCGGTTGCTTGGCCGGGTCAATGCCGAGGACCCGGATCTCACCGGAGTCGGGGCGGGCGAAACCTTCACACATGTCCAGGGTGGTGGACTTGCCTGCGCCGTTCGGGCCCAAAAGTGCCAGGACTTGGCCCTGCGGAGCGGCAAAACTCAAACCGTCGACCGCCACCTTTTCGCCGAAGCGCTTGACCACATCGGTGACAACCAGCGCGTTTTCCATGGCTCGTCAGTGTAGTCGCGCAGGCGTCCTACGCCGGAACCAGAGCCACGCCGCGCCGGCGATCAGCGCCACCGAGGCGAACGCGCCCGCGTAGACCACAGCGACCTCGTTCGGCTCCATCGAGCTGCCAAGGGGAAGGACGACGAAGCAGATAGCGGCGCTGAAGACGGCGAGGCCTGCTCGCACAAGCAACCGCCGCTCGCTCGCTGCGAGCGCCGGGATAGCCCAGAGCGGGTACCACGGCTGAACGACGGGGAACAGCGCGACGAGAACGAGCGTGGATAAACCCATCGCGTGCACCGGATGCTGCTTGCCGTTGAGCGTCTCGAACAGCTTGCGCACCATGTAGGCGACCGCGATGGTGAACCCGAGGCCGCGGGTGAACGAGATGAGACCGTCGGTGTGGTCTCCAAGCCCCAGCCACTCGCCGACGTTGCTCAGTATGATCCCGGCCTCGGTGGTCATGGACAGCCAGCTGCGGATCTCGGCCGCGCCGCCTTGGACGAACAGCCACCCGTTGGTGGTGTGGGCGATCGCCGCGACCACTACCGCGGTAGAGGCGAGAGCGGCGAGCTGGAAGAGTGCCGCTGCCCCGACTGCGGTGACAGTTCCGAGACGCGGGCGCGTCACGCGGGCGAGCGCCATGCCGGTGAAGCCGAGCGCGATGAAACCGGAAACCTTCACCAGCCCGGCGCAGGAGATCAACGCGCTCGAGGCGGTGAACAACGTCCAGCTGCGCACGGCACCCTCGTCGAGCGCCCGCAGGCCGACTTCGAGGCCTGCAAGCATGAAAGCGAGCATGATTGCCTCGTTGTGGATTCCCCCGACCAGGTGCAGCACCACCAACGGGTTAAGCAGACCCAGCCACAGCGCGGATCCCGGGGATACGCCGCGGCGGCGGGCAAGCGCGGCGAGCGCCCACGCGCACACGAGTAGCGCGGCAATGCCGACGAGCCGGTGCATGATAATCGCCGCGCGAACGTCGTCGCCGGAGAGCACCGAGATCGCCGCGGACACTCCGAGCGCAACCGGGCCGTAAGGGCTGGGGGAGTCAGACCAGATCTTCGGCACGTTCTGCGCCAGCGGGTCGCCGCGTCCGAGCAGGGTCACGGGTCCACCCGAGAAGGGGTCCAAGCCGCGGTGCACCGCCGCGCCCTGCGCGAGGTAGGAGTACACGTCCTGGGAAAACAGCGGGGCGGTGACGACCAGGGGTGCCGACCACCACAAGAACGTGGTCACACTGTCGCGCACATCGCCGCGCGCGGCGCGGGGTCCCATGCCCAACCACGCAGCGACCATAACGGCTGCGCCGACGAACACCGCCGCGTTGGAGACGATTACCTCGGTGTCGGTGGCCTCTGCGGTCGCCGGAAGGGCGCCGCCGCGCCAGCCGCCGAGGGCGACGATCACAGCGCCGATAAGGCCCACCACTCGAAGGGCCCCGTGGTGAGGGAGGGAATCGAGCGCGGGGAGATTGTAGGAGACGGCGTGGCGTCGATAAGCGAAATGCTCCTGGGTTCCCCCGACCCGCTGCGGCGAAATCATTTAGCACACACTAGTGTTGTGAAAAGGCCCTGAGAAATCGACGCTGGAAAGAGGTGAGGCAATGGCTGAGCGAACAAATGTTGGGGAGACCCGCCGCGCGGTCATGTCGCAGCTTCTCAAGCGCGGGCCGGTCACCGCCACCGAACTGGGCGAGGCCCTCGAACTGTCGGCCGCTGGGGTGCGCAGGCACCTCGACGCGCTGGTGGTGGAGGGCATTGCCGAGGAATGCGAACCCAACGCCGTCGCCGGGGCGGAAGCAACGCGCGGCCGCCCGGCGAAACACTTCCGCCTTACCGACTCCGGCCGCGCGCACTTTGGCACCGGGTACGGCGACCTCGCTAAAGACGCGGTGGACGTGATCGAGAACCTTGGCGGCCAAGAAGCGGTGCGCGACCTCGCCAGCGCCCGGATCCGGAAGATCCTTGCGGGTGTGAGCACCGACGGCGCGGTGGAGGACGTGGTCAAAGATGTCGCTTCCGCGCTGGAGAGCTACGGCTACGCCACTACCGTGACCAAGGCCGCCGGAGGCATCCAGCTGTGCCAGCACCACTGCCCGGTTGCCGCGGTTGCGGCCGAGCACCCGGAACTGTGCGAAGCAGAGCACGAGCTCATTGCAGAGCTTGTGGGCAGCCACATTCAGTCGCTGGCCTTGATCGCGGACGGCAACGGAATTTGCACGACGAACATTCCGTTAACGGACGTGAACCAGCCTTACGCAGGGCAGCGAAAAAACCAGACAACAACGAGCTTTCAAAGCTAAGGAGCGGACACACAATGACGAAAGCAACTCCCGCACCCGGCCTTGAGACGCCGATGAACGATGACGAGATCATCAACTCCATCGGCGCCTACAACTACGGGTGGCACGACTCGGACGTCGCGGGCGCGTCGGCTCGCCGCGGCCTCAGCGAGGACGTGGTGCGCGACATCTCCGGCATCAAGAACGAGCCGGAATGGATGCTCAACCAGCGCCTGAAGGCACTCGAGATCTTTGAGAAGAAGCCGATGCCGACCTGGGGCGCGGACCTTTCCGACATTGATTTTGACAACATCAAGTATTACGTCCGCTCCACTGAGGAGCAGGCCCAGAGCTGGGACGACTTGCCCGAGGACATCAAGAACACCTACGACAAGCTGGGTATCCCCGAGGCCGAGAAGCAGCGCCTCGTGGCCGGCGTCGCCGCTCAGTACGAGTCCGAGGTGGTCTACCACCAGATCCGCGAGGACCTCGAAGAAAAGGGTGTCATCTTCGTCGACACCGACACCGGCTTGCGCGAGTACCCGGAGCTGTTCCAGGAGTACTTCGGATCCGTTATTCCGGCCGGCGACAACAAGTTCTCCGCCCTGAACTCTGCAGTGTGGTCCGGCGGGTCTTTCATCTACGTGCCGAAGGGCGTGCACGTGGATATCCCGCTGCAGGCCTACTTCCGCATCAACACGGAGAACATGGGCCAGTTCGAGCGCACCCTGATCATCGTCGACGAGGACGCGTACGTGCACTACGTGGAGGGCTGCACCGCTCCGATCTACAAGTCGGACTCTCTGCACTCCGCCGTGGTTGAGATCATTGTGAAGAAGGGCGGCCGCTGCCGCTACACCACGATTCAGAACTGGTCGAGCAACGTTTACAACCTCGTGACCAAGCGCGCCCGCGCCGAGGAAGGCGCAACGATGGAGTGGGTCGACGGCAACATCGGCTCCAAGGTCACCATGAAGTACCCGGCTGTGTGGATGACTGGTGAGCACGCCCGCGGCGAGGTGCTCTCTGTGGCGTTCGCAGGCGAGGGCCAGTTCCAGGACACGGGCGCGAAGATGGTGCACCTGGCTCCGCACACCTCCTCGTCGGTGGTGTCGAAGTCCGTTGCCCGCGGTGGTGGCCGCAGCGCGTACCGCGGCTTGATCCAGGTCAACGCGAACGCGCACCACTCCGTGTCGAACGTGGAATGCGACGCGCTCTTGGTCGACGACATTTCCCGTTCTGACACGTACCCGTACAACGACATCCGCAACGACCGCGTGACGCTGGGCCACGAGGCGAAGGTGTCGAAGGTCAGCGAGGAGCAGCTGTTCTACCTCATGTCCCGCGGCATTGCCGAGGAAGAGGCGATGGCGATGATCGTGCGCGGCTTCGTCGAGCCGATTGCTAAGGAGCTGCCGATGGAGTACGCCCTCGAGCTGAACCGCCTTATTGAGCTGCAAATGGAAGGATCTGTGGGCTAGTGACCACGCCAGTAGGAAACGCAACAACGCACAACAACAAGGGCGACCTGTTCCAGTCGTTCGACGTCGCCGACTTCCCGGTCCCAGGCGGGCGCGACGAGGTTTGGCGCTTCATCCCGCTCCGCAGGCTGCGCGGGTTGCACGACGGCACGTTCCCGGCGCAGGTTGAGGAGCAGGTGCTTGTCGACGCACCGTCGAACGTCACCGTCGACCACCTCGATTCCAGCGACGAGCGCCTGCGGGTGGCCGGCGGTCCGGTCGACCGCGTCGCCGCCCAGGCGTGGACGTCCGCCGAGCGCGGCACTGTCATCTCCGTGCCGGACGAGGCAATGCTTGACACCCCGATCGTGATCACCATCACCGGTGCCGGCGAGGATGCCACCACGTTCAGCAACATTCTCGTTGAGACAGGCCGCAATTCTCAGGCCACGGTTATCGTGCGCTACGCGGGCACCGGCATCCACGCCGACAACGTGAACTGGCACATCGGCGAGGGCTCCCACGTCAACGCCGTGGTGGACACCAACTGGGACCGCGGCGCGATCCACATCGGCCAGCAATCCATCCGGGTGAACCGCGACTCCGTGCTGCGCCACAGCGTCGCGGCGTTCGGCGGCGAGATCGTGCGCCTGACTCCGCGCGTCACTTTCGCCGCGCCGGGCGCCGACGTGGAGCTGACCGGCGTCTACTTCGCTGACGACGGTCAGTACATCGAGAACCGGATGCTGGTGGACCACTCAGTGCCCAACTGCCGCTCCAACGTCCTGTACAAGGGCGCGCTCCAGGGCAACCCCTCTTCCGGCCTGCCCGAGGCCCGCACCTGCTGGGTGGGCGACGTGCTGATCCGCGCGAACGCGAAGGGCACCGACACCTACGAAACGAACCGCAACCTGGTGCTTACCGACGGTGCCCGCGCGGACGCGGTGCCGAACCTGGAGATCGAGACCGGCCAGATCGCTGGCGCGGGTCACGCCGCCACCGTCGGCCGCTTCGACGACGACCAGCTGTTCTACCTCCGTTCCCGCGGCATCCCGGAGGCGGAGGCGACGCGCCTGATCATCCGCGGCTTCTTCAATGAGGTCTTGAACCAAATCCCGGTGGAATCGGTGCGCGAGGAGCTCATCGCGCGCGTAGCCGGCGAGCTCGAGCAGAACAACAACTAAAGGAAGTACTGACTTATGTCCACTCTGGAAATCAAGAACCTGCACGCGAATGTCCTGCCGACGGAGGAGGGCCAGGAGGCCAAGCCGATCCTCAAGGGCGTGAACCTGACGATCAACGGCGGCGAGACTCACGCAATCATGGGCCCGAACGGCTCCGGCAAGTCGACGCTGGCCTACACGCTGGCCGGCCACCCGAAGTACGAGGTAACCGACGGCGAGGTGCTGCTCGACGGGGAGAACATCCTCGACATGGACATCGACGAGCGCGCCCGCGCCGGCCTCTTCCTAGCCATGCAGTACCCGGTGGAGGTTCCGGGCGTGTCGTCCTCCAACTTCATGCGCTCGGCTGTGACCGCTGTGCGCGGTGAAGCGCCGAAGCTGCGCGAGTGGGTCTCCGAGCTGAACTCGGCGCGCGAAGCGCTGCAGATGGACGTCTCCTTCTCCGAGCGCTCGGTCAACGAAGGCTTCTCCGGCGGCGAGAAGAAGCGCCACGAGGTCATGCAGCTGTCCCTGCTCAAGCCGAAGTTCGCCGTCATGGACGAGACCGACTCCGGCCTCGACGTCGACGCGCTGCGCATCGTCTCCGAGGGCATCAACCGCTACCAGGACGAGACCAACGGTGGCGTACTGATGATCACCCACTACAAGCGCATCCTGAACTACGTTAAGCCGGATTTCATCCACGTCTTCGCCGACGGAAAGATTGTGAAGACCGGCGGCGCCGAGCTCGCTGACCAGCTCGAGGCCGAGGGCTACGAGAAGTTCATCTAATGAGTTTCGACGTTCACGCCATCCGCAAGGAGTTCCCCATCCTGGGGCGCACCATCCGCGACGGTAAGCCTCTGGTGTACCTCGACTCGGGCGCGACCTCCCAGCGTCCGCAGCGCGTCTGGGATGCTGAGCGCGACTTCGTCCTCGGCTGCAACGCCCCGGTGCACCGCGGCTCGTACCAGCTGGCCGAGGAGGCGACCGACGCCTACGAGTCGGCGCGCGAAAAGATCGCGGCCTTCGTGGGCGCGCGCGGCGACGAGATCGCGTTCACGAAAAACGCGACCGAGGCGCTGAACCTCACCGCCTACGTGCTGGGCGACTCCCGCGCCGGCGACCTGCAGGTCACCTCGGACGACACCATCGTCATCACCGAGCTCGAGCACCACGCGAACCTGGTGCCCTGGCAGGAGCTCGCGCGCCGCACCGGCGCCACGCTCAAGTGGTACACAATGACCTCGGACGGGCGCATCGACCTCGACTCGCTCGAGCTCGACGACTCGGTCAAGGTCGTGGCGTTCACGCACCAGTCCAACGTCACCGGCGCGCACGCCGACGTCGAGGAGATGGTGCGCCGCGCGAAGGCGGTCGGCGCGCTCACCGTGCTCGACGCATGCCAGTCGGTGCCGCACATGCCCGTCAACTTCCACGCGCTTGACGTGGACTTCGCCGCATTCTCCGGCCACAAGATGTGCGGCCCGAGCGGCGTTGGCGTGGTGTACTCCAAGCACCTGAACGAACTGCCGCCGTTTCTCACCGGCGGATCCATGATCGAGGTCGTCCACATGGACCATTCGACCTACGCGCCGGCCCCGCAGCGATTCGAGGCCGGGACCCAGATGACCTCGCAGGTGGTTGGTCTCGGCGCGGCTGTCGATTTCCTCACCGAGATCGGGATGGAGGAGATCGCGGCGCACGAGCGCGAGCTCACGGCGTACGCACTGGAGCAAATGCAGCTTATCGACGGCCTGTCCATCGCCGGACCCCTCACCGCCGACAAGCGCGGCGGCGCGATCGCGTTCACGGTCGACGGCGTGCACCCACACGACCTCGGCCAGGTGCTCGATGCAGAGGGCGTGGCTATCCGCACCGGACACCACTGCGCGTGGCCCGCGCACCGCGGGCTCGACCTGCAGTCGACGTCCCGGGCAAGTTTCTACCTCTACAACACGTTGGAGGAAGTGGATGTGTTGGCTGCGTCGATTAGCAAAGCGAAGGAGTTTTTCGCACGATGAATTTGGAATCGATGTACCAGGAAGTCATCCTGGACCACTACAAGAACCCGCAGCACGCCGGGCTCCGCGAGCCGTTCGAGACTGAGGTCCACCACGTTAACCCGTCCTGCGGCGACGAGCTGACGCTTCGCGTCCAGCTGTCTGAGGACGGGGAGACCGTTGAGGACATCTCCTACGACGCCATTGGCTGCTCCATTTCCCAGGCGTCCACCTCCGTCATGGCGGAGGAGCTGATCGGCAAACCGATCGGGGAAGCGTTCAAGAAGCTGCAGTCGTTCGAGGAAATGATTACCTCCCGCGGCAACTTGGAAGGCGATGCCGAGCTCATCGGCGACGGTGTCGCATTTGCCGGCGTGGCCAAGTTCCCCGCCCGCGTCAAGTGCGCCTTGCTCGGTTGGAAGGCCTTTGAGGCCGCGACCGCCGAAGCGAAAGAGAAGAGAGAGGACTAACCCATGGCTGAAGATATGGCAGCGAAGCGCCCGGAGCAGACCGAGGAGCAGCTCAAGCTCGCGGGCGATGTCGAGGAGTTCATGCGCGACGTGATCGACCCTGAGCTGGGCATCAACGTCGTTGACTTGGGTCTTGTGTACGACCTGTGGATTGAGGAGCGCGAGGGCAAGAACATCGCGGTGATCAACATGACGTTGACCTCGCCCGCGTGCCCGCTCACCGATGTCATCGAGGAGCAGGCCCGCATCTCCGTGCTGGAGAACACCGCCGCGGACGAGCTGGAGCTCAACTGGGTCTGGATGCCGCCGTGGGGCCCGCAGTTCATTACCGAAGAAGGGCGCGAGCAGCTCCGCGCCCTCGGTTTCGCGGTGTAGCTGGCGTGTGAGCCATGCATTTGCCTTTACGCGTCTTCGGCGCGGCCACGGCACTCGCCTCGTTGGTGTTGCTCGCTAGCTGCAGCTCGTCAGGAATTGAGGAGCCAACGGTGGTCGCCACCCCGATCTCGACGTCATCGTCGCCGGCGTCTCCGACGGAAACGGTGACTGAGACGGTGACAGAGGGAGCGCCGACCCCGTCGCAGACTGGCGGATCGAACTACTACCTGCAAGACGGCGTCATTGTGTCCGCGGGGCTTGGGGAGGCCGGAGAGGTCGCGACGTACCCGGCTTGTGACGGGCGCGCGGTGTTGATTCTCGACTCGGTCATCGATGAGGGCAACGACGGCGGCGCGATGTATGACATCGCCCAGCAGGTGCTCATGATGCACCCGAGCGGGGAGCCGGTTCGTTTCGCGGTTCCGGGCGCGTGCCCGTCACTGCGGGCACAGGTCGACGGCCACAATGTGTACCCGATCTACATCGACTACGGCACCGATGTCGACGCAATGTGCCGGGCCAAAGCGACCTACGGGGGCAACGGCCGGCTCCTGAGCAACGCCGCGGAGTACGTCGATCCCTGCTAGTGAACAGGCCATTTGACCTCGCTTGTAAGGTGATACCGTGATTGTCACCAATGATCTCGAGGTCCGCGTCGGCGCCCGGACCCTGCTTTCGGCACCGGGACAGCACCTGCGTGTTCAGCCCGGCGACCGAATCGGGCTTGTGGGCCGAAACGGTGCCGGCAAGACCACCACGATGCGCATCCTGGCGGGGGAGACCGAGCCATACGGCGGCTCCGTGACGCGCTCAGGCGAGATCGGCTACCTGCCCCAGGACTCCAAAGAAGGAGACATCGAGCAAACCGCCCGCGACCGCGTGCTCTCCGCGCGCGGGCTGGACCAGATTCAGCGCTCCATGGCCAAACAGCAGCAGATCATGGAAACCACCGAGGGCGCTGAGCGCGACAAGGCGATCGCGAAGTACTCGCGCCTTGAGGAGCGCTACCAGGCGCTCGGCGGCTACGAGGCCAACGCAGAGGCGGCGCAAATCTGCGACAACTTGGGCCTGCCTGAGCGAGTCCTCGACCAGAAGTTGAGAACCCTCTCCGGCGGTCAGCGCCGCCGCGTGGAGCTCGCCCAGATTCTGTTCGCATCGCGCTCCGGCTCGGGCAAGAGTGAAACGACGCTGCTTCTCGACGAGCCCACGAACCACCTCGACGCCGACTCCATTTCCTGGCTGCGAAACTTCCTGTCAAAGCACGAGGGCGGCCTCATCATGATTTCGCACGACGTCGAGCTCTTGGACGACGTCTGCAACAAGGTCTGGTTCCTCGACGCCGTCCGCGCTGAGGCGGACGTGTACAACATGGGCTTCTCTACCTACCAGAAGGCCCGCGCGGAAGACGAGGCGAGAAGGCGCCGCGAGCGCGCCAACGCGGAGAAGAAGGCCGCCGCGCTGCAGAAGCAGGCGGCGAAGCTGGGTGCGAAGGCGACGAAGGCGGCCGCAGCGAAGCAGATGCTTGCCCGCGCTGACCGCATGATGAGCGAGCTTGACGACGTCCGCATTGCCGACAAGTTCGCCTCCATCTCTTTCCCCGAACCGGCTCCCTGTGGCAAGACGCCGCTGTACGGCAAAGGCCTCACCAAGATGTACGGTTCGCTGGAAGTCTTTGCCGGCGTGGACCTAGCCATCGACAAGGGCTCGCGCGTGGTCGTCCTCGGCACCAACGGCGCAGGCAAGACGACCCTGCTCAAGCTGTTAGCCGGAGTGGAGCGCACAGACGGCGAGGGCGGCCTAGTGTCCGGCCACGGCCTCAAGATCGGCTACTTCGCCCAGGAGCACGACACGATCGACGGCGATAAGACGGTGTGGGAGAACACGATCGAGGCCTGCCCGGACGCGGGGCAGCAGGACCTGCGCGGCCTGCTCGGTGCATTCATGTTCTCCGGCGACAAACTCGAGCAGCCGGCGGGCACGCTTTCGGGCGGCGAGAAGACGCGCCTCGCGCTAGCGACGCTCGTCTCCTCCCGCGCCAACGTTCTGCTTCTCGACGAGCCCACGAACAACCTCGACCCCCAGTCCCGCGAGCAGGTGCTCGACGCGCTGAAGACCTACACGGGCGCGGTGGTGCTGGTGACCCACGACCCGGGTGCCGTTCGCGCACTCGAGCCTGAGCGCGTCATCATCATGCCCGAGGGCGACGAAGACCTGTGGAGCGACGAATACATGGAAATTGTGGAGCTAGCCTGATGCCGGGCATTCTCGCTAGCGAATGGGGGACCCTTGCCGCCACGGCGGTGAAGGGCGTCATCATCTACGTCACGTTGATCGCCATGCTGCGGATCAGCGGCAAACGGTCATTGTCGAAATTCAACATCTTCGACTTCATCATCACTGTCGCGATCGGATCAATCTTCGCTAGCACGTTGACGACGGAGGACCTTAAGCTCGCGCAGTCTGTAACCGCGATCTTGGTTCTCCTTCTGGCGCAATGGACGATCTCTCGCCTCGCCTTTCGCTCGAGCAAGTTCGAGCGGCTTATCAAAGCCGACCCCGCTCTGTTGTACTACGGCGGCGACTTCCTCACCGACACGATGCGCGCCGAGCGCGTGACACAGCGGGAGATCCTGCAGGCGGTGCGCATCAGCGGTACCGCCAGCCTCGACGGTGTGCAGGCGATCATCCTCGAAACGGACGGCACGATGTCCGTCATTGCGCGTTCGGAAGATGCGCCACCGCCAGCACACAACGCGTTGTTTGAGACGGTGAAACGCAAGCCCGAAGGAGACGATAACGGCTGCGGGGGCGACCTAAAGCGGCTTTAGAGCGGCGCAAACCTTTCCCGGAACCCCGAACCGGCCCTAAAACTGGCGGTAGCGCTCCGCGAAGTTGTAAAGGATCCGGTTGGACCAGGAGTAATCGTGCGCGTATGCGGTCGCCAGAATGTCGTCGAACACGTCGAGGCGGAAGTAGCCCAAGTGAGCGTAGAGGCGCAGACGCGCCTCGAGCGCCTGGGCTGTGAGCTCCGGGTGAAACTGGGTCGCGTAGACGTTCTCTTTCACTCGGAACATTTGGGTCGGGCAGGCATAGCCGGCGACAAGCAGTGTCGCCTCAGACGGTAGTTCGGTGATCGCCTCTTTGTGGCCGACGAGAGCAGGGAAGGAATCGGGTAGGCCGTCGAGCAGCGGGTCGCGTTTACCGTCCTCGGTAAGGAGAATCTCGATCATCCCGGCTTCCTCGGCGTACTCGCTGCCAAGCCGCGCTCCGATAGCACCGCCGACCATGCCGATGCCGTAGCAGGCGCCCATGAGAGGGAAGTCGCACTCGATGATCTCTCGCACGAGCGTGCCAATCTCGTGTTCGACGCGAAGCTGCAGATCGCTCTTGACCTCATCGGTGTTGTTGAATGGGCTGCCACCGAGGAGCACTCCGGAGTACTTATCCAGGTCGACGTCCCCGAGTGGAGCGGATTCGACGCGCCTTTGTTCCAGCGCCTCTTCCGGGATGCGCATTTTAGAGAGGAAGGATGCGTACTCCTCGGCAGACGCAGCGTCCTCAGGACGAGTGCTGAGCAGCAGGAAAGGACGATCGACGGTCATTCACATGAATCTAGTACACGGTCTTAAAATGCCTGCGCTCGCGTACGATCAGACGCATGGCTTCGAACGACACTATTCTCGACACCCTTCGCGACGGCTGGAACGCCATGTCCAGGGAGCAGCGAAAGATTGTGGGCATTCTCGCAGGCATCGACACCGTCGGCAAGAGTGCCGCACTCTGGAATCTCGCGCGTGCCGACGCACGTTCCCTCCGCGGCCCCAAGTGGCTCTGGGGAGTTACTATCCCCGCAGTGAACACACTGGGCTGGCTGGCCTACTTTACGGTGGGCAAAAAGCGTTAACTTTGACGGGGCTAGTCACCGTAGTGGTATTTGCAGGAAATAATGGTGACACCGGCCTCGTCGATTTTGTAGATCAAGCGATGCTCGCTGTTGATCCTCCGAGACCAGTAGCCAGTCAGATTGTGCATGAGGCGTTCGGGTTTGCCGATGCCCTCGTTTCCGTTCCTACAAATATCGTTTATAAGCGCATTGATGCGTTTAAGCATGCGCCGATCTTGGGTCTGCCAATCGCAATACTCTTCCCATGCGTCTGGGTCCCAGCAGATGAGCACTAGTCATCCTCGAGCAACGCGCGTTCCAAGACCGATCCGCGATCGACCCGTGCAATTCTTTCTTCGAGTACACGGGCGTTCCTAGGAGACCCGAGGAGATAGGCGGTTTCTTTAAGCGCTTCGTACTCTGCGAGGGAGACTACGACGACCGGCTCGTGGCCCGAACGGGTAATAACCACCTCCTCGCAGTCCTCCACCACTCGGGTGAGAACTTCCGCATAGTTAGCGCGCGACTCGGTGTACGACATGACTTTCACAACACGTCTCCCTCAGCCGAAAAAACGTACAGGATTGCGTACAGGATAGCCTGGGCGGGGATCGCTAGCAAGGCTAGTTGCGGAAGCCGTGAACCGGCGCGGGAATGAACCCGCCGCGACGAATGAACGCGTCGTTGCCCACCTGCGATACGGGGATCACCGGGGCGTAGCCGAGCAGGCCACCGAAGTTGACCTCGTCGCCCGGCTTGGTGCCAGGTACTGGGATGAGGCGGGCGGCGGTGGTCTTGTGGTTCATGACACCGATGGCGGCTTCGTCCGCAATCATGCCCGCAATCAGTTCGGCGGAGGTGTCGCCGGGGATTGCGATCATGTCGAAGCCCACGGAGCAGATCGACGTCATCGCTTCGAGCTTGTCCATCGTGATGGAGCCGGCGCGCACGGCGTCGATCATGCCCTGGTCTTCCGAGACCGGGATGAAAGAGCCGGAGAGGCCGCCGACGCGCGAGCAGGCCATCATGCCGCCCTTTTTCACTGCGTCGTTGAGCAGCGCCAGCGCCGCCGTCGTGCCGTGGGTACCCACCTGGTCAAGTCCCATGTGCTCGAGAATGTGCGCCACGGAGTCGCCGATCTCGGCGGTGGGGGCAAGCGAGAGGTCCACGATGCCGAACGGCACGCCGAGACGCTCGGCAGCCATGTTGCCCACCAGCTGGCCGGCGCGGGTGATTTTGAAGGCGGCTTTCTTGATCTCTTCGGCGACGTCGTTAAGCGAAGCCCCCTCCAGCGACCCAATAGCGTTGTCGACAACCCCCGGGCCAGACACACCGACGGAAATGACCGTGTCCGGTTCCTCGACGCCATGGAACGCACCGGCCATGAACGGGTTGTCGCCCACGGCGTTGGCGAAGACAACCAGCTTCGCGCAGGCGATGGAGGACTCGTTCGCGGTGAGTTCGGCAGCCTCCTTGATCACGCGGCCCATCTCGGCAACCGCGTCCATGTTGATACCGGCGCGGGAGGTGGCCACGTTGACAGAACCGCACACGTTGCCGGTGGTGGACAGGGCCTCAGGGATGGAGCGGATGAGGCGGGCGTCAGCCTCGGTCGCGCCCTTTTCCACCAGAGCGGAGTAGCCGCCGACGAAGTTGACGCCGAGCTCAGCCGCGGCCTTGTCCAACGCCTTCGCCACCAGCACCGGGTTGCCCTCGGCGCCGGCGGCCACCAGCGCGATGGGGGAGACCGAGATGCGCTTGTTCACAATCGGGATGCCCAGCTCGCGCTCGATGCCTTCGCAAACGGGCACGAGGTCGCGGGCGCGTTCCATAACGCGGTCGTACACCGCGTCTGCGGTCGCCTCCATCGTTGCGCGGGTGCACCCGATGAGCGAGATGCCCATGGTCACCGTGCGGATGTCCAGCCGGTAATCCTCGATCATGCGGATGACGTCGAGGATGCGGCCAGCCTTGAAGTCGAAATCAGTCGCCATAGTTCGTGAATACCCCGCGCCCTAGATCTCGTTCATGGCGGTGAACAGGTCCTCCGCCTGGATGCGCACGTCCACCCCGAGCTGCTGCCCGGTGGCGGCGAGGTGCGCCTGCAGATCGCCCATGTCGACCGGCTCGCCGCCCGCGGTCGGCAGCTCCACGCGCATGATCATGGTGAAGAAGTTGTCCATCAGCGTCTGGGATACGTCGACGATGTTCAGGTTGCGCTCTGCGGCCGCGTTCGCGACGGCTGCGATGATGCCGACGCGGTCCTTGCCGGTTGTGGTGATGATTGCGTACATGGGCAAAAATAGTACCCATTGACGTACGGTGGGGCCCATGACACATCCAGAAAACGACGCCCCGACTGCCTCCTATGTTCTCGTCCTGGGAGCTGGCGGCAACGTTTCGCGCCACACCGTGCCGATGCTTGTTGAGGCGGGCCACAAGGTCGCCGCGCTGGTGCACAACCCAGACCACGCCCCGCGCCTTTCGGAGGCGGGTGCCGCCGTGATCGTTCAGGACCTCACGCAGCTCGACCAGGAGGGGTGGGCGCGCTTGCTCACTCCGTTCGACACGGTGGTGTGGTCCGCCGGCGCCGGCGGCGGCAGCGCGGAGAAGACCTACGCGGTGGACCGCGACGCTGCCCTGACAATGATCGACGCGCTCGAGGAGCTGGGGGAGTACGCCCCGTTCCTTGTCAACGTCTCCTACGCCGGCGCTGCTCACGCCAGCACGGACGACGACGGCGGGTCGTGGTACGCGTATGTGGAGAGTAAGAAGGCCGTCGACAAGCGCCTGCTCCAGGCGGAGTTCCCGAACCAGATCCTGGGGCCCACGGCGCTTACCGACGCACCCTCCAACGGTCTCGCCCACATCAACGGAGATATGCCCGAAGGTTCGAAAACCTCGCGCGAGCTCGTGGCCGAAGTCATCGCCGCAGCCGTAAACCGCGGGGAGCCGTTCCCGGAGAACCCCTACGAGTTTGAGGACGGCGAGCAGCCAGCCAGCGCGCTCGAGGACGCGCAGTAACCAACGAAACTGCGCAGCAGCCCGTTCGCCGCGGCGACGTCGTGGTTGGGCAGATCGGCCACGATGCGGGCGTAATCCTCCGCAGCGAAGTAGCCGTAGTCGTGGTAGAAGTCCATCCGGGTGCGCATCGCGTCGGCGTCCATCTCGGCGTGGAACTGCGTCGCCCACACGTTGTCGCGATAGCGCACGATCTGCACCATCCCGCCGGGGCCGGTGGCTAGGACCGTCAACGAGTCGGGCAGGCCACCCGCAGTCTCCGGGTTCTCCGTGTGGCCGGTCAGCGCCGTAAATGTCGCTGGCGCCGCCGCGAGCAGCACGTCCTCGCGCCCGGCTGCCGTCACGTTCACGGTCGTGGGGCCGGAATCTTCAGCGTGGCTGTGCCTGATCTCGCCGCCGGCGTTGTGCACGAGCCACGACAGCCCGAAGCACACGAAAAACACTGGGACCCCAGTCTCGACCAGCTGCGCGAGCTGGGAGTGAATGTGCTGCTGGTAAGCGCTGTAGCCGCGCCCCGCCTCAGCGTTGGTCACGTTCAGGGAGCTCCCGCCCACGATCACGCCGCTGACGTTTTCCAGAGAACCAATCGCTGCCGAGGGTGTGTCGAGCACGCGGTGCTCCATCTCCACCTCCGCCAGGCCGGAGGCGTGAAGCGCGTCGCGGTACTCCGCGCGCGCCACGTCGGGACCGATGTCGCCGTCGCGGAGGGAGAGAAAGAGCAGCTGAGCCATGCGGAACATTCTATACCGCTTGGTCTACTTTCTCGGAATTGGGGCCGTCGATAAGCCTCCCAGCTTTCAGCCGCGCACAGACTGCTCCACGACGTCCAGCATCGCTTCCAGCTGCTCCGCCGGCTCGCCGGCTGCCAGCCTCACGATGAACCCTTCCAGCACGGTCTCGAGGTAGGTCTGCACCACACTCAGGTCGACGTCGTGGCGCACCTGATCGTTCGACTCCAGACGCTGACGCACCGCGCGGTCAAGCACCTCTTGGTGCTCGCGCCAGCGCCCCTCAAAATCGGGGTCGGTGCGCAGCTTCCGCACAATCTCACTCCTGGTCACGTACCAGTCGTGCTCGTCGGGGTGGCGCAGCATCTCGCGCATCACCTCAACAAGGCCGCGCTGCGACACCACCTCGGCCTGGCGCTCCGCGTCCTCGCTGACAATCGCGAGGAACAGCGATTCTTTATCACCGAAGTGGTGGAAGATTGCCCCCCGCGTTTTGCCGGTTGCCTGCTCCAGCCTCGCCACGGTCGCTCCCTCAAACCCGTAGCGGGCGAAGCAGACGCGCGCGGCGTCGATAATCTCCTGCCGCCTGCGGGCAAGCTCGGATTCGCTGACAATCGGCATATGTAAAAGGGCTTTCTTGCTTGTCGACGGCACCTAAAAGGCCACCCGGTGAATACCCACCGAGTGGCCCTAAATAGGGGTTTGGTACTAGCTCTTCACCATCTGGCGCAGGACGTACTGGAGAATGCCGCCGTTGCGGTAGTACTCAGCCTCACCCGGCGTGTCGACGCGAACCACAGCGTCGAACTCGACAGCCTCGCCGCCGTTCTTCGTCGCGGTGACGTGGACGGTGCGCGGGATTTCGTCGCCCTCGTTGAAGGCGGTGATGCCGGAGATTGCGAAGGTCTCCGTGCCGTCCAGGCCCAGGGAGGCGTGGGACTCACCCTCCGGGAACTGCAGCGGTAGAACGCCCATACCGATCAGGTTGGAGCGGTGGATGCGCTCGAAGGACTCGGCGATGACGGCGCGAACACCAAGCAGGTTGGTGCCCTTCGCGGCCCAGTCGCGCGAGGAGCCGGTGCCGTACTCCTTGCCCGCGAGGACGACCAGCGGGATGCCGGCCTTCTCGTAGTTCATCGCAGCGTCGTAGATGAACGCCTGCGGCGCACCTTCCTGGGTGAAGTCGCGGGTGTAGCCGCCCTGCTCGTCCACCAGCTCGTTGCGCAGGCGGATGTTTGCGAAAGTGCCTCGGACCATGACCTCGTGGTTACCGCGGCGGGAGCCGAAGGAGTTGTAGTCCTGGCGCGCAACACCGTTGGCGTCGAGGTAGTCAGCAGCCGGGGTGCCCGGCTTAATGGAGGAAGCGGGGGAGATGTGGTCGGTGGTCACCGAGTCGCCCAGCTTCGCCAGCACGCGAGCGCCCTCGATGTCGGACACTGCCTCCGGCTCCTCCGGCATGCCGTCGAAGTACGGAGCCTTGCGGATGTAGGTGGAGTCCTCGCTCCAGTCGAAGGTCTTGCCCTGCGGGATGTCGAGGCCCTGCCACTGCTCGTCGCCCTTGAACACGTCGGCGTAGTCCGCCTCGTACATCTCGCGGGAGATGGTGGACGCGATGGTGGACTCGATCTCCTCGGTGGACGGCCACACGTCCTTCAGGAACACGTCGTTGCCGTCCTGGTCCTGGCCCAGCGGCTGGGTCTCGAAGTCGAAGTCCATGGTGCCGGCGATTGCGTAGGCGATAACCAGCAGCGGGGACGCGAGGTAGTTCATCTTCACGTCGGGGGAGATGCGGCCCTCGAAGTTGCGGTTACCGGACAGCACTGCGGTCGCGGTGAGGTCGTACTCGTTGATCGCCTCAGAGATCTCGCTCGGCAGCGGGCCGGAGTTACCGATGCAGGAGGCGCAGCCGAAGCCGGTGAGGTAGAAGCCGACGGCCTCGAGGTCCTTCCACAGGTCGGCGCGCTCGTAGTAGCCGTCGACGACCTGGGAGCCCGGAGCCATGATGGTCTTGACCCACGGCTTGGACTTCAGGCCCTTCTCAGCGGCCTTGCGCGCGAGCAGCGCAGCGCCCACCATGACCGACGGGTTGGAGGTGTTGGTGCAGGAGGTGATCGCGGCGATCGCCACCATGCCGTGGTCGATCGTGTACTCGCCGCCCTGCGGGGACTCCACGATCACCGGCTTGGACGCGCGGCCCTCTGCGCCAGCCGCCGCGGACTCGCCGTTGCCCGGCCACGACTCGTTGTAGGAGACGGTGTCGACCTTCGTCGCGCGGACCGGCTCAGCGGTGCCCTCGCCTGCGGTGTTGTAGTCCGGAAGCTGCGTGCGGAAGGTGTCCTTCGCCTCGGACAACAGGATGCGGTCCTGCGGGCGCTTCGGGCCGGCGATGGACGGCACCACAGTGGACAGGTCGAGCTCGAGGTACTCGGAGTACTCCGCCTCGGCTGCGTCCTGCTCGAGCCACATGCCCTGAGCTTTTGCGTACGCCTCGACGCGGTCGATGTCCTCCTGGGAACGGCCGGTCAGGTGGAGGTAGTTGATGGTCTCCTCGTCGATCGGGAAGATGGCGCAGGTGGAGCCGAACTCCGGGCTCATGTTGCCGATCGTTGCGCGGTTGGCCAGCGGGATCTGCTTGACGCCGTTGCCGTAGAACTCGACGAACTTCTGCACCACGCCGTGCTCGCGCAGCATTTCGGTGATGGTCAGCACCACGTCGGTTGCGGTCACGCCGGCCGGGATCTCGCCGGTGAGCTTAAAACCGACGACGCGCGGGATGAGCATGGACACCGGCTGGCCGAGCATGGCGGCCTCGGCCTCGATGCCGCCGACGCCCCAGCCGAGGATGCCCAGGCCGTTTTCCATCGTGGTGTGGGAGTCGGTGCCGATGCAGGTGTCCGGGTAGGCGACGCCCTCGTTGTCGAAGACCACGCGGGAGAGGTACTCGATGTTGACCTGGTGGACGATGCCGGTGCCCGGAGGAACAACGCGGAAGTTGGAGAAGTTCTCGGCGCCCCAGCGCAGGAACTGGTAGCGCTCCTCGTTGCGCTGGTACTCGATCTCGACGTTCTTCGCCTCGGCGTCCTTGGAGCCGAACGCCTCGATGATCACGGAGTGGTCGATCACCATCTCGGCCGGGTTGAGCGGGTTCACCTGATCCGGGTTGCCGCCGAGAGAGGACACGGCCTCGCGCATGGTGGCCAGGTCGACAACACACGGCACACCGGTGAAGTCCTGCATCAGCACGCGAGCCGGGGTGAACTGGATCTCGATCGAAGGCTCTGCCGACGGATCCCAGTTCGCGATCGCGTTGATGTGGTCAGCGGTGACGTTCTTGCCATCCTCGGTGCGAAGGAGGTTCTCGCCCAGAACCTTCAGCGAGTACGGAAGCTTCTCCATGCCTTCGACTGCGTCGAGCGCGTAGTAGTCGTACGACTTATCGCCGACCTCGAGCGTCTTCTTGGCGTTGAAGGAGTTCTTGCTTTCAGCCATTATGAGCTCCAATTCTCATCGTTTATGGGTTGTGCGACCCGTGGCGGTCAACCGTCAATTCTAAGCCAGGCGCCACAGTTCCACTGCCATACTAACAGTACGCCCGTAATGTTTTTGGATTCCGATTAGAGTGTGTCTTCGCCATGACCGATATCTACGCCAACTTCGCAACACTCGCCGACCAGCTCCGCGCCTCTGGGGCCGCTTTCGGCCGTGAGGAGGAAGGGTCGGCACAGGTCCGCGAGGCGATGGGGCAGGTGCTTGATAGCGCTACCGGGATCGTCCTGCTCGACCACACCCCGGAGCACGTGCCGCAACTGCGCGATCTCGCGCAAGACTTGGCCAACGAGACCGGGCTCGACACCGTGATTGTGCGCACCCCCCACGTTGCGATCGGGGTGAGCGACACCCTTTCGCGCGCAGAGGTTGAGGAAGGTCAGCGCGCGATGGCCGCACAGCAGGATCCAGTTGCCGGTTTGGCCGATTTCTACGCGGCGTCGAGCGCGTTCAGCGTTCCCTGGGGCGCGTTTGCTGTCGCGGTGACGGTCGCAGTCGCGCTCATTATCGCTGCGACAGTCGCCGCGACCAGAAGGTCAAGCCACTAGGGCTGACGTTTCAAACAGCTGCTCCAGCACCACTGCGGTGTGACGATTGTCACACCGCTTCTTTCTAACAATGGAACCAGCAGGTCAGCCCCAGGAACCGTCAGTGGAACTGCCTTGACTGCTGTGACTGAAGAGATTGAAAGCGAATCGAGATGATTTCGTGACGTAAGGTGCGTATGTCGGCTCGTGGGTCGGCGCAAGTCTATGCAAGGCACTTGAGTTTCATCGGCAGCACGCTCTAGTCAAGCGTGCCGCCTACGCAGTTCGGGCATGTGGGGAAGCACGCCAAGTACTGAAAAACTCTCGCGCCGTTGCGCTTGCCGCCGATTCACGATCCGCGCATCAGTAGTCAACTTTGAAGACGCACGTCAAGGCGCAAGCCCTGTCCCGTTGCCGGTGCGCTAGTCACGCGCGGGCGTCGCGGACGCAGTTGGGCACGCCTGCTTTGGCGTGCGCTGTGAGGAGCACCCTCGTGGTCACATCCGTGCGGCGTTTTCGCCCCGCCCACCCGCGGACCATCGCGGCAACGGTCGCTAGTGCCGTTACCTTGTCGCTGTCGCCGTTCGCCGCAGCCCAGGAGTCGACGCAGTCCACTGCCGACCTGGTAGCTGCCGTGTCTCGCGCCCAGGCGGGCGTCGACGAGGCTGCGCTCGACATTGGCGCTATCCAGGAAAGCGTGAACCGCGCACTGGTTGACTTGCGCGATAAGCAGGCGCGGGCTGAGCAGGCCCGGCGCGGTGTTGAGACTGCGGAGCAGCGGCTCGCGGAAGCCGAGGCGGAAGTCAAGCGGGCCCGTGCTGATCTCGACGAGATCACGAGGTCGCAATACCGTTCCGCGGGTCAATCCGCTCCGCTGCAGCACCTCGGGGGAAAGAACGGCCAGAAGGACGCGCTCGAGCGGGCCCGGTTCCTGCGCCAACGCACCGCGGAGAAGCAGTCCGCTCTCGAGGCCGTGGAGCAGGCTCGTATCCAGGCTGCGAACGAGGCCTCGCTGGCCCGCGAGGCGGCGCAGCTGGCCGACGCCGCGGCCGGGGATGCCGAAGTCTCACAGTCCGAGGCGCAGCAACTGCTGGAGGAGACCACTGCAGCACTGGAGGCCCGGGCTGCCGAGTTGGAGGCAGCGCAAGCAGATCTCGCCGACGCCCAGGATTCTCTCGCAGAGGTGAGGCCAGAGGCCGATAACGCGGACGAGGCGCAGGCGGACAAGGGGCAGGCCGATGAGACGGACGCGGATGAGACGCGTCCCGAGGAGGCCGAGGTTGCGCCTGAGATCATCGAGGCCGTGCAGGAACGCGTGGCGGAGCTCGCGCCGGATGCCCCGGCGCCCAGCGAGGACGATGTCGCTGCTGCGGTAGCCACCGCCGAAACCCTTCGCGAGGATTCGCCGGAAGACACAGTGGAGCAGGCTTCCAGCATCGCTGCAGCCTCCGCGCTGGTGGGCTACTCCCAGGCTCCGCACGCCACGTTCGCTGACCCGTACGCGGCACCCGCGCTCGGTTCATTGAGCTCCGGTGCGAACGTCTCTGGTTACTCCGCAGCCGAGATCGTCTCTGCCTTCGCCGGCGGTTTTCAATCCGGTGTAGGTGTCGCCGGCTCCAACGAGACCCCGACGGAGACGTTGATCAGCGCGCTGCCGAAGGTGGTCACGCCGGAGACAGTGACTGAGACCATCCGTGAAACTGTCGCACCGGCGAACTCTTCCGGTGTCGAGACCGCGATTGCCCGCGCCATGTCCATGGTCGGCACCCCGTACGTGTGGGGCGGCGGAGACGCGAACGGCCCGACCACTGGCCTTAACGGCGGCTCGGTGAAGGGTTTCGACTGCTCGGGACTTGTGCTCTACGCGTACGCGGGCGCGGGCGTTTCGCTGCCGCACTACACCGGCTACCAGTACCAGCGGGGCACGCAGATCGACCCCTCCTCAGCGCAGCGCGGCGACCTCTTGTTCTGGGGTCCCGGCGGCTCCCAGCACGTGGCGATCTACCTCGGCGACGGCATGATGATCGAGGCGCCGCAGTCCGGCCAGAATGTTTCCGTGGTGCCTGTGCGTTGGGCGAATATGTCTCCTAAGGCAGTCCGGCTGCTTTAGAATGACCATTTATGGCGCTTTCTGGTTATGACGCACTCCTCGTCCTTTCTTTCGGCGGCCCCGAGGGAGAAGACGAGGTTATCCCGTTTCTTGAGAATGTGACCCGCGGGCGGGGCATTCCCCGCGAGCGTCTGGCGCAGGTGGGCGAGCACTACTTCCACTTCGGCGGTGTCAGCCCGATCAACGGGCAGAACCGCGAGTTGATCCGCAACATCGAGGCAGAGCTCGCCGGCCGCGGTCACGACCTGCCCGTCTACTTCGGAAACCGCAACTGGCACCCGTTTGCCGAAGACACCGCGAAGCAGCTTGAGGACGACGGCCGGACAAACGTGCTGGTCCTCGCCACCAGCGCGTGGGGCGGCTATTCGGCGTGCCGGCAGTACGACGAGGACATTCAGCGTCTGCGCGAGGTCACCCCGCAGATCGACTACACCAAGCTCTGGCAGTTCTACGGACACCCAACTTTTATTGAGTTGATGGCTGGGAAGGTGAAAGGGGCCGTCGATAAGCAGGAAGGCTCCGCGCGTGTGCTGTTCACAGCGCACTCTGTCCCCACTGCCGCCGACACCGCGGCTGGCGGGCCCGGCGACGAGCACCTGTACTCCCGCCAAGTCGCAGAAGCGTCGCGGTTGGTCGCAGAGGCCGCGGGCGTTGGCACCTACGAAGTGGTGTGGCAGTCGCGCTCGGGTAACCCAGCCACGCCGTGGCTCGAGCCGGATGTGGTCGACCGCCTTGAAGAGCTTGACAACCAGGAGCACTTCGACACCTTGGTTTGCGTACCTATCGGGTTCATCACCGACCACATGGAGGTGGTTTGGGATCTCGACACCGAACTTCGCCAGGCGTGCGAGGCGCGGGGCGTTGCGCTGGAACGCGTCGACACAGTCGGGCTTGAACCGGCGTTCGCTCAGATGATCGTGGACATCGCCGAATGCGTCGCCCAGGGCACCGAGCCCCAGACGCTTTCGACCGTGACGGTGCAGGGGTGCACCGTTAACGGCTCGCCGTGCAGCCCGCACTGCTGCGAGCCGGTGCGCCGCCCCGCCCGCGGCTAACCTGCGCCGCTAGCTCGCCGCGTACTCGCGGGCGTAGTCCATGACCGCTTCCGCCACGCCCGCCATGCGCGCAGTGCGGATGTGGCGCCACAGAGCGAACAGCTGGGGGTCGAAAGTGTGGTCCTCGAGGCGGTCAGTCACCGTTTCAATAGTCGCCGCCACCCGGTCGGCCCTGGCGAACAGTTTCGCGGCGCGCGGGGTGACGCCGGCGGGAAGTCCCGGGGTGTCGTAGAAGTCGGCCAATGACCCCACGGCAAGCCGCGGGTTCGGAAGGTCCTTCCGCGAGCCGCCGGCGGCCTCGATCAGATCGGCAGCCTCGTTCGTCGCCCGGGACAACAGCGCGTCGGCTTCGCCCGGGGAAAGCCATTCGGGTTCCGGCAGCCGCTCGCTCTCCTCGAACCAGCGCCACGACACGCCGCGGGGCGAGTACTCGGGCACGAGCACGTGCGCCAACCCGCCCCTGTCGAGCACGGCTACCGCACCCGCGGGGGTCAGCGCCTCGTAGGCAGGGCTGCCGGGGCGCAAGCCGGCAGCCTGACCCGGCCCCCACAGCAGCAGGCGGATCACGGGCCCGGGGGAATCAAGCGCCGCGGTGGCCCGCAGCCGGGCGAGCAGCGGCTCGACGCCGAAATCCTGGTAGCTGTGCCGGCCGCCGAGGTCGGTGATCGCCTGCACCGTGTCGTCTGTCGACTCCACGTTATAGAGCCATGCGGCCAGCCACACAGCGGTGTTCTGGAGCGGAGAATACACTTCGGCGCGCGTCTGCATTCGCGCGATTGTAGCGGATAGACTTGATCGCCGATATGGACATTTTTCACGGCCACGAGCGCAACCGCAGACCCACCTACCCGCAGGTCCCTGCGGAGCCGGGGATTGTGGTCGAGATTGTCGGCGACGAGTTCGTCGGCGCAGTCGTCGGATTTGAGCGGACCTACGACGGCGATTTCGTGCGGTTAGAGGACCGGCGCGGCGTGCAAAGGCTGTTCAAGATGCTGCCCGGCGCGTTCCTTTTGGAAGGCAACCGCGTCACGCTGACGAGGTGGTTGCCGCCGAAGGAGGAGGGGCCGAAACGGTCTAACTCCGGCTCGCGGAAAGTCGAGAACGTCAAGGCGAAGGTGGCGCTCCCGTCCCGGATCTGGGTGGAGGGCATCCACGACGCCGCGATTGTGGAGAAGGTGTGGGGCCACGACCTGCGGGTTGAGGGCGTTGTCGTCGAGTACCTCGAGGGCTTGGACAACCTCCCCGCCCGGCTTGCGGAGTTCGGCCCCGGCCCCGATGCCCGCATCGGGGTGCTGGCGGACCACCTGATTGAGGGAACAAAAGAGGCGCGCCTCGTCGCCGATGTCGGGGAGCACGTCCTTGTCACCGGCCACCCGTACATCGACATTTGGGCTGCGGTGAAGCCAGCGAGCGTGGGCATCCGGGCTTGGCCGGAGGTGCCGCGCGGCGAGGACTGGAAAACGGGCGTGTGCCGGCGCCTTGGGTGGTCGGACCCGAAGGAGGGGTGGCACCGGGTCTACAGCTCGGTTGCCACCTTCCGCGACCTGGATTCCACGCTCATCGGCGCGGTGGAGCGGCTAGTCGATTTCGTCACCACTCCGGAACTTTCGAAGAGCGACCTGGAGATGTAGTAGCACCGTGTAACGTTTTGGGCATGGGTGCTTTGGTGTGGTTCGCGGCCGCAGGTTTACTCGCCGCGCTCGAGCTTGCCGTTGGCGAGCTGACGCTGCTCATGCTCGCCGCAGGTGCGCTCACCACGGCGGCGGCTGCGCTCGCCGGCATCTCGTTGACAGCGGAGGTCGTCGTCTTCGCTGTCACCTCCGCCGGTTTCTGGTTCTTCCTGCGCCCGTACCTGCGCCGCCGCCTCGACACCCCGCCGGTCTACGACGAGTCGCCGCGTGCGCTGGTCGGCTCGCCAGCCCAGGTGGTTGAAGAGGTGTCAGGCAGCAGGGGGCAGGTGCTTATCGACGGGTCGTTGTGGTCCGCCCGCTGCCTCGATCCAGGCGAAACCCTAGCGTCCGGCGAACGTGTTACCGTATCTGCGATTGACGGCCCCGTCGCCGTCGTGTGGAAGGAGAAGTAATCGATGGGTCCCGCAATCATATTGGTCGTCGTCCTTATCCTTGTCGTCTCTCTGCTGTTCGCTTCCGTGAAGCTGATCCCGCAGGGCGAAGCCGCCGTCATTGAGCGGCTCGGCCGCTACACGCGCACCGTCTCAGGCGGGCTGACGCTTCTCGTGCCCTACATCGACCGCGTGCGCGCCCGCGTGGACACCCGCGAGCGGGTGGTGTCCTTCCCGCCGCAGGCTGTGATCACCCAGGACAACCTCACCGTGGCGATTGACACGGTGGTGACGTTCCAGATCAACGACCCAGCCAAGGCCATCTACGGCGTGGACAACTACTTGGTCGGCGTGGAGCAGATCTCGGTGGCCACGCTGCGCGACGTGGTCGGCGGCATGACGCTGGAGGAGACGCTGACCTCCCGTGAAACCATCAACCGCCGCCTGCGCGGAGAGCTGGACGCCGCCACTGCCAAGTGGGGCCTGCGCATTAGCCGAGTCGAGCTGAAGGCCATTGATCCGCCACCGTCCATCCAGCAGTCCATGGAGATGCAGATGAAGGCGGATCGTGAGAAGCGCGCCATGATTCTCACGGCAGAGGGTAAGCGCGAGTCAGACATTAAGACCGCAGAAGGTGAGAAGCAGGCCCGAATCCTGTCCGCGGAGGGCGAGAAGCACGCCGCGATCCTCAACGCGGAGGCGGAGCGTCAGGCCATGATCCTGCGCGCCGAGGGTGAGCGCGCCGCGAAGTACTTGGAGGCGCAGGGCGAGGCGAAGGCGATCCAGAAGGTCAACGCCGCAATTAAGTCCTCCGGCGTCACTCCGGAGCTGCTCGCCTACCAGTATCTCGACCAGCTGCCGAAGATCGCCGGCAACGAGGCGGCGACGATGTGGCTTATTCCGTCCCAGTTCGGCAACTCGCTGGAGCAGTTCGCCAAGGCTTTTGCCAAACAAGACCAGGACGGGGTGTTCCGCTACGAAGCTGAGCGCGTGGACGAGCAAACCCGCGAGATGGCCGGCGAGGAAAACCCTGAGGAGTGGTTCGACACCTCCACTGACCCGGAGCTAGCAAAGGCGCTCGCCGAGGCGCGGGCGGTTGCCAACAAGCACGTCGACGCGCCAGACCCGACCCAGACCCCGGCGCCGGAGCCGGCGCCGGTAAAGGAAATCGAGCAGGTCAGCCGTCGGCTCGATCTGCCTCAGCCCGAGTAATCAAGTTCAGCGCGAGCTGCCACCCGGCCTGCTCCGCCTGCCAGCCAGCGGCCTGCAGGCGCTGGCTCATCGCCTGCTTCGAGATGCCGAGCGCCTGCGCCGCCTCGTTCTGGTTCATGCCGCTGCGCACGAGCGCCGTCGCTTCGCGCCCCTCGAAGGTGCGCTTGTGCAGCACGTGTCCCACAAGCGCGAACGCCGCAGCAATGTCGTCGGCTGCGGTACCCGGGTGGCGGGTGTCCACGTTCACCTTCACTTGCGCGGGGCGGGTTCCTACCGCATCACTCGCGGCGTGCACGCCGCGGCCGTGGGACGTAATGCCCAACCCGATGGCCCAGTCGCCGTCCGACAGCAGCGCCATCACGAGATTGAGCGCGTGCTCGGGGGTGTCCACGTCGGCGCGGATGTCTTCTACACCCACCACCTCGAAGGGGGACACGCCCGGAAGCGTGGCGAGCGCCTCCGCGGAGCGTGCGACGACCTCGGCCCGCCGCTTGTCGCGTCCTCGGTACCTTGCGTGCACGCCAATCATGTCGATTGAGTGTAGCCGTCGAGGGGCACGCGGGCGTCGATAAGCAAGCCCGAAAGCCCTACCAGCGTGAGCACCACTGTCAGCACAACTACCGCAGGGTTGGCCTCACCGGTGAGGGTGTCACCGAACAGCACCGTGATAACCGTGCCGGGCAAGGAGCCAACGAAGGTGGCAGCCGCGAAGGGGAGCACCGGCACGCGGGTCAGCGCGGCGGCGTAGTTCATCACGGAAAAGGGGATAAACGCCACCATGCGCAGGCTCGCAACGGCAGCCCAGCCGCGTCGCTCGAGGCGCTGGTTAACAGTCTCAACCGCGGGGTGGGTAAGCTGCGGTGCGACGAAGTCGCGGAACAGAAACCGGACCAGGACAAGGGAGATCACCGCGGAAACGGTCGTGGCGGTGATGGCGATGGCGATACCGGCGACCGTGCCGAACAGAATGCCGGCGGAGACCGTCATGATGGTGCGGGGGAGCGGGAACTGGGTGACCACCACGTACAACAGCCAAAACAGCACCGGGAACCAGGCGCCGGCGGCCTCCGCCCATTGCCGCATCACCGCCAGCGGAGGCACCTCGAGCAGCACCCAAGCGGCGATGAACGCGGCGGCTAGGCACACGAGCAACACGATTCGGCGGACGCCCAACCGCTGCATCTTGCCGCACCTTCCTCACCACAGACGAAACCGGCGTTCTACGTCCAAATCACGTACAACGCCGGTCACATTGTGCCCGAGGGGGGACTTGAACCCCCACGTCCGTTAATAGGACACTAGCACCTCAAGCTAGCGCGTCTGCCATTCCGCCACCCGGGCTTTGGGTGTTTGTTCGGCCTTTCGGCCGGGCACTCGCATAACTATAGGGCGGCCGTGTGGGAGTACCAAATCCCCAGTTCAGAATGAGTGATGCGTGCTCCAGGTAGAGTGAAGCCATGACTGCTTCTTACGTTTCAGACCGTTTCCCTGGACCCGACCCGTACGCGCCCCTGAAGGACGTCCCGGCGTTCGAGCTGAGCTCCGACGACATCGCCGACGGCGAGAAATTGCCGGAGAAACTCACCGGCGACAGCGCGGTGAGCCCCCAACTCACGTGGTCCGGTGTCCCGGAGGGCACCAAGACCATTGCTGTGACGTGCTTCGACCCGGACGCGCCGACGGCCTCCGGTTTCTGGCACTGGTCGGCGTTCAACATCCCGGCAGACGTGACCGAGTTGCCGGCTGGCGCTGGGTCGGAAGACGGCCACGGCGTCGGTGCCGTGGTGCTCGCGGGGGACTCGGGGGTAAAGGGGTACTACGGCGCGAACCCTCCGGCCGGCCACGGCCCGCACCGCTACCTGTACGCCGTCCACGCCGTGGACACCGAGTTCGATCCGGAAGAGATCGCGAACCCCACCCAGCTCGGGTTCAACCTGTACTTCCACACGCTCGGCCGCGCCATCACCTGGGGATGGTTCGAGAACGAGTAAGTTCTAGCGAATGGCACCGATTCAACTTCGCGTCGGCGGGGCGTTCATCGCCACCGCCGTGGTGTTGTTCATCTTCGCGTTTCTCGCGGTCATGCGCGGCGAGGCGGTGTTCGACATCACCTCGCGCTTCGTCGCGATCGTCGCAGCCTCGGTTATCTTCGGCGCGTTCGCCACATCGAACACGTCGCAGCCCGGCTCGCGATCGCAGCTAATCGCGCTGGGCAGCGCTGTCGCGCTATTGGCAATCGGCATGCTCCTGCCGAACACAGTGCTCACTGTGGCACCGACGATGTGGCTCGTGCTCTGGGGAGTCGGCGCGCTGTTGTGCGCGCTGATCCTTAGGCGTTTTTCCAGGTGAGCCCGCTGCCGACAGCGTCGGCGATATTGTTCAAGCCGTGGCACTTCACCTGCTGCGCAAGGCCCTTGTGCACGTTGTAGATCCAACCCGGGCCGCCGTAGATGAACGGGGTGTAGCCCTGCAGCAGGTTGGCGCCCGCAGCGATGCGCTCCCACGCCTGCTCGGCGTTCATGATGCCGCCGGAGCTGACGAGGACGAGCTTGCCGCCGACGCGGCCGTGGAGGCGCTCGAGCACCTCAAGAGCTCGGTCATTAAGCGGCGCTCCGGAGATGCCGCCTGCGCCCATCGCGGCCACTTCGTCGGCAGGGGTGGTGAGGTGATCGCGTGAGATGGTGGTATTCGTGGCGACGATGCCGTCAAGCCCCAGCTCCACGGCAAGGTCGGCGACCGCGTCAATGTCCTCGTTCGACAGGTCGGGCGCGATCTTCACCAGCACGGGGGTGTCGGTGGCGTCCTTGACCGCGCCCAAGATCGGGCGCAGTTCGTCAGCGGCCTGCAGATCGCGAAGACCCGGGGTGTTGGGGGAGGAAACGTTCACCACGACGTAATCCGCCAGCGGGCCGAGCAGCGTGGCGCCAGCGCGGTAATCTGCCACCGCGTCGGTCTGGGTCTTGTTCTTGCCAATGTTGATGCCCACCACGTCGCTTGAGCGACGGCCCTTAAGGTTCTCCGCGACGGTGAGCGCTCCGTCGTTGTTGAAGCCCATGCGGTTCAAAATCGCCTTGTCCGCGGGCAGGCGGTACAGGCGCGGGGCAGGGTTGCCGGGTTGCGGCTTCGGAGTCACGGTGCCTAATTCGGCGTAACCGAAGCCGATCGCGCCCCACGCGTCAACCGCGGTGGCGTTCTTATCGAAGCCCGCCGCAAGCCCCAGCGGCGCGGGGAAGTGGACGCCGAACAGCTCCTGCTCGAGCACCGGATCGTGGACACGCACCACCTTTTCCATTGCGCGGTTTAACGGTTTGGCCACGTTCAACAGGCCCAAGGCCACGGACATGATGCCGTGGATCTGTTCCGGGGGGATCCGGAACATCACCTTCAAAGCCTTGTCGTACAACGTCACCGTGCTCACTCCTTACTCTTTGCCACGATGTCCGCGGCGTCAACAAATTGCAGTCCTCCGCCTGTGGCGGAGGCGATGATGAGGCTGCCGTCGTCAAGCGAAACAATGCTTTGCGGATCAGCAACCGTCTCCACCTTGACCAACTCGCGCGGCACGCCGCGGGAGATGTCGTACCCGGCAGCAACGTTGCCCGCGGTCGACGACACCCACGCAAGGCGGTGCGTGCGGTCCCAGGTCACGTCCCACGGGCCTTCGGCCACCGGCGCCATCTGGTGCAGGCGGATGATGTCGTCGGAGGTGTAGACCAACAGCTGCGAACCGGTGGCGTCGGCGGCGAGCACAAGCCCGTCCTCGCCAGCGGCGATCTTGCCCACGCCGAGCCCGACGCGGAGAGTGCCGCCCTGTCGCCCTCCAGCCCAGTCAAGGTCCTGGATTGTGGTGTCGAAGCGGCTGGTGCGCACCACAGTGTCTGGCTGGCCCTCAACCGCGACTGCCTGAATCTGGTCGGTCTCGCGCGCCACCGGGATCTTCTTCACCATTTCGCCGTCCCGGTACACCCACACGGTGCGCTCGGTGTCGCTGCCGACGAGCACCTCACCAGAGGTCGCCACCGTCGCCGCCGTCACCGGCACTTCCACCTGCACGCTATCTTCGCCGCCCGCACTGAAGAGTCGAACGACGTTTCCGCACGCAACCGAAAACGTGCCGGCGTTGGCGGACGCATCCCCGCACTCGGGGGAAAGCTCGTAGCGGGTGGCTTCACCGCTTCCCAGCTCTGCCGGAGAGCCGATCGTCAGCGCATCGCCGGTGCGCACGCCAACGAGGCCCTCGGTGGTGTCTAAGTCGCGCACCGGCTCAAAATCGATGACGCGCCCGTCCGGGTTCGCTGCGGCAGGGGACTCGACCGGGGTGGCGTTACCCATGTCCACGGCGAGCTCGTCGACGATATCGGTGGGTTTGCCGCACGCGGCGGCGGAAAGCACCATCAGTGATCCGAGGATTGCTGCGGCGTTGCGTGTGCGCGAGTTCTTCACAGCCCCCAGAGTAGTGTTGCATGCCGTGACTGAAACCATGACGTGGCTCCAAGTCGTCGTCCTGTCCATCGTGCAGGGCCTGACCGAGTTCCTCCCAGTGTCCTCATCCGGCCACCTGCGCATCGTCTCGGAGCTGTTCTGGGGCGAGGACGCCGGCGCGAGTTTCACCGCGGTGATCCAGCTCGGCACCGAGCTCGCCGTGCTGGTTTTCTTTGCCAAAGACATTTGGCAGATCCTCACCGGCTGGTTCACCGGTTTGGCCAACCCGGAAAAGCGGGGGCGCGACTACCGCATGGGGTGGATGGTCATCGTCGGCACTATCCCGGTGGGCCTCGCGGGCGTGCTGCTGAAAGATCTCATCCGCGAGAACTTCCGCAACCTCTGGATCACCGCCACGGTGCTCATCCTGTTTTCCTTCGTGTTCATCCTCGCCGAGCGGGTGGGGAAGAAGACCCGCGGGTTCGACGAGCTGACGATGAAGGACGCGGTGGCTATGGGCTTGTGGCAGTGCCTCGCGCTGATCCCGGGTGTCTCTCGCTCCGGCGGCACCATCTCGGGCGGCCTGTTCCGTGACCTCGACCGAGAGGTGGCGACGCGCTTTTCCTTCCTGCTCGCCATCCCCGCGGTGCTCGCCTCCGGCCTGTTCTCACTACCCGACGCCTTTGACCCGCAGGCAGGGCAAGCGGCCTCCGGCATGCAGCTGCTCGTCGGCTCCGGCGTCGCGTTCGTGCTGGGCTACATCTCAATCGCCTGGCTTTTGAAGTTCGTCTCCAACCACTCGTTCGCGTGGTTCGCCGCCTACCGCATCCCGCTGGGGCTTATCGTGATGCTGCTTCTCGCAACTGGCGTGATGCAGCCCTATTAAGAACAGCCTGTAGGCTTGCCGCCATGCAATCCTGGCCCGTGCCCGAAGTCCCGTCCGTTGCCGGAACACCTGTTCCGCTGCACCTGTTCGACACCGCGGACCAGGTGGTCAAACCGGTCGACACCTCCGGTGAGCGGGTGGGGATGTACGTCTGCGGCATTACGCCGTACGATTCCACGCACCTCGGCCACGCGGCGACCTACCTCACCTTCGACCTGGTGTACCGGCAGCTGCTGGCCAACGGCCACGACGTGCACTACGTCCAGAACATCACGGACGTGGACGACCCGCTGTTCGAGCGCGCCGAGCGCGACGGGGTGGACTGGCGCGAGCTGGGCACCAGCCAGATCGACCTCTTCCGCTCGGACATGGAGGTCCTTTCCGTCCTCCCGCCACAGGATTACGTGGGCGCGATGGAGGCCGTTGATGAGATCGTGGTGATGGTGCAAAAACTCCTCGATTCCGGCGCCGCCTACGAGCTCGACCACGGTGACATCTACGCGCCGATTACCGCCACCGAGCAGTTCGGCTACGAGTCCAACCTGGACCGCGAGACGATGCTTTCGTACTTCGCGGAGCGCGGCGGCGACCCCGACCGCGAAGGCAAGCGCGACCCGCTGGACGCGCTGTTGTGGCGTGGCCACCGCGAGGGGGAGCCGGCGTGGGAATCCCCGTTCGGCCCAGGCCGCCCCGGCTGGCACGTGGAGTGCTCCGCGATTGCGACGAACCGCTTGGGCGAGCACTTTGCCATCCAAGGCGGCGGTAACGACCTCGCCTTTCCGCACCACGAGTTCTCCGCGGCGCACGCTGAGGCCGCCAACAACGTCGCGCGCATGGCAGGCCACTACGTCCACACCGGCATGATCGCGCTCGACGGTGTGAAGATGTCGAAGTCGCTCGGCAACCTGGTCTTTGTGCACAAGCTGAGTGGCGAGGGCTACGACCCGTCCGCGATCCGCCTTGCAGTATTCGGTGGACACTACCGCGCCGACCGCGACTTCTCGTATGAGGCCCTCAATGCCGCGCAGGAGCGTCTGGCCTCTTGGCGTGAGCGCTTGCAGCGCGAGGTGGCGCGGGAGGACGTGGAGGAGGGCGTCGATAAGCTGCGAAAAGCCCTGGCCAACGACCTGGACACGCCTGCCGCGCTCGAGGTGATCGATAAGGCTCAGGGGGATCACGACGGCATCCTCGCAGCCGCGATCGACGGCCTGCTTGGCGTGCGGATTTAGAGCGAATCGACGAAGATGAAGGCCATGACCTCGATCCGCAGCCAGTTCCAGCCTGACGTCGACGAATTCATCGACGACCTGCACACCTTTGCCTCGGGTGCTTACCTTAACGACGATGACAAGGAGCTCTGGGACGAGCCGTTCGACGCGAACGTGCTGCCCGAGCTCAAGCACATCATGGAGATGTTCCTCGACGCGCTCGACGTCATCGGCGACGATCCGGAAGGCGACCAGCTGGTCGCCGTGGTGACCCCGTTCTACGCCAACTTGGACGAGTTCAACACGAAGTACGCTTTCGCCGTGCTCGAGCCGGAGGAGAAGGCCGACATCGAATCCTTCGTCTTCCGCGCGTGCGCAGCCACGGGTGCGACCGACGAGGCGCTTGCGGAGCTGCCCGATTTTGAGTAGCACCCCGGCCGCCATCTTCTGGGACATGGACGGCACGCTGATCGACACCGAGCCGCTGTGGGGCGAGGCCACCTACGCGCTCTCGGAGGAGCTCGGCCGCCGCATCACGCCGGAGGTGCGGGAGCTTACCGTTGGCGGCAGCTTCGACAACACCCTGCGGATCCTTGCGGAGTACGCAGGGCTTTCGCTTGTCGACGTCAACGTCAACCACTACCGCACCTTCATGTTCAATCGCATGGCGCAGCTTTTTGAGGGCGGCATCGACCTCAACCCGGGTGTGGGCGGCGTACTGGAGTCGCTGGCGGCGGCGGGCACGCCGATGTACGTGACCACCAACACCGAGCGCGTGCTGGCCGACAGGTGCATTGACGCCATGGGCCGGCACTTCTTCACCGACTCGATCACCGGCGACGAGGTTGCGAACCCGAAACCCGCCCCCGACATGTACTTGGAAGCGGCCAGGCGAGCGAGCGCAGAACCTGAGGAGTGCCTTGTCTTCGAGGACTCCTGGGCTGGGATGACCGCGGCCGTGGACGCTGGCTGCGTGGTGCTGGGCTTGGCGGAGGACGTGCCCGCATGCGTGCACCGCTTCAACCCGGCAAACTTCGAAGGGGCGATTGCCGCGGATGTTGTCGGGTGGTACGCGGATGCTGTGGGCTAGCATTAACCACCGTGAAAAACTTCGACGACCTGTTTGCTGAACTCACCCAGAAAGCCGCCGAGCGACCCGCCGGATCCAGCACCGTTGAGGCGCTGGACAAGGGTGAGCATTTCATCGGCAAGAAGGTCATCGAGGAGGCCGGCGAGGTGTGGATCGCCGCCGAGTACCAGTCCGACGCGGAGCTGGCGGAGGAGATCAGCCAGCTTTTGTACTGGACGCAGGTCATGATGATCAAGCGCGGACTGACCACCGACGACATCTACAAGTATCTTTAGCACCATGATCAAGATCGCTGTTCCGAACAAAGGCGCGCTGTCCGAGCACGCCATGACCGTGCTGAAAGAGGCCGGCTACAAAGGCCGCGGAGTGTCCAAGGCGCTCAACGTGCTCGACGAGGAGAACGACGTTGAGTTCTTCTTCCTGCGCCCGAAGGACATCGCTATCTACGTCGCCCAGGGCCACTTGGACCTTGGTATCACGGGGCGCGACCTCGCCGCTGACTCACGCGCGGACGTCGAGGAGGTGCTCGACTTGGGCTTTGCCTCGTCGACCTTCCGTTTCGCCGCGCCGCAGAACGAGAGCTGGACGATCGAGCAGCTTGAGGGCAAAAATATCGCCACCTCCTACCCGCACCTGGTGCAGGACTACCTCGCTGATCGCGGCATCCAGCCCAAGTCGGTGATCCGCCTCGATGGGGCGGTGGAGATCGCCATCAAGCTGGGTGTTGCGGATGTGATCGCGGACGTGGTGTCCACCGGCGCCACGCTGCGCCAGCAGGGGCTTGCCCCGTTTGGTGAGCCGATCATGGCGAGTGCGGCCGTGGTGGTCAAGCGCGGGGGCGTGACGCTTAACGACGACCACCAGCGCGTCCTCAGCCGCATCACCGGCATCCTGACGGCGCACAACTACTACATGGTCGACTACAACATCGCGCGGGCCAACCTCGATGACGCGGTCGCGGTGACCCCGGGCGTTTCCGCGCCGACGGTCTCTCCGCTGCAGCGCGAGGGCTGGGTCGCTGCCCGCGCTATGGTGCCGAAGGCCGACGCCAACCGGGTGATGGACGACCTCGCCAGCATCGGCGCCGAGGGCATTTTGGCCACACAGCTGCGCATCGCACGGCTGTAACCTGGCCTAACCTGGCCTGTCATGGGGCCCGTACAATGGGCTCTATGACTACACGCACTGAAGAAGACCTGCTTGGCACGCTCGCGGTGCCGTCGGAAAGCTACTACGGCGTCCACACCCTGCGAGCCGTAGACAATTTCCAGATCTCGGGCACCACGATCAACGAATTCCCAGAGTTCATCCGCGGCATGGTGCAGGTGAAGAAGGCAACCGCGATCGCCAACCGCCGCCTCCACACCCTGCCGAAGGACAAGGCCGAGGCGATCATCGCTGCGTGCGACAAGATTCTGGATGAGGGCTACTGCATGGATCAGTGGCCCTCCGACGTGTTCCAGGGCGGCGCCGGCACCTCGGTGAACATGAACACCAACGAGGTTGTGGCCAACGTTGCGCTCGAGATACTGGGCAAGGAGAAGGGCTCGTATGACGTCATCAACCCGAACGACGACGTCAACATGAGCCAGTCCACCAACGACGCGTACCCGACCGGGTTCCGCTTGGGCCTCTACTACGCCATCGACCGCCTGCTGGTCGAGCTCGACGGGCTGCAGAAATCGCTGCGCGCGAAAGGCGACGAGTTCAGCGACATCATCAAGATGGGCCGCACCCAGCTCCAAGACGCGGTGCCGATGACACTCGGCCAGGAGTTCTCCGCGTTCGGCTCGAACCTGGCGGAGGAGCAGAAGACGATCAGCGCCGCCGCCGAGTCCCTGCTCGAGGTGAACCTGGGCGCGACCGCGATCGGTACCGGCATCAACACGCCGAGCGGGTACCGCGACCAGGCGGTCACCGCGTTGCGTGAGGTCACCGGGCTGAACATCCAGGCATCGCCCGACCTCATCGAGGCCACCAGCGACACCGGCGCGTACGTCATGATGCACTCGGCGCTCAAGCGCGCGGCAATGAAGCTGTCGAAGATCTGCAACGACCTTCGTCTCTTGTCCTCCGGCCCGCGCGCTGGCCTGAACGAGATCAACCTGCCCGAGCGCCAAGCGGGCTCGTCAATCATGCCGGCTAAGGTCAACCCGGTTATCCCGGAGGTGGTCAACCAAGTCTGCTTCAAGGTGTTCGGCAACGACGTCACGGTTTCTATGGCCGCCGAGGCCGGCCAGCTGCAGCTCAACGTGATGGAGCCGGTAATCGCCCAGTCGCTCTTCGAGTCGATTAACCTTCTCGCCAACGCGGCGCGGACCCTGCGCGAGAAGTGCGTGGAAGGCATCACCGCCAACAAGGAGGCGTGCGAGGCGTACGTCACCAACTCCATCGGCATCGTGACCTACCTGAACCCGGTCATCGGCCACCACGCCGGGGACCTCATTGGTCGCGAGGCGGCAGCGACGGGCAGGAGCGTCTACGACTTGGTGCTGGAAAAGGAGCTCATGACCGAAGACGAGCTGAAGAAGGTGTTGAGCAAGGAAAACCTCATGCACCCCGAGTACCGCGGCGCGCTGTACATCGACGAGGACGAGCGCTAGTTGTAGATCACACTATTTGCTAACTTTGGGCGGGCAAGCGGCGTGACATGATCAGTGCATGCTGTTCCTCATCCGTCTCGCGATCCTTTTGGGCGCCATCGTTTTGGGCGCCCGCATGGGCTCCGTGGCTATCGGCTTCGCCGGCGGCCTCGGAGTCCTTCTCCTTGGCGCCACCGGCGTCCCCGTTACTGCCGACGCCATTCCCTTCGACGTCATCGGCATCATCATGTGCGTCATCGCGGCGATTAGCGCGATGCAGCTCGCCGGCGGCATGGACTACCTCGTCCACCTGGCTGAGCGCTTCCTGCGCCGCAACCCGAAGCGGATTACCCTGTACGCGCCGATCGTGACCTGGCTGATGACCGTGCTTGCTGGCACCGGCCACACCGCGTTCTCCACGCTGCCGGTGATCGTGGAAGTGGCGAAGGAGGGCAAGGTCCGCCCGTCGCGGCCGCTGTCGGTGGCCGTCGTAGCCAGCCAGATGGCCATTGTGGCCTCGCCAATCTCCGCCGCCGTGGTGTTCATGGCGTCCATCCTGGAGCCGCTCGGCGTGGGCTACCTCCAGCTGTTGGCTGTGATGATCCCCGCGACCTTTATCGCCATCTTCCCCACCGCCTGGGTGGCCAACCGCCTTGGCAAGGACCTCGAGGACGATCCCGTGTATCAGCAGCGGCTTAACGACGGCCTGGTTTCCCCGCCAGCCGCCCAATCCGCCGCAACCACCAAGCCCGGTGCCCGGGCATCCGTCTGGGTCTTCCTCATCGCCATTGCGGTCGTGATGATCTACGCCACGCTCATCTCTGATCAGGTCGGCCTCATCCAGGAGCCGAGCGTGCCCCGCAACGAGGCGATTATGGCGATCATGTTGGCGGCTGCCGCCGTCATCCTGCTGATCAGCAAGAACCAGGCTGTTGAGGTGCTCGGCACCCAGGTGTTCAAGTCCGGCATGTCTGCCTCGCTGTGCGTGCTCGGCGTGGCTTGGCTGGGCACGACGTTCATCAACTTCTACATCGAGGACATCCAGGCGATCGCGGGCGACGTGCTGCAGACGCAGCCGTGGCTGCTCGCCGTGGTGCTCTTTTTCGCAGCGTGCCTGCTCTACTCGCAGGCCGCCACAGCCAAGGCGCTTATGCCGGCCGCGCTTGCGATCGGGGTCAGCCCGCTGACCGCCGTCGCCGCCTTCCCGGCCGTGTCTGCGCTGTTCGTTCTGCCTACTTACCCGACGCTGCTCGCGGCCGTGGAGATGGACGACACGGGATCCACCCGCATCGGCAAATACGTCTTCAACCACCCCTTCCTTGTGCCGGGCGTGATTTGCATCGCCATCGCCGTAGGCCTCGGGTACGTGTTGGGCGCTGCGGTACTCTAGTCCGATATGACAGGTATCCCATCTGACGTCGAAATTGCCCAAGCCCACACCCTGGAACCGATTGACGCCATCGCCGCGAAAGCGGGGGTGGACGCTAACGCACTGATCCCATACGGCAAGTACATGGCCAAGGTGGACACCACCCAGGTTCCGGACTCGCACCCGGGCAAGCTGGTGCTTGTCACCGGCGTGTCGCCCACGCCGGCAGGCGAGGGCAAGTCGACCACGCTGATCGGGCTGACCGACGCGCTGGCCAAGCTGGGCCACAAGGCGATGGTGGCGCTGCGCGAGCCGTCCCTCGGCCCCGTCATGGGCATTAAAGGCGGCGCTGCCGGCGGCGGGTACGCCCAGGTCGTGCCGATGGAGAACATCAACCTCCACTTCACGGGCGACTTCCACGCCATCACCGCTGCCAACAACACGCTCGCCGCGCTTATTGACAACCACATCCAGCAAGGCAACGCGCTGGGCATCGACCCGCGCCGAGTGACGTGGCAGCGCTGCCTCGACGTCAACGACCGCTCGCTGCGCGGCGTGGTCACCGGCCTCGGCGGCGCGGGCAACGGCGTGCCCACCGAGACCGGTTTCACGATCACCGCGGCCTCCGAGATCATGGCAATTCTGGGCCTCGCCACCGAATTGGCCGACCTGAAGCGGCGCCTCGCCGCGATCACGGTCGGGTTGACCTACGACAAGCAGCCGGTCACCGCCGGCCAGCTCGAGGCCGAGGGCGCAATGGCGGCCCTGCTCAAGGACGCTATCAACCCCAACCTGGTGCAAACTCTGGGCGGTACTCCGGCATTCATCCACGGCGGCCCATTTGCCAACATTGCGCACGGCTGCAACACGCTAATCGCCACCCGCACCGCGCAGCGCTACGCGGACATCGTGCTCACCGAGGCTGGCTTCGGCTCGGATCTCGGCGCGGAGAAGTTCTTCGACATTAAGGCGCGCGCCGGCGGCCTCGACGTGGCGGGCGCCGTCGTGGTCTGCACGATCCGGTCGATGAAGTACAACGGCGGCGTGAGCAAACAGGACCTGGACGAAGAGAACCTGCAGGCGCTTGAGGCGGGCATTGACAACCTCGAGCGCCACGTGGAGAACGTGGCTAAATTCGGGGTCACGCCGGTGGTCTCGTTGAACCTGTTCACCTCCGACACGCAGGCCGAGCGCGACTTCGTGAAGGACTGGGCGCAGCAAAACGGCATCGCTTTGGCGGAGTCCGAGGTGTGGGCCAAGGGCGGCGACGGCGCAATCGAGCTCGCCAAGACCCTGCTCGAAAACTACTCCGAAGGCACGGCGGCCCAACTCTACGACCCGGCCGACGGTGTGGAGAACGCCATTGCCACCATCGCGCGCGAAATCTACCGCGCCGACGACGTGCAGTACTCGGCCGCCGCGCTGAAGGACCTGCAGACGCTGAAAGACAACGGCTGGGACACGCTTCCGGCGTGCATCTCGAAGACGCAGTACTCGTTCTCCGACGACCCCACTCAGCTCGGCGCGCCGACCGGCCACACCCTGCACGTGCGCAACCTCGTTCCGCGCACCGGTGCCGGGTTCATCGTGGCGCTGACCGGCGACGTGATGACCATGCCGGGCCTGCCCAAGGTGCCGGCCGCCAACAACATCGACGTCGACGAAAACGGCGCGATTACCGGCCTATTCTGACGGCCAGCCCGGGTACGGCGGGGGAGTGCCGCCGTATACCGGGCACAAGTCGTGGAAGGGGCACCAGTCGCACAACCGCGACTGCCGCGGGCGAAAGGACCCGGCCTCGCCGTCGGCCACGATTTTCGCCCACAGGTCGCCGAGATCGCGTTCGAAGTACTCCAGCTCCTCGCGCGACGGGGTGAAAATCATGGTGTCCATGACCTTCAGGTACATGAGCTTCAGCTGGGCCGGGATGACGCCGAAGAGGCGCCAGTACACCAGCGCGTAGAAGCGCATCTGGAACCGGGCGCTATCGGCGTAGCGGGGCAGCGGCATTTTGCCGGTTTTGTAGTCGACCACGCGTACCTCGCCGGTCGGAGCGATGTCCACGCGGTCGATGAACCCGCGCACGGGCACGCCGTTGGGCAGCACCGCTTCGACGCGCATCTCTTGGGCGTGCGGGTCGAAGCGTTCGGGGCCTTCCATGTGGAAGTAGCCTTTGAGGAGGGCGCGGGCGTCGACAAGCAACTGCATCTCGTCCTCCACCGGCTCCGCGCACGCGGGCTCTTGCTCCTGCATCCTCTCCCACGCCGGCTTGAGACGTTTGACCGCCGCGGGGTAGGTGCGTGCCTCGCGCGGCCAGGTGAACATCTCTTCCAGCACCGCGTGGACGAGCGTGCCGCGGACCTGGTGGATGGACTTCGGCTCGGGGATTTTGTCGATGACTTTGAGCCGGTACATCAGCGGACACTGCTGGTAATCACCGGCGCGGGAGGGGGAGAGGGCGAGAGACATCGGGGCAACAATATCGCAGCACTAGGGTTAAAGGCATGACTAGCCTCGCAGAGTTTATCTCCGCCAGCCCGAGCGCCTTCCACGCAGCGCAGGCCGTCCGCGACGCGTGCGTCGCAGCCGGATTCACCGAAGACACCGCCACCACGCCCGGCGGGCACGTGCACGTCCAGGGCGGCGCAGTGATCGCCTGGTGGGTGCCAGAGTCACCACGGGCGCGCTTCCGCATCGTCGGATCGCACACCGATTCACCAGGGCTGATGCTCAAACCCGGCGCGGAATTCGCCGGCGAGGGGTTTCGCCAGCTGCCCGTCGAGATTTACGGCGGCCCACTGTTGCACACGTGGACGGATAGGGAGCTCGCGTTCGCGGGGCGCATTTCGCTTGCCGACGGCACCAGCCACCTCATCCGCACACCCGCCATCGCGCGCGTTCCCAGCCTGGCGATCCACCTCTACCGCGGGGACGTGCCAGAGCTGGACCGCCAGGCCCACATGCAGCCCGTACTGTGCGTCGACGAGTCGATGCGCGAGATCATTGCTGCCGCTGCCGGCGTCGACCCAGCAGCGGTGATCTCCCACGAGCTGATCTCCGTGGACACGCAAGCACCCGCGGTGGTGGGCGAGACGCTCGCCGCCGGCCGCCTAGACAACCTCACCAGCGTGCACGCCTCGCTGGCTGCGCTGCTCGACGCGGTGGACGACGCCGAGGACGTGCTGGTGCTCGCAGCCTTCAACCACGAGGAGGTCGGCTCAGCCTCAGCGACGGGCGCCGGCGGACCGCTGCTGGAACGCGTGCTGGCGAAGCTGGCCGCTGAGCTTGCCCCTGAACTGGGCGACCCGCTGGAGCTCTACGCGGCGTCGTCAATCATCTCGGCGGACGCGGCGCACGCCGTCCACCCGAACTACCCGCAGAAGCACGACCCGACGCACCGGCCACTGATAAACAAAGGTCCGGTGTTGAAGATCAACGCCAACCAGCGCTACTCTTCCGACGCCGAGACGCAGGCCGTGTTCACCCGCGCGGCCGCCGCAGCGAGTGTGCCGGTGCAGACCTTCGTGGGCAGAAACGACGTTCCCTGCGGCTCCACCATCGGCCCGATCTCCGCCACGCGGCTGGGGATCCCGACCGTGGACGCGGGCGTTCCGCTTCTCGCCATGCACTCCGCCCGCGAACTCGTCGGGCTCAAGGACCAAGCCTGGTTCCAACAGGCGCTCACCGCTTACTACAAAGGGGCGTAGACCACCATGATCAGCAACTACTCCGGCAAGTTCCGCCCCGGCGACAAGGTGCAGCTGACGGACGCGAAGCGCCGCCACTTCACCGTCGAGCTGGTGCCGGGCGGCCAGTTCCACTCCCACAAGGGCATTGTCGAGCACGACGACATCATCGGCTCCGACGAAGGCAGCGTGGTGCAGTCCACCCTTGGGGCGGACTTCCTCTGCTTCCGCCATTTGCTGGTGGACCACGTGCTCTCCATGCCCCGCGGCGCCGCGGTGATCTACCCCAAGGACGCCGCCCAGATCTTGGTTGAAGGCGACATCTTCATGGGCGCGCGCGTGCTCGAGGCGGGTGCGGGCTCCGGTGCGCTGACTATGTCGCTGCTTCGCGCCGTCGGGCCAGAAGGCCACGTGTTCTCTTACGAGATCCGCGACGACCACCTCGCCTTCGCCCGCGACAACGTGGCCGAGTACTTCGGCGGCGAGCCCGCCTGGTGGTCGCCGCGCCTCGGCGACTTCGGCGAGGTCACCCAGGAAGACCTCGGCGGCCCGGTCGACCGCCTCATCTTGGACATGGTCGAGCCGTGGCAGTTCATCGACACGGTCAAAAACCTGCTCATTCCGGGCGGGGTGTTCATGACCTACGTCGCCACCGTCCCGCAGCTGATGAACATCATGGAGGCAATCCGCGAAGCCAAGTGCTTCACCGAGCCCCGCGCCTGGGAGACGCTGCTCCGCGAGTGGAAGGTCGAGGGTCTTGCCACCCGCCCCGAGCATCGCATGAACGCGCACACCGCGTTCCTGGTGTGGACGCGCCGCTTGGCCGACGGTGTGACGCCGCCGCGTCCGCAGCGCAGGGCGCGTAGATAAGCTTGGCCCCATGATTGAAGACGACGCCTTCGGACCGGAGCTGCGCCAGCTCAAGCGCGACAACCAGGAACTCGGCGCGCGCAACAAGAAACTCGCCGAGCTGCTGAAATCCAGCCGCGACAAGCTCAACAGCCTCTACGGCCAAGTTGAGGCGCTGGCCGAGCCCGCCTCGACCTACGGCATCTACCTCGCGCCCGCGCCCCGCGGCATGGAGGCGGAGATCTACACCTCGGGTCGCCAGATGCGCGTCAAGATCGCCCCGACTATCGCACCGGATGCGCTCGCGCCGGGCATGCTTGTCCGGCTTGGCGACGGCACCGTCATCGTCGAAGCATGCGGCTACGAAACAACCGGCCAACTTGTCACGCTGATTGAAAAGATTGACGGGGGCCGCGCGGTCGTCGCCGACACCCAGGGCACCGAGCACCTGGTCCAGCTGGCGCAGCCGCTTGTGGACCAGGCGCGCGCTGGGGACACGGTGCTCGCCGACTTGAAATCCGGATTCGCCTTCGAGCGCATTGCCAAGACCGAGGTCAACCAGCTTTCGCTCGAAGAGGTCCCGGACGTCACCTACGACGACATCGGGGGGCTGAGCTCCCAGATCGACACCATCAAGGACTCCGTCGAGCTGCCGTTCGCGTACCCCGAGCTCTACCGCGATTACCAGCTCGCGCCGCCGAAGGGCTTGCTGCTTTACGGTCCGCCCGGGTGCGGCAAGACGCTGATTGCGAAAGCCGTGGCCAACTCGCTGTCTCAGCGCATCGGCGACGGGGGACAGGCGCACTTCATCAACGTCAAGGGCCCAGAGCTGCTCAACAAGTTTGTCGGCGAGACCGAGCGCCGTATCCGGCTGATCTTCGAGCGCGCCCGTGAGCTCGCCTCCGACGGCCGCCCCGTCATCGTCTTCTTCGACGAGATGGAGTCGATCTTCCGCACCCGGGGCTCCGGCGTCTCCTCCGACATGGAGACCACGGTCGTGCCTCAGCTGCTCACCGAGATCGACGGCGTGGAGGGCATCGCAAACGTCATCGTCATCGGCGCCACCAACCGGGAGGAGCTCATCGACCCGGCGATCCTGCGCCCCGGCCGCCTCGACATCAAGATCCGCGTCTCGCGCCCCAACCGAGAAGAGGCCGCCGACATCTTCTCCCGCTACATCACCCCGGACATCCCGCTCGCGGACACCCCGGAGGCACTCATCGCCGCCGCAGTCGACGCCATGTTCGCACCGCGCCCGTTCGTCGAGCTGTCGCTTGTCGACGGCAGCACCGAAACCCTCCACTACCACGACTTCACCTCCGGCGCGATGATCGCCAACGTGGTCGATCGCGCCAAGAAGCTCGCGATCAAGGACCACATCGCGGGTGCGGCAAGCGGCGTCACCGCCGACCACTTGCGCGCCGCCGTGCGCGCCGAGCAGGACGAGAGCGAGGACATGCCGAACACCGCCAACCCCGACGAGTGGGCGCGGATCACGGGCCGCCACGGAAAACGCGTAATCGCTGCGGAAGTGCTGACCGATCCCGTACAGTAGCCTCCATCTCAAAAGGCGGGACTTCAGTCCCACATAACGGACAGGAGGTCACTGTGACCACTCGCGAAGAGGCGGCGGATCGTTCGGCAGCCCTCGCCGTCGCGGCTTTCCCCGCGTTCATCCTCATTGGGTCGATAATCGCGTTTTTCTTTCCGGCGCCGTTTCTGCCATGGACGCAGTACATCACGTACTTCCTCATGATCATCATGTTCGGGATGGGGCTCACCCTCACCATCCCGGATTTCAAGGAAGTCGCCCGGCGGCCAGTGCCGGTGCTGATCGGTGTCGTTGCCCAATTCGTCATCATGCCGGTGGGAGCGGTGGTCGTCGCTAAGCTGCTCGGCCTCAACCCGGCGCTTGCGGTGGGCCTGCTCATGCTCGGCTCGGTGCCGGGCGGCACCTCCTCGAACGTGATCGCCTACCTGGCCAAGGGCGACGTCGCCCTGTCGGTCGCAATGACCAGCGTGTCCACGCTCGTCGCGCCGTTCATGACGCCGATCGTGATGCTGCTGCTCGCCGGCGAGAATGTCGACGTCGATGCCGCGGGTATGGCCAAGACCCTCGCCCAAACGGTGCTCATCCCGGTCATCGGCGGGATCGTCCTGCGCTACGTGCTGGACAGCTGGATGGAGAAGATTTCCCCGGTCCTGCCGTGGATCTCCATCCTCGGCATCGGCGGCGTGGTCTTCCCGACGGTGGCCAAGAACAAGGACGCGCTGCTGCAGGTCGGCGCCATCGTCTTCCTCGCCGTGCTGCTGCACAACGTGCTCGGCTACGTCCTGGGCTACTACGCCGCCAAACTCACCGGCCAGCCCGAAAGCTACCGCCGCACCGTCGCGGTTGAGGTGGGCACCCAATCCGCCGGCCTGTCGTCCGGCATGGCCGGCAAGTTCTTCGCCCCTGAAGCCGCGCTGCCCGGCGCCGTGGCCGCCGTGCTGCACAACATCACCGGCGCGATCTACGCCTGGCTGGTCAGGCGCTCCAGCGTTGCCACCGCTGTCGCGAACTCCGCCTCGTCGAGGTGAGAAAAACTCAAGATCAGTGCGCGGGGCAGCCGGCCCGCCTCGTACCCGGCTTGCGCGAGTAGCGCCTCGAATTCGGCCGTGCGCTCCTCGGACGCGAAGGACACCACGGCGTCTGCGCCGACCGCCCCGGACAGTTCCGCCGCAGCGCCCATCCCCCGCAGCGCCGGGAGCAGGTCGGCCTCGAGCACGTCGCGGCGCGCCGCCAGCCGCGCGTGCACCGCGCGCGTGTTGCGCCGGACGTACCCTCCGCGCAGCAGGTGGGCGACCGCGCGTTGCGTCACGGCGCTCACCGGCATCCCCAGCACCCGGCGCGTCTGCGCCAAGCTCTCCGCGCTGCTTGCCGACGCCACCACATACCCCGCCGCCAACTCCTTCGACAAAAGCGTCGAAAACGTCCCGAGCGTGAACACTTCCGCGCCCTGCGGCGCCTGCGCGGCAAGCGTCGGCTGGGGCGCCGTCCGGTAGTGCAGCTCCGCGTTAAAGTCGTCCTCAATCACCGCCGTGCCGGTGCGCACCGCCCACTCAACCAGCTGTGCACGCCTCGCTGCCGGCATGGTTCCGCCGAGCGGGTACAGGTGCGCTGGCGTCACCAGCACCGCGTCCAGGCCGCCAGGCAGGTGCGCCACCTCAATTCCGCCCACGTCCGTGGCGCATTCAACCAGCTCGTGCCCACCCATCGGGATGATGCGCCGCAGCCCCGGGTGCCCCGGACTTTCCACGCCCACCCGCAACCGCCGCCCGGTCTGCGCAGCGAGCGTGGCCAGGATCAGCATCAGCCCCTCGCGCGAGCCACCGCTGACCACCAGCTGCCCCGGCGCGACATTCAGCCCGCGGGTGAGGCGCAGGTGTTCAGCCACCGCCTCCCGCAGCTCCGGCTGCCCCGACTTGTCCACAGGCCCACCCGGCTCCGCAGCTGCTTCCCGCCACGCCGCGCGCCACGCCGCAGGCCGCACGCCGCCCGCAGCGCTCGGCGCAGGTTTCAGCGACAGCAGCAGGTTGCTTGCCAACGCCACCTCAACCCCACCCGCCGCACCAGCCTGGCCGCTCGCCGCGGGCAGCTCCGGGTGCACTCGAGTCGGCGCCCCCTGGGACGCAAGCAGGTAGCCCTCACTAATCAGCTGGTCGTACGCGGCGACCACGGTCCCGCGCGAGACCCCGAGCTGCGCCGCGAGCGCCCTCGTCGATATCACCGCGTCCCCCGGCATCAAGCTGCCGTCAGCGACCGCGGCCCGAATTCCGGCCGCGATCTGCGCGGGAAGGGGCAGCGGGTGGTTCGCGGTGACGTCGATAAGCACTGTGCCCCTCCAACTGGTACAGAGAAACTATCTAGAACTGGCTCTTGGAATCTACCAGTTGGATAGACAGACTTGTTCGCATGGCTGATTTTTCCGAAGTAAACAAGCAGTTCCTCGGCGGCGTGATCATGGACGTGGTCACGCCCGAGCAGGCCCGTATCGCCGAGGACGCCGGCGCCGTCGCTGTGATGGCGCTCGAGCGCGTCCCCGCCGACATCCGCGCCCAGGGCGGCGTCGCCCGCATGAGCGACCCGGACCTCATCGAGGGCATCATCGACGCCGTCGACATCCCGGTGATGGCGAAGGCGCGCATCGGCCACGTGTACGAGGCGAAGATCCTCGAGCACCTCGGCGTGGACTACATCGACGAGTCGGAAGTGCTAAGCCCAGCCGACTACGTCAACCACATTGACAAGCGCGACTTCGAGGTGCCGTTTGTCTGCGGTGCGACGAACCTCGGCGAGGCGCTTCGCCGCATCAACGAAGGCGCCGCGATGATCCGCTCCAAGGGCGAGGCTGGCACCGGCGACGTCTCCGAGGCCACCAAGCACATCCGCAAGATCACCTCCGAGATCGCCGGCCTGCAGGCGATCTGGGCAGGAAACCGCGACGAGCTCTATGTGGCCGCCAAGGAGCTTCAGGCGCCCTACGACCTCGTAGCTTACGTTGCCGAGCACGGCAGCCTGCCGGTGCCCCTGCTCGTCGCCGGCGGCGTGTCCACCCCCGCCGACGCCGCGTTCATGATGCACCTCGGCGCGGACGGCGTGTTTGTCGGCTCGGGTATTTTCAAGTCCGGCAACCCGGAGGCTCGCGCCAAGGCCGTGGTCGCCGCGACCCGCAACTGGCAGGACATCGCCGCCGTCACCCAGGCTTCCCGCGGGCTCGGTGAAGCCATGGTCGGCATCAACGTCGCCGACCTTCCCGCCCCGCACCGTCTCGCGGAGCGCGGCTGGTAACCCTCAACCTCTAGCCAAAGGTCACCTCGTCGGGGTCGAGGACCATCGGACCTTCGAAGTCCTCCACCCGCTTAGGCAGGCTCCGGCCCTCGGCGACGTACCGGGACCCGTCGAGGAACCTAAACTCGATGTACCCGCTGTTGTTGGCGATGTGCGCAAGACCGTGCGAGACCTTCGAGTGGCAGCTTGAACACAGGGGAATCAGGTTGTCGATGTCGGTTGAGCCCCCATCGACCCACTCGTGAATATGGTGGATCTCCATAAACCGCGAGTGGTTGCACCCGGGCATCGCGCACTGGTACTCCCACTGAGCGAGCAGCGCGGTAACCTGCGCATCTGTGGCGAACCGCTGCTGTCTACCCATATTCAGCGTGAGCCCCTTGCCATCCATGATGTGCCAGCGGCCCAGCGCGTTGTGGAGGTACTGCCGGATCGCGCTCGACGGAGCCTGCGGGTTCGAGGGCATCCACGCCCTGCCGTCCGTCGTGCACATGATGTTCACGTGCGCGCCGGGCGCTCGAAGGGGACTGACCGGGTTCGTGCGCACCATGTCGATCATGGTGACGAATGCGTCGTACATCGCTGACTTCAGCGGCGCCCCGAACCGCGACGGCGGCCGGAGGATCTTCTCCGCACTCATCCCCGGATTGGGGCGCGGCTCGTCCACCATCTTCGCAGGGCACGCCTCTTTAGGAGGTTCGGTCTCGTCACCCTCTTGCGCCCCGTAGGATGCCAGTTCCGCAATCTTGAGGGCAGCCTTGAATTTCTCGCCCTCGACTGGTGGGAGAAGGAAACTACCGGCGATCATCCCGTCGTCGCGAGTGTGGGCGTCCAGATACGGCTCGTCGGGCTTTTCATCGTCATCCTTATCCTCGGGTTCGACGCCGGCGAGGACGCGCCGAAGCTCGGTAAACGTCAGTTCCTTTGCCAGCACGAGGAGCCCTCTCTCGTTGCGCTCATTGATGTACCGGAGCAGCAGCCGCACCGTGGTGTAATCCAGCTCGCCATAGCTAAACGCCGTCTTGAGCATCGGAAACTCCTGGAGTTTCCGCGCCACTCGGACGTACTCGTAGGCAGTGGGGACCGGGTAGTGCAACTCGCGGGCGAGCCAGCTTGCGGTGCTCACCGCGCCGAATGAGTAGGCGAGATCGCTGGCGTCAAACTCCGCTATCTGCTCGAGAAGGTCCGATTTCGTCATGTTCGCCCTCTGGTGAGAGCGCCTGATCGCATCTGCGATCTCATATGCTCGCTTCGACGGCGGTTTGGCGTTGACGTCGAAATCGGTGGCGGTAATCGTGCTGGTCATGGCTATGTTTCCTTTGTTTCAAGGTCCTTTTGGACGGAGTGGATACACCATACAAAACGCACCTAACACACGAAGCCACGAATTAGAACACGCGTTCGCATGAAGAGAAAGCAACCTTCAACCTAAAGTAAAGGGTATTATGCCAGGCATAATCCCCTGGGGTTTTGCGGATACCAGACCCCCAACAGCACCGCCCACACGTTCGATACGCCCTCAACCTCAAGTAGACGGTATTATGCCTCGCATAATTTCCGCCCCCCACTAGGCTGGTGACCCATGGCACGTTTTATGGGCACCGAGACCGAGTACGGCATCACTTGTCCCGACGACCCGACGCTGAGCCCGCTGCTCACCTCCACGCACGCGGTGGTGGCGTACGCGGCGCTGCACACGGCGGCGCGGTCGCGGTGGGACTACGAGGAGGAGGCTCCACTCAAAGACACGCGCGGGTTCGACCTCCAGCGCTACCGCACGGTGCCGGTGGTGGACCCGAACGCGATGGGCGTTGCAAACGTGGTGACCGAGAACGGGGCGCGGTTCTACGTCGACCACGGCCACCCGGAGTACTCGGCGCCGGAGACCTCGAACGCGTTCGACGCGATGGTGCAGGACGCAGCGGGGGACATCTACTTGAACAAGGCGGCCGCCGCGGTCCGCCAGCTCTGGGAACAGCAGGTTAGCGTGCTGAACAAGCACGAGCCGTGCCCGCCGTTGAAGTTCTACAAAAACAACGTCGACGGCAAGGGCCAGTCCTACGGCAGCCACGAGAACTACCTCTACTCCCGCGACACCGACTTCCAGCGCCTGACACAGGCGCTGATGCCGTTCTTTGTCACGCGCCAGGTCATCATCGGCGCGGGCCGGGTGGGCATCGGGCAGGCGAACGAGCGGGCGGGGTTCCAGATCTCGCAGCGCGCGGATTTCTTCGAGCAGGAGATCTCCCTGGAGACAACGCTGAACCGCGGCATCGTCAACACCCGCGACGAGCCGCACGCGGATGCGGAGCGGTTCCGCCGCCTCCACGTCATTGTGGGCGACGCCAACATGAGCCAGTACGCGAACTTCCTCAAAGTCGGCATGACCAAGCTGGTGATCGACGCGATCGAGGCCGGGGTGGATTTCTCGGACCTTGCGCTGAAGAATCCGGTCGCGGAGATCAAAAAGGTCTCGCACGATCCGTCGCTCACCCATGAGCTCCTGCTTGCCGACGCCCGCCTCCTCTCCGCCACCGCCATCCTGCGGGAGTATCGGGATCGTTGTGGGGCGTTGGGGGAGCTGGGGGGCGTCGATAAGCAAGTGCTCCAGCTCTGGGGCGAGATCCTCGACGACCTGGAACGCGACCCGCTTTCAACGGCCGACCGCCTGGATTGGACGGCGAAATGGGCGCTGATCAAGCAGTATGTAGATCGCGGCGTGGATATCGCGGACCCGAAGCTGCAGCTGATCGACATTCAGTACTCCGACATCGATCCCGAGAAGTCGCTGTACCACGCGCTGGTGCGCAAGGGGCGGATGAAAACGATGGTGAGTACCGCGGAGATCGAGCACGCGGCGGTGACCCCGCCGAAAGACTCGCGGGCGTACTTCCGCGGGCGTGTGACCTCAAAGTTCGGCGAGGACATCGCTGCGGCCAGCTGGCAGTCGATCATCTTCCGGGTGGGCGACGAGTTGGTGCGGGTGCCGATGGATACGATCGACTCCTTTACCAAGGAAACCGTCGGCGACGCGCTCGACGCAGCTCATGGGGTGCACGAGCTCATTGACGCGTTAGGGTTACAGCATGGCTAATCAGCAGCAGATCTTCGGCTACCCGGGCGGCGACGACGGCGAGGAGCAAGACCTCGAACAATCGCAGGCGCAGATCAACACCCAGGGCACGGACGATCTCCTCGACGAGATCGACGCGCTGCTGGACACCAACGCCGAGGAGTTCGTCCGCTCGTTCGTGCAAAAGGGCGGGCAGTAGATGTACCCCCGCCGCATCATGGGGGTGGAGACCGAGTTCGGGGTCGCCGCCTACCGCGACGGCAAGGCGGTGTTGACGCCGGAGGAGGTCTCGCGCTACCTGTTCCGCCCGGTGGTGGCGAAGCACCGCAGCTCCAACATCTTCACGGCGAACGGCTCCAGGCTGTATTTGGACGTGGGCTCGCACCCCGAATTCGCCACCGCCGAGTGCGACTCGGTCACCCAGCTGCTCAACTACGACAAGGCGGGCGAGGCAATCTTCAGCGAGCTCGCGGCAAAGGCGGTCGAGTCGCTGGCCGCCGACCGGATCGGCGCCGACGTCTACCTGTTCAAGAACAACGTCGACTCCGCCGGCAACTCGTACGGCGCGCACGAGAACTACCTGATCAGCCGCGACCTGGCGCTGAAATCCTTCGGCAAGCAGCTCCTACCGTTCCTGATCACCCGCCAGCTCATCTGCGGCGCCGGCATGATCCAGAAAGGCCGCTTCGTTATCTCGCAGCGTGCCGACCAGGTGTGGGAGGGCGTGTCTTCGGCCACCACGCGCACGCGCCCGATCATCAACACCCGCGACGAGCCGCACGGCGATTCACACCGGTTCCGCCGCATGCACGTCATTGTCGGCGACTCGAACATGTCCGAGCCCACCTTCGCGCTGAAGATCGGCTCGACGCTGCTGGTCATCGAGATGCTCGAGGCGGGCTTCGACCTGCCGGACTTCGAGCTGGAAAACCCGATCAGCCACATCCGGGATATCGCCGCGGATCCGACGGGCGCCACGGAGCTTGCGCTTAAAGACGGCCGCCTCACCACCGCACTCGACGTCCAACGGCAAACCCTCAGCGCCGCGAAGCGCTGGTTGGAGAACCGCCCGGACGAGGGGACACCGAACGCGGACATGGCCAAGGTGGTGGATCTGTGGGAGCGCACCCTCGACGCGATCGCCTCCCAGGACTTCTCCCGCGTGGACACCGAGATCGACTGGGTAATCAAGCGCAAGCTGCTGACCCGCTACAAGGACAAGCTCGGCGCGGACTGGGACCACCCGAAGCTCGCCCAGATCGACCTGACGTACCACGACATCAACCGCGACCGCGGGCTGTTCTACTTACTGGAGCGCAAAGGCCTCGCCACGCGGTGGACCACGGACGAAACCATCGAGCAGGCCGTGGCGCAGGCACCCGCGACCACGCGTGCAGCTTTGCGAGGAAAATTCCTCCACGCCGTGCGGGAAGCGGGCGCGGATTATAACGTCGACTGGGTGCACCTGAAGATCAACCGCCCGCAGCCCACAAGCGTGGAACTGCTCGATCCGTTCGCCACCCAGGACGAGCGCGTGGACGCCCTTATCGCAGAGGTCACCGGCGGTGAGTGAACGCGACGCCGTCCGCCGCCACGTGAACTTGGTGTTCGCGCTGCTCGGCTCCGACCGCCCCCGCTCCACAGAGTGGGTGCGCGCCAACGTGGACGGCTACGACGGCAACTCCGCTAGCGCCTTCCAGATCATGCTGAAGCGCGATGTCAAGGAGCTTCGCTCCATGTGGGTGCCGATCCAGCTTGAAGACGGCGAACTGTGGCTCAACAAAGACCAATACGAGCTTCAGCCCGTGGAGCTCACCGAGGCGGAGGCGACCGTCGTCGGTCTTGCCGCGGACCTTGCGCAGGGGGCGAACCTCGGCGCGTTCGCGCGATCCGGATGGACGAAGCTCGCCGCCTCCGGCGCAACGCGGGCGTTCGACGCACCGGTGTTGGCGTCAGTGTCCAACGACATCACCCGCCTCGACCCCGAGACGCTGCGCAAACTCGTGGCGGGCGTGCGCAACAAGCTGCGCCTCAAGTTCGATTTCCTGCCCGCGCCGGGAGCGCAGGTCCAGCGGCGCACGGTGGACCCTTGGGGGATCGTGCCGTTGAACAACCGCGCCTACCTCGTCGGATGGGACCTCGACAGGGGCCAGGAGCGGGTGTTCCGCGTGCGCAAAATTTCGAACGTCGCCGGAGTGCAGGGCGCGGACGGTTTTCGGGAGGCCTCGGGGGACTTGCAGGGGATCGTCGAAAAGCAACTGAGCTCCAAGCTTGTCGACGCCACCGTCACCCTAACCCCCGGCACCGGCGATGCACTCGCGAGCCGGGGTAAGCGGGACGGCGACACGATTCAGCTGAGCGGCGTGGACCGCGACTGGCTAGTGCGAACGATTGCGGCGCAGGCGCCGAACGTGACTGCCGTGGAACCCGAGGAGGTTCGCCGCGACGTCGTGGCGCTGCTGAGCCGCGTGGGAGGGCAGGAGTAATGGTGTCGGCGAAGCACGAGCGGCAAGAGCGCACGGTGCGCCTGCTCAACCTGCTGGCGTACGTGCAGAAGCACCCCGACTCCACCGTCATGGAGATGGCGCGCGACTTGGGCTCCGACCCGGTGACAATCCGCGACGATCTCAACATGCTGCACCTGTCCGGCGTGGGCAAACACGGCGGTCAGATGATCGACTTGCAGCACGACTGGGCCAGTGTGCGGATTATCGACAGCCAGGGGTTAGACAAGCCGCTGCGCTTGACTCCCACGGAGGCGAGCGCGTTGCTGCTTTTGCTCGAGTCTTTGGAAACCATGCCCGGGCTTGTGGACAGCGCTGCCGTGGCGTCGGCAGCGGCGAAAATCCGCGCGGTGGCCAGGGGAGCTGGTATCGACGACGCGCAGCAAACCCCGTCCGATTCACCCGCCGACGTGATCCGGCAAGCCCTCGGCGGAGGGCAGCAGCTCACGCTGACCTACTACTCGCAGTCTTCCGACGCGACGACCACCCGCACCGTCAGCCCGATCGACATTTTCCACCGGGACGGGCACACCTACCTGCGCGCGTGGCACGGTGATCAGCTGCGGGTGTTCCGGTTTGACCGGATCCGCGAAGTGGAGCTGAGCGATCTGCCGGCGCAGACGCCGGAGGGCGCGAGCCCAACGTTCGATCCGGACGACCCCTTTAGCCTGGCCACGCGCAAACTGGCGGAACTGAAGGTGCGCTCAGACGCGGCGTGGATCGCCGACTACAAGGACATCGAGCTCGGCTCCGAGGAGCGGGAGGGGTGGCTGCCGGCGACCATGCGCTACGGCAGCGACGACTGGTTGGTCCGCTTCTGCCTGAGCGAGGCTGACCGCGTGCAGTTGGTCAGCCCCGCAAGCCTTGCGCGCGAGGTCGAGGCGCGGGCTGAGGCCGCGCGGAGCGTGTTAGGATAACGTCCATGCCGAACCTCGGACCCAGTGAAATCCTCATTATCCTGCTGATTATCCTGCTGCTTTTCGGTGCGAACAAGCTGCCGGATCTTGCTCGGTCCATGGGCCGCTCCGCGCGCATTTTCAAGTCCGAAGTCAAGGAAATGCGCCGCGAGGACATGGAGGACCCAGCCCCGGCACGCCAGGGTGAGCTGCCGCCGAGCCAGGAAGCCCGCAGCGCGACCCAGACCGCACAACCTGCGCAACCTGATGATTTCTGGGACCGTCCCGAAACGCAGCCCCGCCAGCTCTAAAACGTGGCACGCAAGCGCAAGGCCAATCCCGAAGGGGAGATGACGCTTGTTGAGCACCTGCAGGAGCTCCGGCGCCGCGTCATCGTCTCCCTCGCCGCGATCGTCGTCGGCACGGTGATTGGGTTCATCTGGTATCAAAACGCCATCCCGGGGACGATGCCGCTAGGGGAGATCATCCGCCGACCGTACTGCAACCTCCCGCAGGAACTGCGCGCGGACTTCACCCACGACGGTTCCTGCCGCCTTCTGGCCACCAGCCCGTTTGAAATGTTCATGCTGCGCCTGAAGGTGGGCGCGTTGGCTGGTCTCGTTCTTGCGTCGCCGGTGTGGCTGCTGCAAATTTGGAACTTCATCACGCCGGGTCTGCACAAGAACGAGCGCCGCTACACCTTCACCTTCGTCACGTTAGCGGTGTTGTTGTTCATTGCGGGCGCGTTGCTCGCCTACTTCGTCCTCGACCAGGGCCTTTACGTGCTCATGACCATGGGCGGCGAGGTGCAGGTCGGCGGCTTGACCGGCCAGAGCTACTACAATTTCCTGCTCGGCCTCACTGTTGTCTTCGGCGTGAGCTTCGAGCTGCCGCTGATCGTGGTCATGCTGAACCTCGCAAGCGTGCTGCGCTACGAGCACGTCAAGGACAAGCGGCGCGTGATCATCGTGGGCCTGTTCATCTTCGCGGCGTTCATGACCCCGGGCCAGGACCCCTTCTCCATGGTCGCGCTCGGCACGTCCATGGTTGTCCTGGTCGAGCTGGCGTTCCAGTTCTGCCGGTTCAACGACAGGCGCAAGGAGTCGACGCGCCCTGAGTGGATGGACCTTGACGACGAGACCGCGTCCGGGCCGATCTCAACCGCCCCGATTGCTCCGGCCAGCGGCAGCACGGGCGCCTCTGAAGCGATCCGCCCCGAGCCGATCGAGCGGCCAGCCCCCATCGCCCCAGCGAAGGATATTTTCGAAGACGTACTCTAGGGGGTATGTCCTTTTTCGCGGAATTCCAGGCGCAGAAACCGTTCCCGCTCGACCCGTTCCAGATCGAGGCGTGCACCGAGGTCGAAGCGGACCGCGGGGTGCTGGTCTGCGCACCCACGGGATCGGGCAAAACAATTGTCGGCGAATTCGCCGTCGCCCTTGCGCTGTCGCGGGGCACCAAGTGCTTCTACACAACGCCGATTAAAGCCTTAAGCAACCAGAAGTACCACGACCTCGTCGCCGAGCACGGCAGCGACGCAGTGGGGCTGCTCACCGGCGACGTGTCCATCAACGGCTCCGCCGACGTGGTGGTGATGACGACCGAGGTCCTGCGCAACATGATCTACGCGAAGTCGCCGCAGCTCGACCGGCTTTCGCACGTGGTGATGGACGAGATCCACTACCTCGCCGACATCGACCGCGGCGCGGTGTGGGAAGAGATCATTCTCAACTTGGACGACTCGGTAAACCTGATTGGCTTGTCCGCAACCGTGTCGAACTCGGAGGAGTTCGGCGAGTGGCTCGCCGCCGTCCGGGGCGACACCGCCATCATCGTCTCAGAGCACCGCCCAGTGCCGCTGAGCCAGTACATGATGGTCGGCCGCAAGATCTTCCCGCTTTTTGAACCCGGGGAAGACACCGTGAACGACGACCTCGTCCACGCCATCGCCCGCATCGAGCAGGGATCGCACGACGAGGGCCGAGAAGACTACGAGCAGGGACGGGGGTTCCGGTCCCGCGCGGCCGGTCGCCGCAGCGGCAGGGAGCGGGGACAAGACCGGGTCCGCCCCGTCGGCAGGCCGGAAGTAGTCCAAGCCCTGCAAGGCCGCGACATGCTGCCGGCAATCATTTTCATCTTCTCCCGCGCCGGCTGCGACGGCGCCCTGTTCCAGTGCCTGCGCTCGCGCAAGGAGCTCACCACACCCGAAGAGCAGGAGCAGATCAAGGCGATTATCGACGACGGCGTGAAAGACATTCCCGAAGAAGACCTCCAAGTTCTGAACTACCGCCAGCTGCGCACCGCGTGGGTGCGCGGTTTCGCCGCCCACCACGCCGGCATGCTTCCCGCTTTCAAGCACATCGTCGAGCAGCTTTTCGTCCGCGGGCTGGTCAAGGTCGTCTTCGCTACCGAGACCTTGGCGCTGGGTATCAACATGCCGGCGCGAACTGTTGTGCTGGAGAAAATGGTGAAGTTCAACGGCGAGGCGCACGTCGACCTCACACCAGGCCAGTACACGCAGCTGACGGGCCGCGCTGGGCGTCGCGGCATCGACCACATCGGCAACGCGGTGGTGCAGTGGGCACCCGCGATGGATCCGCGCGAGGTCGCGGGGCTGGCGTCGACCCGCACCTACCCGCTGATCTCCCCGTTCACGCCCGGCTACAACATGGCGATCAACATGCTCGGCATGAACGGCTACGAGGACTCCATCAGACTCATCGAGCAGTCCTTCGCCCAGTTCCAAACGGACCGCTCCGTGGTTGGTGAAGTCCGCGACATCGAGCGCCGCGAGGCCAAGGTGGACAAGCTGCGCGAGCAGCTCGAGCGCGACGTGGCGACGTACGCGCTGCCCGTGGGCGAGGGCGACGACCCTGCCGAACTGTTGGTCGAGTACCTGCAGCTGCGGCGCGACCTGACGGACGCGGAGAAGGAAGCGCGCCGGGCCTCGCTGAGTGACCGCGAGGTGGAAACGCGGAAGATTCTGGCTCGCCTGCAGGTGGGCGAAGTCATCGCCATTCCGGGCAACAAGATGCCGGAACTCGCCGCGGTTGTTCAGCCGGCGGGTCGCCCCGACGACCCAAGGCCGTGGGTCACTACCGAGCGCGGCTGGTCGGGGCGCATAGGTGTGGACACCTTCCGCAACCCGCCGATCCCGGTGGGCCGGATCAAGGTGCCGCGGCACATGCAGGAGCAACCGAGGAAGCACACGCGAAAGGTTGTGGACATGCTGCACCGCGGCAACTTCACAGCGCCCCGGAAGATGCGGGAGCAAGCCCGGACCCGCCCGAACAAGCAGGTCCTCGCGCTGCGGGAGGCGATCCGGCACCACCCGGCGCACGAGTGGCCGGCAGCAAAGCGCGAGATGCTGGCGCGCGTCGGTGAGGAGCTGGTGCGCGAGGAGCGCAAGCTTATCCGCGTGAAGGACCGGGTGGATTCCAGCACCGACACGCTCGGCCGCCACTTCGAGCGCATCATTGGGCTGCTGACTGAGATGGACTACGTCGAGGTTGTCGACGGCGAGGCGCAGGTCACCGACGAGGGCGAGCGCCTCGCCCGCATCCACAACGTCTCGGACCTGTTGGTGGCGCAGTGCCTCAAGCGCGGCATCTGGGACGATCTCGACCCGGCCGAGCTGGCCGGGGTCGCATCGATGGTGGTGTTCGAGAATCGCAAGTCCACTCATGGCTCTCCAGAGGCCGCGACGGAGCGGATGGCCGAGGCGATGAACGAAACGCAGCGCATCTACGGCGAGCTGGTCTCCGACGAGCAGCGCCACCACCTGCCGCCGACGAGGCTGCCGGATGCCGGCTTCGCACTGTCCATCCACCAGTGGACGGCCGGGGCGCCGCTCGGGTACGCGCTCGCCGCGGCGGCCGAATCGGGCGCGGAACTGACCCCCGGCGACTTCGTCCGCTGGTGCCGCCAGGTGATCGATCTACTGGAGCAGATCCACAACACCGGGTACTCGGACGAGATCCGGCGCAACGCGAGCCGCGCCGTCGAAGCGATCCGCCGCGGTGTGGTGGCGATTGGCAACTAGCTGAGAAGCGACACCGTGGCCAGCCCGAGGTTGCGGCCGAACGGGTCCAGAATGAGGGACTGCACGGCAACGACCCGGCCGTCTGCGATCACAGGGCCGCCCGAATCGCCCTTGATCGCGCGCGGGGCGTTCGCGATGAGTCCTGCCGGGCGCACGACGGTGGTGCCGCTGCGCGAGACCGCGAACGGCAGCGTAGTAATGAACCTGCCGACGCGGGCTGCGGGTTGGCGGGCGCGGCCGCCAAAGCCGAAGGTCACTGTGGGTGTGAACGGTTTCGGCGGGGTACCAAACCGGGGAAACGGCTGCGCCGTCTCCACGGGGGAGTCCAGGTGCACCACCGCGATGTCGGTGTGGGAGTAGAACTCGACGGCGCGGGCGCGGCGCGTAACACCGGACACAGCGCAACGCACAGCCGCCGCGTCCGCGGACGCGAGGAAGTGGCCGCACGTGAGCACTGTCTCCGGCCCGATGAGAGTTCCGCTGCAGTAGCCGCCGGGGGCGGTGATGCGGACAAGGTGGGCCGGGGAGAAGTGCACTTCGCCAATGGTATCGACCTACGATGTCGCTATGCCGTTTTTCAGTGACGAGGTCTACGCCGCGCGCCGCGCGGCGCTGCAGCAGCAGGTGAGCGGGGGCGGGGGCTACGTGGTCGGCGCGGGTGCCGAGCTGGCGTACCTGACGGGGTTTCACGGCAGCTCGCATGAGCGCCTCACCGCCCTGGTGGTGACGAAGGACGCGCTAACCCTCCTCGCCCCGCTGACTGATGTGGAGACGGTCTCGAACGAGGCGTCGCTGGTGGGCGTTGACGTGGTTGGGTGGGGAGATGGTGAGGATGTGTACGGGATCGTCGCAAAGCACCTGCCCCCTGGGCCAGCTCGTCTGACCGCGTCGCTGACAGCGGACCACGTGTTTGAGCTGCAGGCGAAGGTGGGCGACGCCCAGCTTGCGGCGGCGGACTTCGCGGTGAAAGACGAGGGTGAAATCAGCGAGCTGGCACGAGCCGGCGCGGCGATCGACCGCGTCCACGGGCAAGTGCCGGAGCTGCTTCTGCCCGACCGGACTGAGGCGCAGGTGGCGGAGGACCTCACGGAACTGATCGCAGCTGAGCACCATAGCGTCGACTTCGTCATCGTCGGCTCCGGTGCGAACGGGGCGAACCCGCACCACGAGTTCTCGCAGCGCACACTTCGGGTGGGCGACCCGGTGGTAGTCGATATCGGCGGCACGCTTTCATCCGGGTACCACTCGGACTGCACGCGGACGTACGTGGTCGGCGGCGCTGGCGCGGGCGAGGAGTTCGCTGATGCCTTCCGCGCTGTGCTCGACGCGCAGGAGGCCGCGGTGGGCGCCGCGCGGCCCGGGATGACCGCAGGCGAGCTCGACGCGGTCGCGCGGGAGTGCCTCGACGCGGCGGGTTACGGCCAGCGGTTCACCCACCGCCTCGGCCACGGGATTGGGCTTGCGGTCCACGAACAGCCGTTTATCATCGCGGGCAACGACACCGTGCTGCGGGAAGGCATGGCCTTCTCAATCGAGCCCGGGGTGTATCTGCCCGGCAAGTTCGGTGTGCGCATCGAAGACATCGTGGTGCTCGAGGCCGGTGGAGCGCGGCGCCTCAACAACGTGACCAGGAGCCTGCGGTGAGCCAGGGGACAATTCTGCTGCTCGGGGCGACCAGCGACATTGGCGGCGAGGTAGCGCTTCGGCTGTGCCCGGGCCGCGACGTCGTACTCGCCGCGCGCGATATCTCCCGGCTCGATGAAGTGGAGCACAAGCTTGCCGACGCCGGCGCCCGCCGCGTACAGCGCGTGACCTTTGAGGCGACTGACTTCTCATCACACCGGCAGCTCGTGCGATCCGTTCCAGACCTGACCACAGCCATCGTCGCGTTCGGCATCCTGGGGGACCAGGAGCTCGCAGAGCGGGACGAGCGCGAGGTGGTGCGCATCGCCACGGTCGACTACACAGCCCAGGCGTCCATGCTCACCGTGCTGGCGGACGAATTGGAGCGCGGCGAGATCTTCACGTTCTCCTCCATCGCCGGGTGGCGGGCGCGCCGGGCGAACTACGTCTACGGCTCGACGAAGGCAGGCCTCGACGCGTTCTGCCAGGGGCTAGCGGACCGCCTCCACGGCACCCCGCTCAACCTGATCACGGCGCGCCCCGGGTTCGTCATCGGGTCGATGACTGAGGGGATGAAGCCTGCGCCGTTGTCGGTGACTCCTGATGTGGTGGCGGATGCGGTGGTGGCTGCGTCGACAAGCAACAAAAGCTCCACCGTCTGGATCCCGCGGTCGCTGGCCCTGCTTGCCTTCGTCATGCGGCGGGTGCCGCGTCGGCTGTGGCGTCACGCGCCAAGGTAATCTATGCCGCATGCCGCTGATCTTCTTCGCTTATTTCTTTGTTGAGGTCCTCGCCTTCATCGGCGTGGCCAAATGGATCGGCCTGGGGTGGGCGTTCCTCGCCATCTTTTTGTGCATGCTGCTCGGCGGCGTCGCGACCAGCCTCTCCATGCGCTCCGCGCTGTCTTCCGCCGCGCAGGGCCGCACGTCGATAGGCCAGCTCGCCGGCGACTCGGCGCTGCTTCTGGTGGGCTGGTGCCTGTGCGTGGTGCCGGGGTTCGTCTCCACTGTCTTGGGCCTGTTGACGGTGTTTCCGCCCACGCGCGGGTTGATTCGCCGCGGCATCACCACACGCGCGCAGCGCAAAATCGACGACTTCAGCATGCAGGTCTTCAACGCCTCCCCGCTGGCGAAGCGCACCACCAGTTACGGCTCGTTCACGCAGCCTGCTCAGTCGCACGAGGTGATCGACGCCGAGGAACTCGAGGAGATGTACCGCATGGACAGCCCCGGCGAGGACGGGCCTGAGGCGGGCAGGCGCCCCGGAAGCGGGGCGTAAGTGGACGCGTTCCTACGCTTCGGCTTCGCGGCGATCGCCGGGTGGCTGGTCTACCTCTCGTACGAGCCGCACGGGTACTTCCTCCTCGGCATCGCCGGCATCGCGCTGTTCTATTTGGCGCTGGCGCCGTGGCGCACCAGCCGCCCCTCGGCTGGGTACGGCGCGCTGCTGGGGTTTACGCACACGCTGTTCTGCTATCTCTTTCTGCTGCCGTGGGTCGGCGAGTTCGTCGGCGCGATGCCGTACATCGCGCTGTCTATCTTCCTCGCGCTCTACGGCATCCTGACCGGCGTCTTCGGCGTACTGGTCGCTCGTTGGCGCTACGGCTTCGCGGCGTTCGCGCTGGTGTACGTCGCGGTTGAGTTCCTGCGCTCGTCGTTTCCCTTCGGCGGGTTCGCCTGGGTGCGCCTCGCCTGGGGCCAGATCAACGGGCCGCTCGCCGCGCTCGCGTCGTGGGGCGGGCCTGCGCTGGTCACGTTCGCGGCGGCGCTGGCGGGGGCCGGTTTCATCGGAGCGGTCCAGCGCAACGGCCGGGCACGGGCAACCGCCGCCGCGTGCGCGATCGGTCCGCTCGCGCTCGGGTTGTTGGCAGGGCTCGGTGTCCACGATGTTGAAAGCGGACAGAATAGCGGCACCGTGCGCGCCGCCGCCGTTCAAGGCAACGTGCCGCGCATGGGGCTGGACTTCAACGCGCAGCGCAGGGCGGTGCTGGCAAACCACGTGCACGAGACGCAGATGCTTGCCGACGCCACCCGCAACAACCCCCTCGACCTCGTCATATGGCCCGAGAACTCGTCCGACGTGAACCCGTTCGCTGACGCGGAGGCCGCAGCGCTCGTGGCTGAGGCGGTCGACGCGGTGGACGCGCCGGTGCTCGTCGGCACGCTCACCCGCGACGAGGTGGGCGCGCGCAACACAATGGTCGTCTTCGACCCCGATACCGGGGCGGGGGACTACCACCACAAGCGGTTCCTCCAGCCGTTCGGCGAGTACATGCCCATGCGCGACTTCTTCCGCAACTTCTCCGACCTCGTGGACCTGGCCGGCGATTTCAAGCCGGGCGACGGCCCGGGCGTCGTCTCGATGGGCGGCGTCAACGTCGGCATCGCCACTTGTTACGAGGTGGCGGAAGACCCCGCGTACCGCATCGCGGTGCGAAACGGCGCGCAGATTCTGACGACACCGACGAATAACGCCACCTTCGGGTTTACAGACATGACGTACCAGCAGCTGGCGATGAGCCGCCTGCGGGCCATTGAGCTGGACCGCGCCGTGATCGTCGCCGCGACCTCGGGCGTCTCCGCCATCGTGCATCCGGACGGCACGGTCTCCCAGCACTCGGAGATTTTTACGCCCGCGTTTCTGGTGGAGGAGCTACCCCTGCGCGACCGCGTTACCCCGGCCGTGCACATCGGCTCCGCGGTGGAGTGGCTGCTTGTTATCGCGGGCCTCGCCGTAGCGGTCACCGCGCTGACCACCACGAGGCGCGAGTATGCTGCTTCGGGTACACAGCTTGAACAACGATAAAGGAGCACCACCGTGTCGAACTCGACGTTGGTGATCATACCCACCTACAACGAGGTGGAGAACCTGCCGCTGATTATCGGCCGCGTCCTCGCCGCCAACGACGACGTCGACGTGCTGGTCGTCGACGACAACTCGCCCGACGGCACAGGTGACAAGGCCGACGAGCTCGCCGCCGAGCACGACGAGGTCAACGTCCTGCACCGCCGCGGTAAAGAAGGTCTCATGGCCGCCTACCGCGCGGGGTTCCGCTGGGCGCTTGAGCGCGACTACCAGGTGATTTGCCAGATGGACGCCGACGGTTCGCATGCGCCGGAGGAGCTTTCAAGGCTTATCGACGCCCTGTCAAACGGCGCCGACCTCGCCATCGGATCCCGCTACGTCGACGGCGGCGAGGTGAAGAACTGGCCGAAGAGCCGGTACCTTTTGTCCAAGCTGGGCAACCGCTACGTCGCTCTAGCGCTCGGCGACGAAGTCGGTGACATGACCGCCGGCTACCGCGCGTTCCGCCGCGAAGTGCTGGAGCAGATCGACCTGGACACGCTGTCCGAGAAGGGCTACATCTTCCAGGTTGAGGTGGCGCACCGGGTGATTGGCGACGGCTTCGATGTGCGCGAGGTGCCGATCACCTTCGAGGACCGCAAGCTCGGCGAGTCCAAGCTCGACCCGAGCTTCGCCGTCACCTCTCTGGCCGAGGTGACGAAGTGGGGCGCGTCTGAACGCGTCGCCACCGCCACCGACCTCACGAAGCAGATCGCTTCGACCGCCAGCTACGAGTACCGCCACTCTGGCCTGCCAAAGGCGGGCGGTAAGCTGAAGGGCGCGGCCGGCAACGCCGCGAACGCGGCTGCAGAAATAGCGAAAGTGGGCAAGCACGAGCTTGCCCACTCAAAGGTGCCGCAGCTGCCGTCCCGCGCCGTCCATGCCGTCAGAGATAGGCTAGCAGCGGCTACCGAGTTCACCCGCGTCGCAGTGCGGGAACTGCGGAAGTAGCTGAGCTTACGCCTCTTCGGAGGCTTGCTGCTCCTTCGCCATCTTCGCCGCGTTGCGGCGGCGCTTGCGCAGCTGCTCGAGGCGCTCCTCCAGAAGGACGTCGAGCTCTTCAATGCTGCGGCGCTCCAGCAGCATGTCCCAGTGGGTCCGCGGGGGCTTCGCCGGCTTCGCCTCGACGCCTTCACCTTCCATCAAGGTGCCCACCTGGCCGTTCTTGCACATCCACTCTTCGGGGATCTCGGCATCGTCCGCGAAAGGCACCTCGAAGACCTCGCCGTTCGGGGTCTTGTACTTCGCCATCTGGCGGGGCGCCAGGTCGTGATCGCGGTCGGTTTCGTAGCTCACTGCACCCATGCGACTTCCGCGCAGAACACGATCAGCCATGCTGTTCAACTTCCCTTCGGTTGGTAGCTATCAGTCGAAACATTATAACGGTCTAGGTGGCGCGATTGTTCCCTGCTACGATGAATCGCCGTGACAGCCGCGACACCTAGCTCGAACAAGCGCGCTCCCGTCTGCCAGTGGTGCGGCCGCGAGCTCGCTGAACAGCAGGGGAGGGGCCGCAAACGCAAGTACTGCGGACCCAGCTGTAAGCAGCGCGCCTACGAGCACCGCAACAGCGTCAGCAACACCGGGATCACTGAGGGATCGATCGTGCTGCGGCCCGAGCGCGTCGACGAGATCCGGGACGAGTTGTACGAGTTGCGGTGCGCCGCCGAGGACGTACAGACCGCGGTGACCGAGGGGGCAGAACCCTCTGAAATTCGTCACCTTTGTGACGAATTAGTTACCCTAGCCGTAAGAATTGAGAAGTTGAGGTAGGAGACCATGGCCCAACAGAAGAAGAAGCAGACAGTGCTGATCGTCGCGGTGTCGATCTTCATCGTGCTCGCAGTACTCGTTGCCATGGTTCCGCTGTTCCTAAACATGCTCGGCTCGGGCGTGAAGACCGGGGGCATCGACGACTCGGCGCTGCGCGAGGCAACAACCGAGGTTGACGGCGAGTGGACGGTGTCGAACCGGCCCTCAGCCAACCGCTCAGCCGCCGGATTCACCTTTAACGAAGTCCTGCCGGGCGAGCGCCGCGAGACCTCCGGCTCGACCCAAGGCGTGTCGGGTCACGTGACCATCGCTGATTCCACGGTTACCGCGGGCGAAATCGTTGTCGACATGACCAACATCACCACTGACAGCGACGTGCGCGACAACAACGTGCGCAACAAGATCTTCCACACGGACAAGTTCCCAGAATCCACGTTCGCGCTTACTCAGCCCGCGGACATTTCCAGCGTTGGCGGCAACGGAACCGTGAGCCAGATCGAACTGACCGGCGACATGACGATCCACGGCGAGACCCGGTCGATCACGCACACCTTCGACGTCGCCCGCTCGGGCGACAACCTGGTCATCGCCGGCAACGTACCGATCAACCGTCTCGACTACGGCGTGGAAACGCCGGAGCTTGTTGCCGCGAAGATCGCCGAGGAAGGCGAGATCAACATCCGCCTGAACCTGACCAAGGAGTAGCAGTTATTACGTAACGTGACGGAATAACCGCGGGGTGGCCATGCCTGAGGGCGAGGGATCCCTGGGGCGATTATGCCGCGCATAATACCGTTTACTTGAGGTTGAAAGTGCACCTACTTCCACACCACTACCGATAAATGTCCGATAATGTACATTATGTCAAGTAAGGCTTATCTCCCGCGTCTGCTCCGGCGCACCATGGTAACTTGAGCCAGATTCAGCATCCCCTGCCGCGTGAGCGCTTCACGGAGTGCGAGCTGCCAGCGCCAGAGTCTGCGGTAGACGATGTCGAATCCGTCTGCGGCGGCGTCGCGAAGGTGCGTCTCGAATGTGGCGCGCTGCAGCTTGAGCGACTCGGCAAGGTGCTCTGGCGCGCGCGACTCTGCGATGACGCGCAGGCCGGTGTTTCGATCAACGAGTTTGGAAAGCTGCTCGGCGGTCATCAGCGACAGGCCCGGCCAAACGTACGCCCGGAGCGTCATCAGGGACGCCTTCGCTGCAGCTGACAGGGAGTCCTCTGCCAGCACGGACTGCACGACGATTCGTCCGCTCGGCGCCAGAACGGCGTCGGACTCCCGCAACCACACCCTCTGGTCCGCCGGCGCCAGCGTCTCTAGGTGCTCGAACGACGCAATCGCGTCGTAGGCGAAGCGGTGCTCAATCTCGGCTTCCGTAATGACGCAGACAGACTGGTCAACGCCTTGCAGGACGAGCTGGTCGGACAACAGCTGTTTCGTGCCGCCGTCAGAGACGACGCAGTCTACGGCTGCTCCGCGGCGCGATGCCTCAAGCAAGACGGTCGCGCCGCAGTTTGGTTGGATAAGGAGGTGGGTGCCGGTGGAGATTTGGGCGGCGTCGATAAGCATCTGCCCGCTGCGCTGCTGCGCGTCCGCGAGGTCCGCACGGTCCACCTCGAGCGGGTGGCCGTATTCCGTCACATCGACGTAATGCCTGGCGGGCTCACTGCCCCTGCCGGCGCCGGGGGCGAAAGATTTCACCATCTTGCGCTGGGTGGTCGGCACACCGGTCGCGAAATGGCCCTGGAACGGGCTCGTGCCGTCGCCGGAGTAATGGGAAATCAATTCGGCCGGCTGCTCTCCCCCTGCGGACGCTTCGACTGGCCGGATGCGCGGCGTGCGAGGGTGGTAGTTTGCCGCGACGAGTGCGCGCAGGACATCCACCAGCCCGTCTGATGTGCCGGTCTCCCACTCTCCTGCCAGGTAGCCCTCCAACAGCCCCACCCATCCGGCGGCTGCGACACGGGTGAACACCGTGTCATTGTGGACGCGGAGATCGGGCTCGTCGCCGTCAAGCCGAAGCCCCGCCCGGCTCGCCGCGGCCGCAAACGCCGCCTCCGCGCGTTGCGCTCGTAGCGACTCGGCGCGCACCCTAGGAACGGTCGCGACGCCGGGCCACGTCTGCGGATCAATGGCCGAGAGGTGGTCGTACCCGTCATCAGAGCTCATCACCCGATCGATAGTAACGGCCGCGGTGGCGGGCGGGCCGGTTCCCACGCACACGAAACTGTGACGGATCGCACTATGGGGCGTACTATCTACGAAGGTATTCTGAACGCTTCCTTCAAGGAGATAAAACCCATGGCAGATCGGCCCATCCGCCCCGCTGGCAACCGCCACCACGTCGTCATTATCGGCGCTGGCTTTGGTGGCCTCTCCGCGGCCCGCTCGCTCGCGGACGCTGACGTGGACGTGACTCTGATCAACCGCACCAACCACCACCTCTTTGCACCCTTGCTCTATCAGGTGGCGACCGGCATCCTGTCGTCCGGCGAGATCGCGCAGTCCGTCCGCCAGCTCACCCGCGGCCAGGACAACGTTCGCGTCGTGCGAGCTGACGTGCAGACCATCGACACCGACGCGCAGACTGTAACCGCCCTCGACGCCGGCGAAACTCTCGAGTTCTCCTACGACTCCCTCATCCTCGCGGCTGGAGCGGGTCAGTCATACTTCGGTAACGACCACTTTGCCGAGTTTGCGCCGGGCATGAAGACTGTCGACGACGCGCTGGAGATCCGCGCGCGCATCAACGACGCGTTCGAGCGCGCTGAGCACGCCACCGACCCGAATGAGCGCGAGAAGCTACTCACCTTCGTCATTGTCGGCGCTGGTCCGACTGGTGTTGAGCTCGCCGGCCAGGTTGCGGAGCTCGCCCACCGCACCCTGAAGAAGGGTGAGTACTCCTACAGCACGGAGGCAGCCAAGATCGTGCTTATCGACGGCATGCCGCAGGTACTCCCCCCGTTTGGCAAGCGACTGGGCAAGAAGGCTCAGCGCCAGCTTGAGCGCGAGGGCGTCACCGTCGTCCTCAACGCTCTGGTCAGCAATGTCGACGCCGACTCCGTGACCTACAAGGACACGAAGACGGAGCAGGAGACCACAATCCAGGCCGCGACCAAGATCTGGTCCGCAGGCGTAGAAGCCTCTCCCCTGGGCCGCATTGTCGCCGAGCAGGCGGGCGTCGAGGTTAACCGCAACGGCACCGTGCAGGTCAACCCGGACTGCTCCGTGGGCGAGAAGCGCAACGTCTTCATCATCGGTGACATGATGAGCCTGAACAAGCTTCCGGGCGTTGCGCAGGTCGCGATCCAGTCGGGCGACTACGTGGGCAACCTGATCAAGGATCAGGTTGCCCACGAGGTGGAGCCTGACCAGCGTGAGCCGTTCGACTACTTCGACAAGGGCTCCATGGCCATCATCTCCCGCTTCAACGCTGTGGCGAAGATTGGCAAGGTCGAGTTCACCGGCTTCATCGCCTGGCTGATGTGGCTGATCGTCCACGCGCAGTTCCTCGAGACGAACCGCAGCCGCGTCGTCTCCGCCTACACCTGGCTGCGCAACGCCCTCGGCACGCGTCGCTACAATCTGGCGTCCACAGACGGCGAGCTGGAGCAGCGCCTAGCCCGGCAGAACAAAGCCGAGAACAACTAAAACTCCACACGTCACCGCCCGGTAACCGCGTCGCAGCAGGTCACCGGGCGGTTTTTAATGTGCCTAAGCTCACGTCAATCATATTATCTTTCGAGATGGTCACCCTCGTATACTGAATGGCAAGCGGTAAGCGCTTTAAAACTTTGAGTATGGGAATGGGCAAGCGCAACCGCCGGAACATTTCAGAATCTTCAACTGAAGGACCGTGCAATTGTGACTGTTTCTACAGAGCCGCAAATCCAGAACCAGGCGTGGGAAGGCTTCACCCCTGGTCCGTGGACGGAAGAAATTAACGTCCGCGACTTCATCCAGCGCAACTACACCCCTTACGACGGGGATGCATCGTTCCTCGCGGGAGCAACTGAAAAGACGCTCCGCCTGTGGGACCACCTGGATAAGAACTACCTCGCCGTCGAGCGCGAGCGCCGCGTTTACGACGTGGACACCGAAACTCCCGCAGACATCGACGCGTTCAAACCGGGATTCATCTCCGAAGACGACGATGTCATCGTCGGCCTGCAAACCGACACCCCCACCAAGCGAGCAATGATGCCCAACGGTGGCTGGCGAATGGTTGAGCAGGCCATCAAGGAGGCAGGCAAAGAGGTCAACCCGGACGTGAAGAAGATCTTCACGGAGTACCGCAAGACCCACAACGACGCCGTCTTCGACATTTACACCCCGCGCATCCGCGCGGCCCGCTCCTCCCACATTGTGACGGGCCTGCCCGATGCCTACGGCCGCGGCCGCATCATCGGCGATTACCGCCGCGTCGCGCTTTACGGCGTGGACTACCTCATCGAGGAGAAGCAGAAGGCGAAGGACGCCTCCTTGGAGAAGGGCTTCTCTGAACACTGGGCTCGCTACCGCGAGGAGCACGCCGAGCAGATCAAGGCGCTGAAGAAGCTCAAGAAGATGGCTGCCGATTACGGCTTCGACATCTCCGGACCGGCAACGAACGCCAAGGAAGCGGTCCAGTGGACCTACTTCGGTTACCTCGCTTCTGTGAAGAGCCAGGATGGCGCCGCCATGTCGATCGGCCGCCTCTCCCCCTTCCTGGATGCGTACTTTGAGCGGGATCTCGCCAACGGGACCCTGACCGAGGTCGAGGCACAGGAGATCATCGACGCGCTCGTGATCAAACTGCGCATCGTCCGCTTCCTGCGCACCGAGGACTACGACCAGATCTTCTCGGGCGACCCGTACTGGGCAACCTGGACTGACGCGGGCTTCTCCGAGGACGGGCGCCACCAAGTCACCAAGACCTCGTTCCGCCTCCTGCAGACGCTGCGCAATCTGGGCCCGGCTCCGGAGCCGAACATCACCATCTTCTGGGATCCGTCCCTGCCGGAGGGCTACAAGGAATTCTGCGCCGCGATTTCTATCGAGACGTCGTCGCTGCAGTACGAATCCGACAAGCAGATCCGCGACAAGTGGGGCGACGATGCCGCGATCGCCTGCTGCGTCTCCCCTATGCAGGTGGGCAAGCAGATGCAGTTCTTCGGCGCGCGCGTCAACGCAGCCAAGGCACTGCTGTACGCCATCAACGGCGGCCGCGACGAGGTCAGCGGCAAGCAGATCACCGACGGCGACCACACTCCGATCGAGGGCGACGGCCCGCTTGATTTCGACGAAGTCTGGCAGAAGTACGAAGAGATGCTGGACTGGGTCGTCGGCACCTACGTCGAGGCGCTCAACATCATCCACTACTGCCACGACCGCTACGCATACGAGTCGATCGAGATGGCGCTGCACGACTCGGACATCATCCGAACCATGGGCTGCGGCATCGCGGGTCTGTCCATCGTTGCTGACTCCCTGAGCGCCATCAAGTACGCGAAGGTTTACCCGGTGCGCGATGAAACCGGCTTGGTCGTGGACTACGTCACCGAGGGTGAGTTCCCGTTCTACGGTAACGACGACGACCGCGCTGACGACATCGCCGCAACTGTGGTCCACACCGTGATGCAGAAGATCAAGGCGATCCCGATGTACCGCGAAGCCATCCCGACGCAGTCGGTGTTGACGATCACCTCTAACGTGGTCTACGGCAAGGCAACCGGATCCTTCCCGTCCGGCCACAAGGCCGGTACCCCGTTCGCGCCGGGCGCGAACCCGGAGAACGGAGCCGACAACCACGGCATGGTTGCCTCCATGCTGTCCGTGGGCAAGTTGGACTACAACGACGCCCTCGACGGCATCTCCCTGACCAACACCATCACCCCGGCAGGCCTCGGCCGCGACAAGGACGAGCAGGTGTCCAACTTGGTCGGTGTTCTCGACGCCGGCTTCATCATGGACAACGCCGACACGGCCATCCAGCCCGCCTAACCAGTTTCCCCCACTCACTTTTCCTACCGAAGGAGAGCACAGAAAATGACCACCCCCACCTTTGACCAGCGTCTGGCCAGCATGAAGGCATCCCGCTCCGCGAACAACATGGACTCCGGCCTCTACCACGCCAACATCAACGTGCTTGACGAGTCCACGCTGGAAGACGCGATGGAGCACCCGGAGAACTACCCGAACCTGACTGTCCGCGTGTCTGGCTACGCCGTGAACTTTGTCAAGCTGACGAAGGAGCAGCAGCGCGACGTCATCTCCCGTACCTTCCACAAGGGTGCGTAATGGCTCAAGACGGTACTAGCGGCGTCGTCACGCTCGAGCCCCAACAGGGTGAGCGCGTGCGCGGCGTCGCCGCCGGTTTAGGCGGTCTTTCCACGGACGACTTGGAAATCACCCGCCCCGAGCTGCTCGACGCCCGACGTACCGGCGAGATCGGACTCATCCACTCGTGGGAGCTAGTAACGGCCGTCGACGGCCCCGGCACCCGAATGACCATCTTCCTCTCCGGCTGCCCGTTGCGGTGCAAGTTCTGCCACAACCCGGACACGATGGAGATGAAGGAAGGCACCCTTGAACGCGTCGACGATGTGGTGAAGCGGGTGCTGCGATACAAGGCGGTCTTCAAGGCGTCGGGCGGCGGTCTCACGATCTCCGGCGGTGAACCGCTTTTCCAGATTGCGTTTACGCGACGGCTTCTCAAAGCGGTGCACGACGCGGGAGTGCACACAACGGTTGACACTTCCGGCTACCTCGGCGCTCGGCTGACCGACGAGGATCTCGACAACATCGACCTGTTCCTCCTCGACGTCAAATCCGGCGATCCGGACACGTACAAGAACGTCACCGCCCGCGATCTCCAGCCAACGATTGATTTCGGCGACCGGCTGCACGAGAAGGGCAAGAAGGTGTGGGTTCGTTTTGTGCTTGTCCCGGGTCTTACCGACGGCGAGGAAAACGTGGCCCGCGTGGCGGACATCGTTTCGCGCTGGAAGGGCACGGTGGAACGCGTGGAGGTTCTGCCGTTCCACAATATGGGCGCCGACAAGTGGGACAAGATCGGGCTCGACTACGAGCTTAAGGATGTTACTCCCCCGTCTTTGGAGTCGGTCGAGCACGTCCGCTCGGTCTTCCGCTCGCGCGGGCTGACTGTTTTCTAACCCGCGCCAAAGGCGTAGTATTACCTTAATCGTCCTGCGCACCGCGGAGTGCGCGTTCTCCCTCCGCACAGGGGCTACAGGCCGCGCGGCCTGTAGCCCCTCGCACGAGTGAAAGGGGGCTCGAAGCCCATGCCGCCACGCATCCCGCTCACCCGTCCGAAAGCGAAGAAACCCGCGCCCCCCGCCTACGTCCCGGTTCCGATTGAGCGGTCCGTCGACTTCTGCCGCGTCTTCGTCGACGGCAAACGGCTGCCCAACAACTACCGCGTTCCCCAGGCGCTCGAGATGGCGGAGCAGCACGACAACGCGTTCGTTTGGCTGTCGCTAAAAGCGCCGAGCGTGGACCAGATGGAGCGCGTTGCGGCGGTCTTCGACCTCGACGACTTGATCGTCGACGACATCGTGGACGCGCACCAACGCCCCAAGATCGACCGCTACGACGAGCAGTTGTTCATGGTCGTGCGCTCCGTCCACTACCGCGACGACGAGGAAGTGGCTGACGCCCGCGAGATCATTTCCACGGGCGAAGTCCAGGTAGTCACCGGGCCAAACTTCGCGATCACCATCCGCCACAACGCCCCGTTGCCCGATCTCACAGCCAAGCTCGAGGAAGAAGAAGACCTGGTGGTCCTAGGCCCGAGTGCGGTGGCGTGGATCGTGGCCGACTACCTGGTGGACAACTACTTGCGTGTCGGCGAGGCGCTCAGCCGCGACGTGGACGAGCTGGAGAACGAAGTTTTCACTCCCAACCAGATGATCAACGTGGACAAGATCTACAACTACAAGCGTGAGATCTTGGAGATGCGCCACGCCATCGATCCGCTTGCCCCGGCGCTGCGCAACGGCCTGACCAACAACAAGGACATGGTGCGAAAGGCCCTGCGTTCCTACTTCCGCGACGTCCAGGACAACGCCACGATCGTCTCGGACCAGCTGCTCGGCTTCGACGAGCGCTTGAGCTCGCTTATCGACGCTTCCGTGGCGAAAGTCACCATGCAGCAGAACGCCGACATGCGCACGATCTCAGCCGTGGTGGGTATGGCAGCCGCGCCGACGATGATCGCCGGCGTATACGGTATGAACTTCACGAACATGCCGGAGCTGAACTGGAAGTACGGCTACCCCGTCGTTTTGATCGTTATGTTCGCGGTGATGGCTCTGATGTTCTGGTGGTTCCGCCGCAACAAGTGGCTGTAGGCGAACCTACGGAATCAACAGTTTGAGGTTGGTGACGGCAGCTAGCGCGCCGTCGTTGCGCATCTCGATCCGCCACAAGTGCGTGCGCCGGCCTATGTGCACGGGGCGGGCTTCTGCCTCGATGGTGCCGCCGGTGACGCTACGCAAGAGATCCGTGTTGTTGCTCATCCCAATGGCGGGGGCGCCCGCAGTGAGGATGGCGGCGGCGGAGCCGAGCGTCTCCCCGATCGCCGCGAAGACGCCGCCGTTGACGATTCCCGCCACCTGCAAATGCTGCTCCCCCACGCCGACCCGCCCGGCAAGCAGGGCCCCAGACGCATGCGTGATCTCGAGCCCAACGAGCTGCGCAAACCCCACGTTCGCCGCGTTGAGCGCAGCGAGCTGTTGAGCAGTGAGTTCGCGGTCGCCGATCGGCTCGGTCAACACCTCCGGGAGTTGCGTCATGGCCGCAACTATAGCGACGTAGACTGGCGTTCATGACCAACTCAAGCGCTCCCCTCGCACAAATCGGTGTTGTCGGCATGGCCGTCATGGGCTCGAATTTGGCCCGCAACTTCGCCTCCAGAGGCCACACCGTGGCCATCTACAACCGCTCGCCGGAGAAGACGCGCGCGGTCATCGAGGCGCACGGCCACGACGGCAACTTCATCCCGGCCGAAACCATCGAGGAGTTTGTCGCGTCCCTTGAGCGCCCCCGCAAAGCGATCATCATGGTTCAAGCCGGCCCCGCGACCGATGCGGTGATCGACCAACTCGCCTCCGCCATGGATGACGGCGACATCATCATCGACGGCGGCAACTCGCTGTTCACCGACACTATCCGCCGCGAACGCGAGGTCGCTGAGCGCGGCCGCCACTTCGTCGGCGCAGGTATTTCCGGCGGTGAGGAGGGCGCGTTGCTCGGCCCGTCGATTATGCCGGGCGGTCCCGCCGAGAGCTGGGAGACCTTGGGTCCCCTGCTGGAATCCATCGCGGCGAAGGTCGACGGCGTGCCGTGCGTGACCCACATCGGGCCCGACGGCGCGGGCCACTTTGTCAAGATGGTGCACAACGGTATCGAATACGCCGACATGCAGGTCATCGGCGAGGCGTACCACCTTTTGCGCCACGCGGCGGGCATCGAGCCCGAGGAGATGGCCGACATCTTCACCGAGTGGAACAAGGGCGACCTCGACTCGTACCTGATCGAGATCTCGGCTGAGGTGCTGCGCCAGAAGGACGCTCGCACGGGGCAGCCGTTTATCGACGTCATCGTGGATGCCGCCGGCCAGAAAGGCACCGGCCGCTGGACCGTCAAGGAGGCCCTCGATTTGGGCGTGCCTACGACGGGCATCGGCGAGGCGGTGTTTGCCCGCGCGCTGTCATCCGCCTTAGCGCAGCGCGAAGCGGCGCAGGAGGTGGGTCTGCCTGCTGGAGAGCTGTCGACGCTCGAGGACCTGGGTATGGAGCGCGAGGAGTTCATCGCGGACGTCCGCCGGGCGCTCTACGCCTCCAAGCTCGTGGCATACGCGCAGGGCTTCGACGAGATCAACGCGGGCTCGCAGGAGCACAACTGGGACATCAAGCCGGGCGACCTTGCCCGGATCTGGCGAGGCGGCTGCATCATCCGCGCGAAGTTCCTCGACCGCATCACCGAGGCTTACGAGAACGACCCGGATCTGCCGTCGCTCCTGCTTGACCCGTACTTCAAGGGTGAGCTGGAGAAGGGCCTGGTGGATTCCTGGCGCCGCGTGGTCGTGGCAGCCACTCGGCTGGGCCTTCCGGTACCCGTGTTCGCCTCTTCGCTGTCTTACTACGATTCGCTGCGCGCCAAGCGTCTGCCGGCCGCGCTTATCCAGGGCCAGCGCGACTTCTTCGGCGCGCACACCTACCGCCGCGTGGACATGGAAGGCACGTTCCACACCACGTGGTCCGGCGAGCGCGAGGAGCTGTCGTACTAGAGCTACTAGGAAACAGGGCGGAGAGCGTTTAACATCGTCGTAATGACTTCGTTCGCCGACCTGGGGCTGCCCAGAGACATAGTTTCCGTACTGACTAAGCAGGGCATCACTGAACCTTTCCCTATCCAGGCGGCGGCGATCCCGGACGCTTTGGCGGGCAAGGACGTCCTCGGCCGCGGGCCCACAGGCTCAGGCAAGACGTTCACGTTCGGTCTCCCGATCATCGCTCGCTTGGCGGGGGCACCGTCCAAGCCGGGTCACCCACGCAGCCTCATTCTCTCCCCGACGCGCGAGCTCGCCGCCCAGATCAGCGACCGCCTCGCCGACCCAGCCGCCGCCGTGGGCCTGCGCGTCATCGAGGTAGTCGGCGGCGTGAACATCAACCACCACATCCGCGCTCTCGCCTCCCCTGTGGACGTCCTGGTTGCCACCCCGGGGCGCGCCGAGGACCTGATCAACCAGAAGAAGCTCTTTCTCGACAAGGTCGAGATCACCGCCCTCGATGAGGCCGACCAGATGGCAGACATGGGCTTTCTGCCCCAGGTGCGCAAGCTGCTCGACCGCACCCCGCGAGACGGCCAGCGCCTCCTGTTCTCAGCGACGCTTGACGGCGACGTGCAGAAACTCGTGGACAGCTACATGCACCAGCCGGTGACGCACTCCACCGCACCGGTAGAAGCTGCCGTGGACACAATGGAGCACTACCGCCTGTTGGTCACCGACCGCAAGGAACGCGGCGCGGTGGTGGAACGCATCGCCGCCCGCGACGGCAAGACGATCATGTTCATGCGCACCAAGCACGGTGTCGACCGCCAAGTGAAGAAACTCCGCCGCGTCGGCATCAACGCCCAGGGACTGCACGGCGACAAGGGACAGGGAGCGCGCACGCGCGCCATTGACGGCTTCACTGACGGATCCACGCCCGTCCTGGTGGCGACCGACATCGCCGCCCGCGGTATCGACATTGACGATGTCTCCCTCGTCGTCCACATCGACCCCCCGGCAGAGCACAAGGCCTACCTGCACCGCGCGGGACGCACGGCCCGCGCCGGCACGTCAGGTACCGTGGTCACCCTCGTAACCGATGAGCAGCAGAAAGACGTGGCGGCTCTGCTGCGCAAAGCTGGGGTCGACGCGCGGGAAGTGCGGGTCTCACCGGAGTCGGAGGAGTTGACTAAAATTACCGGCGCGCGTGTTCCGGCGGGCGCACCGTTGCCGCCCCCGGGCCAATCCCAGTCGCAAGCACCAGCGAAACCGCGCCGCGGCGGTCAACATGGCGGTCAGCGAAGTGGCCAACAGAGAAACAGGAGACGCTCACGCTAACGCGGTAGCCCACGCACATGGACATTTTCATATCCATTCTTTCCCTGCTCGGATTCATTCTGCTGACAGCCTCGACCGGCTTGTTCGTCGCCATTGAGTTCGCCATGACCGGCCTGGAGCGCTCGACGATCGAGGCCCACGTCCGAGAGAAGGGCGACGCGACGGCCAAGGCCGTGGCCCGCGACCACGCCAACCTCTCGTTTGTTCTTTCCGGGGCCCAGCTAGGCATCACGGTGACGACACTGGCTGCAGGTTTTCTGGCGGAGCCGGTGCTGGGACAGTACTTCACTCCCCTGCTCGAGCTGATCGGACTCGGCGAGAGCGCGTCGCAAACAGTGGCGATGATCCTCGCCCTAGTTATCGCGACGCTGCTGTCTATGGTCTTCGGCGAGCTGGTGCCGAAGAACATCGCGATTACCGAGCCGTTGCCCACGGCTCGGTTCGTCGTCCCGCCGGTGAACGCCTTCAATCAGGTGTTCAAGTGGTTCATCAACGCTTTGAACGCGTCTGCCAACTGGGTGGTCCGGAAGATGGGCATCGAGCCCGCGGACGAGCTCGCTTCCGCGAGGTCAGGCCAGGAGCTCGGCGCGATGGTGCGCAATTCAGCCGAAGCGGGCGGTCTGGACGCCGAAACAGCGGCGGTGATCGACCGCTCCCTGCGCTTCGGTGAGACCACCGCAGAGGAGGTCATGACGCCGCGCTCCACCATCGACTCGCTCGACGCCGACGACACCGTCGCCGACTTGATCGTGCTCGCCCGCGACACCGGCCACTCGCGCTTCCCGGTGCGGCGCGGCGATCTAGACGACACGATCGGCGTGGTGCACATCAAGGACGCGTTCAACGTGCCGAGAGAAGAGCGCTCCACGACCAAGCTGTCCGCGATGGCGCGGCCGGTGCCGTTCGTGCCGGGCACGCTGGACGGCGACTCCGTGCTCAACCGGGTGCGCTCTGCCGGTTCGCAGGTAGTGCTCGTCGCCGACGAGTACGGCGGCACGCAGGGGCTCGTCACCATCGAGGACGTCGTGGAAGAGATTCTGGGCGAGGTTTACGACGAGTACGACGACCGCGAGTCGGAGCGCGACTTCCAAAAGTTCGGCACCTCCTGGGAGGTGGCGGGGCTGGTGCGCCTCGACGACTTGGCCGCGAAGACCGGCTACACCGCCCCGGACGGGCCGTACGAAACCCTTGGCGGCCTCGTTATGGCCAGCCTCGGGCGCGTGCCGCGCGTCGGCGACCGAGCGGTGCTGCCCGGCACCCAGCCGCAAAGCTTTCAAGAGGGGCTCACCTCGGGCGGCGACGGTTTCTGGCTCGCTCGCGTCACTGTGATGGATGAACGCCGCGTCGACAAGGCAATCCTGTCCCCGATTACCCCCGAGCAAGCAGCACAACTCCAGGCTGACGCGGAAGGGAGCTTGCGATGAACGTTGTTGTGGCAATCCTTTTAATCGTCGTCCTGCTCGCGGTCAACGCGTTCTTTGTCGCAACAGAGTTCGCGCTGGTGTCTTCCCGCCGCGACCGCCTCGAGTCCCTCCTCGCCCAAGGCAAGGAGGAGGCCCGCGCGGTGATCTACGCCATCGAACACCTCTCGATATACCTCGCCGGAGCGCAGTTCGGCATCACCGTCGCGTCGTTGGTGCTGGGTAAGGTGGCTGAGCCCGCGATCGCGCACTACATCGAGGTGCCCTTCGCATCGCTGAACTTGCCCCCGGAGCTTTTGCACCCGGTCTCGTTCGTGATCGCCCTGATCATCATCTCGTTCCTGCACATCATGTTCGGTGAGATGGTGCCGAAGAACATCGCGATCGCCGGCCCCGAGGCCACCGCCATGGTGCTGACGCCTGCGTTTGCCGTGTGGATGAAGCTCACCCGCCCGATCATCGAGTTTTTAAACTGGATCGCTCGCAAGACGCTGAAGGCGTTCGGCATCGAGCAGCGCGACGAGCTGGAATCCACTGTGGATCAGGAGCAGCTGGCCACGATGATCCGGGAGTCGAACGAGGAAGGCCTTCTCGACGCCGAGGAAACAGCCCGGCTGGCGAAGGCGCTGCGCACCGAATCGCGCAACGTCAAGGAGGTCATGATCCCCCTCGACGAGCTGAAGACGCTCCCGTACCATTCCCGCGGCATCCCGCTGTCTTTGGTGGAGGACACCGTCCGGGACACCGGCTTCTCCCGCTTCCCGGTTGAGCGCGCGCCGGGCGTGCTGGTCGGCTACATCCACGTCAAGGACATCCTCGACCTCATGGATTCTCCGGAGCAGAACCCGGTGGTGCCGGTCAACCGCATCCGCCCGCTGAGCATTGTCGACGGGGCGCAGACGCTTGACGACGCACTGACGAGCATGCACCGCCGCTCCGCCCACATGGCCCAGGTCCGCGACAACGGCGACCTCGTCGGCGTCGCCGCGCTCGAGGACATCATCGAGGAGTACGTGGGCACGGTGAGCGACTGGACGCATGAGGACGACTAGCCTCCCGCCCGAAGCGTGGCGCAAAGCCATTGCAGAGCACGAGACGCGCGCTGGGCGGTACACGCGTCCGCACCTTGCGCGCCGCACGCGCGGCGAGCGCCACCCAGTGTGGGACTTCCTCTTCGACTACTACCCTTTCCGCGCCAGCCAGCTTTCGCGGTGGCACCCGGGTTGGGGCATAGTGCTTGCCGACGCCCACGCCTCCCCCCACGCAACCCTTCCCTTTTACACCACGCACCCCGATGGCAGCGTCGGCTTCGACCGCGACGCGTTTCTGGCGAAGCGGCGCAACGACTGTGAACGAATACGCGCGCTGCTGCGCGGGGTGGAGCACCGTCCGAGCCACTTCGATTGCTTCGGCATGCACGAATGGGCAATGGTCTACCGGGACGCGCCGCGCCACGACCTCCCCCTTCGCCTTGGCAGCGCCGCAACCGACGCCGTGGTGGAATCGCACCAGCTAAAGTGCACGCACTTCGATGCGTACCGCTTCTTCACACCCGCAGCGAAACCGCTCAACCTCACAGTCCTTGAGCGCGACGACCAGGCCGACAGCGACCAGGCGGGGTGCGTCCACGTCGCGATGGACCTGTACAAGTGGGCCGCGAAGATGGGTCCCGCGGCGCCGGGTGAGCTCCTCCTCGATGCGTTCGAGCTGGCGGTCGACGCCCGCCGCTTAGACATGGAGGCCTCGCCCTATGACTGCACTGGGCTCGGTCTCGGTGTCGTCGCGGTGGAAACGCCCGCCGGCAAGGCCGAGTACGTCGCCCGCCAGCGCGAGCTGTCAGCGCGGGCCGCGCCGATCCGCGCCCGTCTCATCGCCCTGTTGGACGGTCTGCTCGCCAGCTAAGCTATGCAGCTATGGGTCGGCATTCCAGCGGTAAGAACAACTACGCACTTTCCGGCGGGGCCGTGTTCGCCCTCGTCGCGGCACTCCTACTCGTTGGCGGCGCCGTCTGGTTCGCCGCGAACCGCGGCGACGACGAGGCCCCGGTTGCCGCCACGGACGAGCCCTGTGTGCTGGGGGATCTCGCCCTGCCTGTGGCGACGGCGAACCCGGCGGTGGCCGCGGAGCTGATCGGAGCGTACGCAGCATCGAAGCCGACGGTACGGGAGTACTGCATTCAGCCGGTCGTCACCGACTCGCTTGAAGACGCGGCGGTGTACCTCGCTCCCGCCACCGCCATCACCCACCAAGAACTGGCCGAAGCGCAGCGCACCGCTGCGGTCGCGAACCCGGCCACGGTGTACGCCGACCCAGTGGGGGTGAGCGGCGCGGTGAAGGCGGAGCGCCCCGACGTGCAAAGCGTCAGCTTCCCCACCGGCACCGCGGCTGAGTCGGCGGCGTCAGCAGTGGTGGCCTTCGTTCTCGCGGGCGGGCCGAACGAGGCCGTCGAGGCCCTGACAAACCAGAGGGGCGCTGGGGAGTGGGTGGCGGCGTCGGGAAGCAATGCTCCCGAAGGTCGCGAGTTCACGCCGCTGGAAGCTTCGGTGGAGTACGCGGCGATTCCCCTCAACGCTGCAGGGACCGTCGACGAGAATCAGGCGCGCGCAGCGCAGGACTTCGCCAGGTTCGCTGCCGAGCGCTTCGAGCCCGGCCAACCCGCGCAGCCGCTGGTGCCGGAGCTGGTATGGGCGGCAGCGCTGCCGTCCGGTGGCGCAACGATCACCGACGGCGATGTCTACGACACGCTGTTCGTGCTCGACACCTCCGACGCGATGGCACCGTTCATGGCAGCCGCGGAGGAAGCCGTGGGAACCGCCGCGCGCGGGGTAGCCGCCGACGGGCACGCGGTGGGGCTGTGGAACTACTCCTCCCCGTTGAGCCCAGGGGTGGAGAAGGGCTACCGCCGCAATGTGGCGCTGGCCGCCGACGGCGAGGAGGTGGCGCGCGTCGTGACCCGTTTCACTACCGGCGGCCAGCCGCAGACCCGCGAAGCGCTGCGGGCGGCTGTAGCGGCGCTTGCTGACGCAGACGGCACCACAAGGATCGTGCTTATCACCACCGGTACCGCGGACGCAGCAGAGTCGGGCGACGACGCGTTCGTCGAGGAGATCCGCGCCGCCGCGGGCGACGCGGTCGAGTTCTCGGTGGTGCACGTCGGCGATTTGGCGAAAGACCAGGCGCTGCAGTCGCTCGCCGACATCCACCTCGACGTCGAGGCCGCCCAGGCAGCAGAAAACCTCCCGCGCGCGGTGCGGGAGGCGGCAGGTTTGAGAGATTAGGAGGACTTGAGGCGGCGGCGGGCGGCGAGCTCGTCGATGCCAACCACGTTCTCCGGCTCGGCGTCGGCGTAGACGCGCTCCGACGGGAAGGAAGAGATCGTGCCGGTGAGCTCGCGCATGATCTGCGGGACGGCGATGCCGAACACACCCTGACCGCCGTTGAGCAGGTCGATGATCTCCTCGTTGCTGCGGCACTCGTAGACGGTGGTGCCGTCGGAAACCAGGGTGATCTCGGCGATGTCGTTCACGCCGCGGTCGCGCAGCTTATCCACCGCGAGACGGATGTTTTGCAGGGAGATGCCGGTATCGAGCAGGCCCTTGACAATCTTCAGGACAAGGATGTCCTTGAAGGAATACAGACGCTGCGAACCGGAACCCTTCGCGCCGCGGATGGACGGACGGACGAGGTTGGTGCGGGCCCAGTAGTCGAGCTGGCGGTAGGTGATGCCGGCAACCTGGCAGGCGATCGGGACCCGGTACCCCACCTCGTCAGACGGGCCGATATCAAACAGCGATTCCTGCACCGGTGTTTCCGCGTCGTTCGTCATCACGTAATTACTCCCATGGTGTTTACCATTTGGCCTATTGCTTATTTAAAATCAGCCTAGACCTAAGGTCAAGCGTCACATGCGCAACACGCCGGAAGTCTCAACCTCAACTTGAAGGTTAGTCGCCGCTGCCTGGGTCGTCCCCTAGGCCCAGTTCGCGCATGAACTCCTCCAGCTCAGCGGGGTCGAGCGTGGCTTCGTCCTCAGCCTCGAGGTCGCCACTGCCAAGATCCAAGCCGAAGTAATCCTTCGCGTCGCGAGCGCTTAAGCGCAACGAGGAGTGGTGCAATACGTCCGCGTCCGCCTCGATGGGCACGTCGGCTTGCACGGCGACGAGGAGAGCGTCGGCGATGCGGAGGGAATGTTTGGTGCCGTCGACAAGCGAAAGCTCCGTGTGGAAGGTTCCCTGGTAGTAGTGCGTGATCTCCACACCGCCAACCTGCGCGACGCGGGCCAGCACCTCGTAGATGTCCGGATCGTCCGGTTCCCAGTCGCTCAACCGAGCGGCGAGCATCGCGCCCTGCAGCGCCGGCAGCCACACGGGGATGAAGCGGTTACCCTCTTCCCATTCGAGCAGTGCGCAGGGGAAGTTCTCGGGGCCGACGGAGAACACCCCGACCAGCTTGAGCTGCTCCATGGCGCTAGCGGGAAGTGGAGCGGCGCAACTCGCTTTTGACCAGCGCCGCGTTGAGTGACACCACGAGCGCAGACATTTGGCGGCCGATCTCCTCCGCCTCCTGCTGCGCGGAATGCTTGCCGGACTTGGCCACCGGCTCCGTCACCTGGAAAATGAGGTCTGCCTGGCGGGAGGCTGCGGTGCGCAACGCCTTCAAGTGGCGCGCGTCGATGCCGTACCCGCGAAGCGCAGCAGCGGTGGTGACTACGCGGACGTCGTCGGCGGTAAACAGCCCCGCGGCGTCCGGGGCGATCAGGGTGGACTGAATCAGCTGGTCGACGAAGTCAGCGTCCACGTCGGCCTGCTCGGCGAGCTCGACGTCGGTGAGGCGGACCGGGGCGGCCGGGCGGAACGACTCCGGAGAGACGACGGGTTCCGCTTCCGCAGGGGTGACGGCAGTCAACTTTCCGGCGTCCATCGCCTCGAGCTGCTCGCGGATCACCTTCAGCGGCAGGTAGTTGTCGCGCTGCGTGACCAGGATGTAGCGCAGGCGCTCAACGTCCTCGTCGGTGAAGCGGCGGTAACCGGAGGCGGTGCGCTGCGGGGTGATCAACCCCTCAGACTCGAGGAAGCGGATCTTCGACACGGTGACGTCGGGGAACTCGCCGCGCAGCTGCTCCAAGACCACACCAATCGACATGGTCTTCGCCGCCTTTGCCGGCTTCGCGGCCGCGCGCGTGGGCGCGGAAGTCTTAGGAATTGCGCTCAAGACTGCTCAATCTTTCCTCGAGGTTGAAGGTTGGGGAGAAAGGGCGCGCCCCGGCTCCTGGGGCGCTGGGGGGCGACGAAGGTTAGTTCTCGCCCGTAATGAACACGAGGCGGAACTTGCCGATTTGGATCTCGTCGCCGTTGGAGAGCACCTCGGAGTTGCGCGGCTCGCGGTTGACGTAGGTGCCGTTGAGCGAGCCCACGTCGACCACCTCGAAAGAGTCCTCCTTGCGGCGGAACTCGGCGTGGCGGCGGGACACCGTGACATCGTCGAGGAAGATGTCGGCCTCCGGGTGGCGGCCGGCGGTGGTGCAATCCTGATCGAGCAAGAATCGGGCACCCGCGTTCGGACCGCGCTTCACAACAAGCAGTGCCGCCCCCTCGGGCAGGTTCTCCGAGCTGGTGGACGAATCCGCGGAGCCCGTGGCCCCCGTCTCCATCTCCTTCAGCAGGTCAGCGCGGAAAACCGAGGTGGTTTCCACCTGATTCTGCGGGGTTCCCGTGGTCTCGCTCATTGGATCCTCCAAGCAACTCATGGGTCGTGCAATTAGTCGTTGGCCATAATACCGGCTCGCGCGCTTCACCGTGAAGCTAGCGGAAAATGTTGCCGATCCCCGAGATCACGGAATTGCCCGAACCGGCGAGCGGGTTGTCGGAGACCATGTAGGTCCACGTGGAGCTCGGCCGCTTCCACCCGGCGTCCGCCAAGTGGGCTCCGCCCTCGTCGACGTCGACGGTCTGGAACGTCTCCCCCGCCAGGTCCACCGCGCGGTTAGCCAGATCTTTGAACTCGCGCACAGCAATACGGTGGTACTCGTCGATCGGCGTTTCGCGCGCGATAGCGCGAAGGTGGATTGACTCGCGCACGTCGTCCATCAGCGCGAGGTACTCCGACCACTCATCGTCCAAGTGAAACAACATGATGTCGCGGGCGGCCTGCTCAACCACCTCGCGGGGCAAATGGTCAAGCTCCGCCGCGCGCTGCGGGTTGCGCTGGGCGAGCTCCCGCCAGGCAGCGTCGGTGTCCAGCAGCGCCGCACGTCGCTCGTCGAGGATCTCGCGGTGATCCGCCAACAGCTTGTTGTACTTCCACGTCTGCGAATGGATCTCGAGCAGCTGGCCTTCGGTCACTCGCTGGCAGTGCTCAATGAACTGGCGAATACGGTTGGAGTCGATTGCGCCGTCGGCGTCCGGGCGCGCGGTGACTTGCTCGTCGGCGCCGCCAACTTTGACAATGTCGTCCTCGAGCGAGACGAAGAAAACACTCAAGCCCGGGTCGCCCTGCCGGCCGGCGCGTCCGCGGAGCTGGTTGTCCAGGCGCGCTGTGCGGTGTCGCGCGGTGCCGATGACCGCGAGCCCGCCGAGCGCGGCGACCTCGTCGTGGTCGCGCTCGTCGGCGCCGCCGAGGCGGATGTCGGTGCCGCGGCCGGCCATCTGGGTGGACACGGTGACGCGGCCGGTGTCGCCGGCTTCAGCGATGATGCGCGCCTCCTCAGCGTCGTTCTTGGCGTTGAGGACGTTGACCTCGATGCCGCGGGCCTGAAGCGCCTCGGCCAGCGCCTCGGATTCCGCCACATCGTGGGTGCCCACCAGCACCGGTTGGCCGGTCGCGTGAATGTGCGCGATTTCTTCGACGATAGCGGCGTTTTTCTCCCCCATCGTGGCGTAGACGCGGTCGGCCTCGTCGAAGCGGACGAGCTCGTTGGCGCGGTCTATGACCGAAACGTGCAGGCCGTAGAACGAGCGCAGCTGGTCTGTCGCTTCGACCGCGGTGCCGGTCATGCCGCAGACGACCGGGTAGCGGCGCATGAGCGCCTGCAGGGTAATGGAATCCAAGATGCGGCCGCCCTCGGACACCGCGAGGCCTTCCTTCGCCTCGACCGCGGCTTGGAGGCCGTCGGGCCAGCGCTGCAGTTCGGCGACGCGGCCGCGGGAAGCGTCGACGAGCGCGACCTTGCCGTCGGCGACGATGTAATGGACGTCCCGGATAAGCAGCGCTTTGGCGTGAAGCGCCAAGTTCACGCGAACCAAGGTGGTGCCGATGTGCTCGTCGGAGTACAGCGAATCAATGCCGAGCAGCCGCTCGATCTTCCCTGCGCCGTCATCGGTGAGGAAAACGTTGCGGCCGTCAGCGTCGATTGTGTAATCGGTGCCCTCGGCGAGTTGGGCCACGGCGGCGGTGATCTGCCCGGCCGCCTGTTGAGTGCCCTCGGAGCCGGCGAGGACGAGGGGAACCAACGCTTCGTCCACAAGCACGGAGTCTGCCTCGTCGACCAGCGCGACATCGGCAGGAAGTTGCACCGTCTGCTGCCTGTTGGTGATCTGGTTGTCGCGCAGGTGGTCGAAGCCGATCTCTGTGACAGGGGCGTACACCACGTCGCAGGCGTAGGCCGCAACCCGCTCGTCTCGTGCGGAGGCCTCCGTCACCGCGGCCACGCTGAGCCCGAAGAACTCCACCAGCGGGCGCATCCAGGCGGCGTCGCGCTCAGCCAAGTAATTGTTCACCGTGATCAGGTGCACCCGTTTCCCCGTCAGCGCGTACCCGGTGGCGGCCATGGCGCCGACCAGCGTTTTGCCCTCACCCGTGGCCATTTGGATCACGTCGCCCTCGAGCAGGCGAAGCACCGCCTGGTTCTGCACCTCGAAGGGCACCAACCCGATTGTGCGCGAGGAGGCCACCGACAGGCCCGCCAAGAACCGGGGCTTATCCGAGATCTCGCCTCCGGCCACGGTTTCGCGCACGGTGGCGGCCAACGCTGCGTCGTCAAGCTGCTCTAGCTCCGGGATCAACCCGTGCGCCGCCGCGACAACCCCCTTCGATTTCTTGTTGTTGCGCTCGGAGGACGAGCCCATGGCCTTCCAGAACCAGTCGAATGCGCCCATCGTGCGTGCCGTCCTTTCGTCGTGCGTGCCGCGCGGGGTGCGTGCGCGTCATTCCCACCATGGTAAGTCGAGGCGCAACGCATCTCGCAACGTGCTTTATTCTTAGCCGTATGCAGTCACTGAACGTGAAAGTGCCGTCGTCCAACGGCACGATGTTGGCAGCCACGATCGACCGACCCGACGCTCCAGCGCAGGCCTACGCCATTTTCGCCCACTGTTTCGCCGGGTCGCGTCACACCCCGGCAGCGTCGCGCATTGCAAAACGGCTCACGGAGCACGGCATCGCCACGCTGCGCTTCGACTTCCCCGGCCTGGGCCAGTCCGAAGGCGAGTTCAAAGACACCTCGTTTACCCAGAACGTCGACGACATTGTCGCGGTTGCGCAGTGGATGGACGAGCACTTCACAGCCCCGCAGCTCATCATGGGCCACTCCCTCGGCGGTGCGGCGACGCTGCAGGCAGCCACCCGCCCGGAGCTGAAGAAGATGATCAAGTGCGTGGCCACGATCGGTGCCCCGTTCGACCCGGCGCACTCGGTGCTGCACTACGCCGACAAGATCGGCGAAGCAGATACCAACGGCTCGGTGCCCGTTGTGCTGGGAGGGCGTGAACTGATCATTTCGCGCGAGTTCTTGGAGGACCTCGCCGTAACCAACCCTGAGACGTACCTGCCGAAGCTCCGCAAGCCGCTGTTGCTAGTGCACTCCCCGACCGACGTCACCGTCGGCATCGACAACGCACAGACCATTTTCCAGCTCACCCGCTACCCCAAGTCGCTGATGGCGCTGGACAAGGCCGACCACCTGCTGACCCGTGAAGGCACTGCGCAGCGCGCCGCGGACATCATCGGCAGCTGGGCGAAGCAGTACATCGTGCCGGAATTCATCGCGGAAGAGACCGGCGACACCAACGCAATCTCTTACACCGCGCGCGGCACGAAGTACGGCGACGTCGTGCGAACCTCGGGCCGCGCCATCACCACCGACCGGCCGAAGAACAGCGGCGGCAAGGGCCAGGGGGTGACCACCACCGGCCTGTTCATGTCCGCGCTCGCAACGTCGTGCTCCCAAGCTGTCAGGGAAGCTGCCAAGGGCATGCCGCTTGACGACGTCCGCGTTGAAGTCTCCCACAACGGCGACGGCACCTTCACGCGCGAGATCACGCTCTACGGCGACGTGACCCCTGCCCAGGCTGAGACACTTCGCGCCGCCGGCGCCGCGTCCACGGTCGACGGCTACGTGGAGAAAAACGCTGTGGAGACCACGGTGTCCACAGCGACCATTGCCGAGCGCCGCGCGAGTAACCGCGCCGCCGGCAAGGCCCACATTTCGAAGCGCTAAGTGGCGGGCGAAAACGTGTCCTGCCCGTGCGGGAGCGGCTTTGCGTACAAGCAGTGCTGCGGAAAATACCACGCGGGCGCCGCCGCGCCCACAGCCGAGGCGCTGATGCGCTCTCGCTACACCGCTTTCGTGGTGGGCGACGCAGATTACCTGCTGCGCACCTGGGCGCCCGAGACGCGGCCCGCCGCACTTGAGATCAGTCGCGGTGGCGAGCCGTTCACCCGCTTGGTGATTCTGGGCAAAACCGGGGGCGGGTTGTTCGACTCCGAAGGGTATGTCGAGTTCGCCGCCTACTACCCCGGCGGCGTGCAGCGGGAGCGATCCCGTTTTGAGCGCCGCGCGGGCGCGTGGGTGTACGTTGCGTAACTGTGAACCGCGAACTCGTCTTCATCGTCTACGCTTCCGATATCGACGCTTCGGTTGCCTTCTACCGCGACCTTCTAGGCCTCGACACCGACTTCGTTTCCCCCCGCTACGTCACGTTCGCGCTCGCTGAAGGCGTGTCCCTCGCCCTGTGGACGGGAAGCGCCGATTCGCTGAACGAAGCCACCGCTCGGACTGCAGAGGTGTGCTTGAACGTCCCCGCCGGAGAGGTCGCCGCCATGTTTGACCGCTGGAAGGAGCAAGGCGTGACCGTGCTGCGCGAGCCGTACGAGGAAGTGTTCGGCACGACCTTCGTCGTTGCTGACCCCGACGGAAACCCGGTTCGCGTCGCACCCATCGACTAAAGCCCCCGGAAAAGAAAAATGTCGGACTGACAGGATTTGAACCTGCGACCCCCACACCCCCAGTGTGGTGCGCTACCAAACTGCGCCACAGCCCGATCGCTGCTTTCGCAGCTCCGCCAGATTACACCACTGTGAGCACTTGACTAAAACCCGCTGGTTGCGGCACTGGTGGACGGGACGCCAAAAAACTCGAGCATCGTGCGGGTGGCAAATCCGGAGGGCACCGTTGTGGAGGGATCCTTGCCGCCGCCGGGCCACACGTGGGCGCCGCCGACGATGCGGTAGTGCACCAACCCCGCGTCGCAGCCAACCCAACGCTGCTCCACCATGTCGTTCGAGACAATCCTCTCAACCGGCTGGGGATCGCACCGGTTGCGCTCCGCGGCGTCGCTCATGAGCTCTGCCGTCGAGTCGTACACGTGGTTGTGGCGGCTACCACCGGCGTACGCGATGACCGGGTCGGCGGTGCCGTGGAAGTCGATGTGCTTCATCGGGATCATCGAGCACCCCTCTGAGACCTTTTCGTAAAAGGCGCCCGCAACCGTTGCGACGGCGGTGAACTCTTGTGGACGCTGGCAGCCGAGGTACGCCGCGAAGCCGCCGCCGTTGGACAACCCCGCGGCGAACACCCGTGCGCGGTCGACTGAAAAGTCGTGGGTGAGCTGGTTGAAGGCGGCGTCGACAAACGCCAAGTCCTGCTCGCCGGACGTCGCAGCGTAGGGAGCCGGCGCCCACGCGTTGTCCACCCCCTGCATGTAGGCAACCAGCGCGTCAGCGGCGTCGAGGCCGGAGTACTCGCGGATGGTTGCTGCCTCCTCCAGATAGCCGTGGAAGACAAAAATGACCGGCAGCTTCGAGCGCTGCTCGGCACCCGCGGGAACGTGGAGGATGAACTCGCGCCTGTGCCCACCGGCGTCGACCACGCGGTGCTGTGTCGCCTGCGGACTCCACGCGGCGGTGTCGGCGGCGGGCGGCGCCGGGGAAACAGCCGCGTCAGTCAACCGCTCCAGCGAGTCCGGCTGATCGGCGGAATTCGCGCACGCGGCAACGGCGCCCGCGACCAGCACCAAGCCGGCCGCGGCACTCAAAAGACCCCGTAATTGCACCCGGATAGAATAGTGGAGATTATTCGAAGTCGGGCAGCTGGGCGTAGGTGTCCTCGATGCCGAAGAACTTAATCACTCTGCCGGTGGTGTCGAACGGCATCCGCGAACTAGGCGTCGCCCACGCGTGCCCCCACTCAGTGATCTTGACGTACTCGACGCCGTCGTTGCCGTTGCGGATCCGGAACGCCTCGAGCACCTTCTCCACCGGCAGCACCTCGTCGGTGCCGCCCGGCGGCTCCGGGACGGGCGAGGTGTAGCCCGTGGTGGGGACCTTCTTGTCGTCGGCGCCGTGCATCATGAGCAGCGGGATGGGCAGGCCCGTGCGCAGATCCTCTTCCGGCGTGCGCACCGCGGCGCCCACGATCGCTGCGGCAGCGAACTTCTCGGGGTAGGTCGCGGCCAGGTAGGCGGCGAACCCGCCGCCGTTGGAGAACCCGGTGATGTAGACCCGCTTCGGGTCGATGCCATATTCCTTCACCGCCTGCGCGATGATCGCGTCGACGAACTTGGCGTCCTCCTCGGGTGAGGTGTCGGCGTACCAAGCCGGCGCCCACGCTTGCTTCGGCTCCGCGTGCAAAGATGTCTTCTTCGCCACGCCGTCCGGGTACACGACCACTGCCTGCGCGCGTTCGAAATGGCTGGATTTGTGGAAGTTCTTCGCAGAGCTGGTATGGCCGTGGAACGCGATGATCAGCGGCAGATCTTTTCCGGCGGCGTCCTCGGGCGCGAACAGGAGGTACTCGCGGTCGCGCTTGTCCACCTTGACGGTGTGGCGGTAGTCCCTCTCCTTCAAGGGCTCCGCTGTCGCGGGCGCGGTCGTGAACGCGGCCGAAGTCTGCGCCGGCAGGGGTTGCACTTCCTCCGCCTGCTGCACATCGTCCAGGCGCGAGGAGGACCACGGCATGTCGCACGCGGTCAGGCTCGCCGCGGCGAGCGCCGAGGCAACAATCAGTGACACCGCCCTTTGCATAGGTGTCAGGCTACACGGCTAGATTTGCATGCTGTGACCACGGACCCTCGCCAAGCTACCCCGCGCAACTTCAAGCCGAGCGCGAAGGACGCGCCGGCTTTCCGCGACGCTGCCGCGAGGCAGTTCACTGCCGGGGCGTTTACCCGCGGCGCCGACACGTACGACGAGGTTCGCCCTTCCTATCCGCCCGAAGTCGCCGAGCTGATCGCCGGGCGCTCGCACGTCCTCGACATCGGCGCGGGCACAGGCAAACTCACGGAGGCACTGGTGGCACCCGGCCGCCGGGTGGTGGCCGTCGAGCCCTCGCACAACATGTCCCAGGTGCTCGCGGCCCGGTTGCCGGAGGTTGCGGTGGTTGAGGCAAAAGCAGAGGCACTGCCGCTTGCCGACGCCACCTTCAACGCCATCACCTGCGCCCAAACATGGCACTGGCTCGATGTCGGCGCCGCAAGTGGAGAAGCCGCGCGAGTCGCCGCACCTGGCGCCTCGCTTGTACTGTGCTGGAACACGCTCGACGTCACGCACCCGTGGGTGCTGCGGTACTCCCGCATTAGCCACTCAGGTGATGTGCACAGGGAGGGGTTTTACGCGGACGTCGGCAAGCAATGGCTCCTCCAGCGCGAGTTGCGGACGAAGTGGATCCAGCCTGTCACGCCTGAGGCGCTGGAGGCGCTCGCGCGGACGCGCTCGTACTGGCTGGGGGCTTCCGGCGCGACGCGCGCGAAAGTGGCCGACAACTTGCGCTGGTATCTGTACGACCGGCTCGGGTTCGCGCCGGGCCAGCTTCTGCCGCTGCCCTACCGCACCGACGCGTTTGTCTACAAGCTCGCCTGAATGCCGAAGAACTTGAGGATGGTGGCGGTGGTCTCCGGCCGCCACTCATGGCCCATGCGCTCGACGGGGATGTGCTCTGCCCGGGCGCGGCCCGCGTTTCGGCGGGTGAAGGCTTCCGTGACAGCCACCGCGCCGTAGGTGGTGTCGTCCTGCTCACCGCTGTACGGCGAGCGGGTCTCGCCGGCGTAGGGCACGACATCGTCCCACGTGCCGTGGATGTTCAAGTAATCTACGGCGTTGGGCGTGGCGGCGATCTCATCCGGCGTGGTGCGCACCGCCGCCGATACAGATGCGACGCCGGCGAAACGCTCGCCCAGTGTGCTCATCGTGCTCAGCGACACCGCAAGCCCGCCGCCATTTGAGAAGCCCACCAGGTAGATGCGCGCCGGGTCGGCTTCGTGGTTGGCCACCAAACCGTCCACAATCTCGCCGATGCGAGCCGCATCCTGCTCGAGCGTGGTCGCGGCGTACGGGGCCGGCGACCACGCTAGCCCCTTCCCCGTCGGCGCGGAGATCACCGCGTCGGCCCTGGTGAGACCGGTCGCCTCAGCAAAGTCGGGCCCGTTGTCGCCCTTGCCGTGCAGCGCGATGATGGCGGGGCGCACTAGCCGCGCCGCCTCGGGTTTCGCTCACGCACCCGCACCGCGATCCGGATCGGGGTGCCGTGGTAGCCGAACTGCTCGCGGAACTTACGCTCCAGGTAGCGGCGGTAGCCGGCGTCCAAGAACCCGGTGGTGAACAGGATGATGGTCGGCGGGCGTGTCGTCGCCATCGTGGCGAACAGCAGCTTCGGCAGGCGGTTGTTCTTCATCGGCGGCGGGTTGGCGGCAATCGCCTCGCGCAGCCAGTTGTTCAGCTGGCCGGTGGAGATGCGCTTGTCCCAGTTCTCCAGCGCCTCCGCCATCGCCGGCTCAAGGCGGTGCAGGCCGCGGCCCGACTCCGCCGAGATGTTGATCTTGGTCACCCAGCTCAAGTGGCCGATCATCTCTTCAAACTCGCGGTCGAAGTAGTACCGGCGGTCCTCGTCCATCAGGTCCCACTTGTTGAAGCAGATCACCATGGCCTTGCCGGCCTCGAGCACCATGGAGATCACGCGCTGGTCCTGCTCCGAGATCTCCTGCGAGGCGTCGATGACCACCACGCACACCTCGGCAGCTTCGATCGTGCCGCGAGTGCGGAGGGAGGCGTAGTACTCGTGGCCCTGGGCGTTCTTCACCTTCTTGCGAAGACCCGCTGTGTCGATGAAGTTCCAGAGGTTCTCATCGAGCTGGATCAGCTCGTCGACTGGGTCGACCGTGGTGCCGGCAGCGTTGTCCACCACCGAGCGGTTCTTCTTCGACAGCTTGTTCAGAAGGCTGGATTTGCCCACGTTCGGTCGGCCGACAATAGCCACGCGGCGCGGGCCGTCGGTGATCGAGTTCGCGGCGCGCGGGACGTCGGGGAACAGCCTGAGCACCTCATCGAGCACGTCCGCACCGCCGCGGCCGTGCAGTGCGCTGACGGGCCACGGGTCGCCGAGGCCCAGCGAGTAGAACTCGGCCACGTCGCCCCACTGCGACTCGGACTCGAACTTGTTCGCCACCAGGATCACCGGCACCTCGGAGCGCTGGAGGTTGCGCGCCATCACGGAGTCAGTTTCAGTGATGCCGGTGTGGGAGTCGACCACCATGACGATGACGTCGGCGGTTTCCATCGCGGCCTCGGACTGGTGCGCGATCGCCGCGTGAATGCCCTTGGCATCCGGGTCCCAGCCGCCGGTGTCCTGCACCCAGAAGCGGCGCCCGCCCCAGTCGGTGAGGTAGCTGACGCGGTCGCGGGTCACACCGGGGTGGTCCTCCACCACGGCCTCGCGGCGGCCGATGAAGCGATTGACCAGTGTCGACTTACCCACGTTCGGCCGTCCCACGATGGCGACGGTCGGCAGCGCCTCCTCGACCACATCCGGGCGAGACACGCCGTACGCGCGCTCGATCTCGGCCCACTCCTCGTCGGTGTACTCCGCGTCGTCGTCGCCGGCATCCTCGCCGAAGTCGGGGTCACCAAAGTCGGCATCGTCGAAATCTTTGGGGTCGAAATCGGGGTCGTAGAACTCCGCGTCGCCGACGCCGAGGTACTGCTCCTCAACATCGTCGTACCCGGAGGCGTCAATACCCGGCTGAAAGAACTGGGTCTCCTGCTCGTCAGTGTCGTTGACGCGCTCGTTGTCGCGTGAGTCGCTCACTTGGCGCTCCTTTCAATCAGCTCGATCAGTGCCTCCAGCACGTCCTCGCGGGACATGTCGGAGGTGTCGATGATCACGGCGTCGTCGGCCGGCTTCAGCGGGCTTGCGGCGCGCGAGGAGTCGAGCTCATCGCGGCGTTGTACGTCGGCCAGCACGGTGTCAAAATCCGCCTCGCGGCCGGCGGCGATGTCCTGGTCGTAGCGCCTCTTCGCGCGCACTTCGGCGGAGGCGGTCATGAAGGCTTTCGCGGGGGCGTCGACAAGCACGACGGTCCCGATGTCCCTTCCCTCCACGATCGCCCGGTGGGCATCGCGCGCGAGGTTGCGCTGAAGCGCCACCAAGTTCTCGCGGACCTGCGGGATGGCGGAGACCGCCGAGACGTTGCGTGTGACTTCCGGGCCGCGGATCTCACCGGAGACATCCTCGCCGCCGAGCAGCACCTCGGTGGAATCCGGGTCGTCCGACACAGTCAGGGGCAGCTCGCGGGTCACGGCAATCACCTCGTCGGTCGATTGCGGGTCCACGCCGGCGCGCAGCACCGCCAGCGTAGCCACGCGGTACATGGCGCCGGTGTCGATGTACTTCGCGTCCAGCCGCTTGGCCAAGGCGCGGCACGTGGTGGACTTGCCGGTCCCGGAAGGCCCGTCGACCGCGAGAATCAGCCCGCCTTCTGGCATGTTGCTCACGTTGAGGTCAGCCATTTACATCTCCACCGCCTTGTACAGCGAGGCGAGCTCGCTGGAGTTCAGCGCGCGCATGGAGCCCGGCTTCATGTCGCCCAGCTGCACTGTGTGGACCTTGGTGCGCACGAGGCGCTGCACCGGGAAGCCGGCTTCCTTCAGCATGCGGCGCACGATGTGCTTGCGGCCCTCGTGCAGTTCGACGCGGACCAGAGACTGGCCGTTGTGCACGTCCACGATCTGGGCGTAGTCGGCTTTCGCGATACCGTCGTCAAGCTCAATGCCCTCCCTGAGCTTTTTGATCAGGTCCTGCTTCGCCTCACCGAGCACCGTGGCCAGGTAGGTCTTCGCAATCTCGTATTTCGGGTGCGTCAGCCGGTTGGCCAGCTCGCCGTCGTTGGTGAGCAGGAGCAGCCCCTCGGTGTCCGCGTCGAGGCGGCCCACGTGGTAGAGCCGCTGGCCGGATGCCGTGCGTTCCGCCAGGTAGGAGCCGACGGACGTGCGGTCCATCTCGTCCTTCATCGTGGTGTGGACACCGCGCGGTTTGTTGAACGCGAAGTATTCCAGTTCCTCGTTGACGTTGATGCGCGAGCCGTCGACGCGGATCACGTCGACGTTCGGGTCGACGCGCGTGCCCTGGACGGTGACGGTTTCGCCGTTGACCGTAACGCGGCCCTGGTCAATCATCGCCTCCGCGTGTCGGCGGGATGCCACGCCCGCCTGGGCGAGCACCTTCTGCAGGCGTACGCCGTCGGTGTTTTTCTTGCGGGCCTTCGTGTCTTCGTCGTCCCACCAGTTGTCGGCCAACGGGTGGTCGTCTTCGTTTGCGGCACTTGCGGCGCGGCGCTTTTCCACGTCTACGTGCTGTTTGCGCGCCGGCTTCGCGTAGGAGATGTAGAACGTTTCGTCCTTATCCCTTTCCGGTGTGCCGTCGCGGCGAGCGGGTGGAGTCATCGAAAAATCATCCTTTCAATTGTTGCGGCACGAGCCTACCAGCGTTCTCGCGCTTACCAGGCATCCTCGATTGCGTCGACCTCAGGCAGCAGCGGCGCCAGATCCGGCAGGCGCTCCAGCGAGTCGATACCGAGCAGTTCCAGAAACAGCTCGGTTGTCACGTACCGGTGAGCACCGGTTGCTTCGTCTGGCTCGACCTCGGCGATCAGACCGCGGAGCGCCAGCGTGCGCATCACGCCGTCGACGTTGACACCGCGCACTCCAGCGACCTGAGCGCGGGTGACCGGCTGCCGGTACGCCACCACAGCAAGGGTCTCCATCGCGGCGCGGCTCAGCTTGGTCTGCGTGCCGTCCAGCACAAACGCCTCCACCGCCGCGGCGTTCTCCGGCCGCGTGTACAGCCGCCACCCTTCTGCGGTCTCGCGCAGGTCGATGCCGCTGCCCCGCTGGTCCAGCTCGGCAGCCCAAGAAAGCAGTTGCTTATCGACGTCCCCCCGCTCCACCCCAAGCGCCCCCGCGATGTCCTCTGCGTGCACGGGGGTATCCACGACCAGCATGATCGACTCGATCTGGCTGCGCAGCTGCGACACCATCTCCACGATTGAAATGCGCCTCCCTTACTCCCAGTTGCCCGCGGCTACAACCGCCGGGTCCACCTCAACGCCCGTCCACGCTACATCTAGCGGACCCAGCGGCTCGTCCTGCTGCGTCTCCACAGCCCGGGCCTTGTACAGCTCGAGCAGCGCTAGAAAAGAGCCGACAACCTCCATCGAGCGCTTGCATTCGCGCGTCAGTGTCGCAAACGAAAGCCACTCGTTCGCGCCGGCGCCGCGCAGCACGTCGAGCATCCGCCCAGCCTGCGCCGGCACCGACACCGCAACCTCGTGCAGGTGGTCGGTGCGCACTTCATCTGGCGGACGGGGCCGGAACACGCCCGCCGCGAGCTGCGCGAATGTCGCGGGCGTGTGCCCGAGGCGCACCGGCGGCAGGGCCTGGGCGAACTGGGGCTCCATCGACACAGCCCGCGGGTAACGGCGCTGAGCAAGCGTTTGCCACTGAGAGAACTGGTCTGCCACCTGCTGGTAAGCGCGGTACTGCAGCAGCCGGGCGAACAGCAGATCGCGGGACTGAAGCAGCTCGAGATCCTCAATCTCGTCCTCGTCGCCGCGCGGCAAAAGGCGGGCGGCTTTCAAGTCGATCAGCGTGGCGGCAACGAGGAGGAACTCCGTGACCTCGTCGAGCTGGGCTGTCTCGCCGAGCGCCTTGGTGTAGGCGATGAACTCGTCGGTGACTTCTGCCAGCGCAACTTCCGTCACGTCCAGCTTCTTGGCGTTGATCAGGGACAGCAGCAGGTCGAACGGGCCCTCGAAGTTCGCCAGCGCGAGGCGGAAGCCGGTGATCTCCGGCTGCTCCCCGATCACCGCTCGATGCGTTCCATGACCTCGAGGGCCAGGTTGCGGTACTGCTCCGCACCCTGAGAGCTCGGCGCCCACGTGGTGATCGGCTCGCCCGCCACCGACGTCTCCGGGAAACGCACGGTGCGGGTGATGACGGTGTCGAAGACCCGGTCGCCGAACACCTCGACCACCCGCTCGATCACCTCGCGCGCGTGGGTGGTGCGGCGGTCGAACATGGTGACCAAAATGCCGACGATGTCGAGGTCGAAATTGATGCGGTCGCGCACCTTTTCCACCGTGTCCGTGAGCAGCGCGAGGCCGCGAAGGGAGTAGTACTCGCCCTCCATCGGGATGATCACGCCCTGCGACGCCGCCAGCGCGTTCACCGTGAGCAAGCCGAGCGACGGGCCGCAGTCGATGAAGATGTAGTCGTAGTCGTCTCGCACCGGGCGCAGCGCACGGGCGAGCGTGTGCTCGCGGCCCACCTCGTTGACCAGCTGGATCTCCGCGGCGGAGAGATCGATGTTGGCGGGCACAAGATCCAGCCCGGAAACCTTCGAGTGCTGGATCGCCGCGTGGATCGACGCGGTGGTGTCGAAGAGCAGATCGTAGACCGTGACGTGCTCTTCGTCTTGGGTGATGCCGAGGCCCGCGCTGAGTGCGCCTTGGGGGTCAAGGTCGACCAGCAGCACCTTGCGCCTCTGCTCCACGAGCGCCGCGCCCAAGTTAATAGTGGAGGTGGTTTTGCCCACCCCACCTTTTTGGTTGACCATCGAAATAACTTTGGCGGGTCCGTGCCGGTCAAGTTCCTTCGGTGCGGCGAATTCGCGGTACGGGCGCCCAGTCAAAAACGTCTTGTTCTCTTGGGCGTTAAACAACGCGCCGTCCGCAGGTGTCTCCGCCATCGCCGATCCTTACACTTCATCCCGCCTGAACACTTGACGCCCCCATCTTACAACGGTGGCATTTCGCGCGTAGCCTCTGCTACGCCCGCGCGCTGCCCCGGCGCCGCAACCAGGCGATCACCAGCGCAATCAACGTCAACAGCGCGACGCCGCCGATCGCGAGCGGCACAACAGACCGCCCCGAGTCATGTTCATGGCCTTGACTATTCTGCGCTTGACCTTCGGCAGCTGCGTCCGCGTACGGGTTGTTCTCCGGTGCTGCCGGCGCAGCTGTCTCGGCGTTGGTGGCGGTGATGACAGCGATGAACTCCGCCTTGCCGTTTCGGTTAACCTCCATGATGAACGGGCTGTCGGGCGTTTCGCCTTCCGGGTAGATCAGGGTGAGCCTGCGGGCCGCGACCTCCACGTCCCGGGTGACTCCTTCGATAATCTGGCCGTCGACGTCGAGGTAGCGCAGCTTCGCGCCCTCGCGGTCGGTGCTGGCGTACTTCGCCAGACCCGCGGCGCGCGACAGCGGCACAGTGACCACAAGGCGGTTGCCTTCTATCACCCCGTCGAAGTAGAACTTCTTCGCTGCCGCGGTGTCGGCGGGCTCGGCCTTCGACCGCGGCGGGTGCGGCGCCGCAGGCGCTTCGTCGTCGGCTGCCTCCCGCTGCTGCGGTGCCTCCGACGGCGCAGGCGCAGCTGGCGCAACCGGCGCAGCAGACCCCGCATCCTCAATCTCGTCCAGGGTGGTCGACTCCGAGAATCCAACAGCGATCAAGTTGATCGTCGCGTCGAAGCCGAAAGCGCTCGCCGGGACCTGGGCGGTCGCACCAGGGGTATCCGGCGCTGTGACGGTCACGGAAGTGCCGTTCGCGTTGACCTCCCAACCACCCGAGTTGTAGCTGACGTTGACCGGGACGCCGACATCGACGGTGGTCGTCTCCCCTGCGCGCACGCTGACTGGAGACGGGATCATGTCGCGGACGGTCTGCGGATCGAGCCCACCTGGCAGCTGCGCATGCGCCGGGCCAATGGGTGCAGTGAGCATAACGGCGGCCGCGCCCGCTGCGGTGATACCGAGGGCAGTTTTTCGCAAGATCAACACCGCGCCAACTGTACAGCGTTGCCCCACCTACGCCCGGGGGTGCGCCTCCGCCCAGACTTCGCGCAAGTTGTCGGCGGTGATGTGAGTGTAGATCTGTGTCGTGGTCACTGAGGCGTGGCCGAGGAGCTCCTGGACCGTGCGGACGTCTGCGCCGCCTTCGAGCAGGTGGGTGGCAAACGAGTGGCGCAGCGTGTGCGGCGAGATGTCTTTAGCAATTCCTGCGCGGTCGGCGGCTTGCTTCAACGCGGTCCACGCGCTCTGGCGGGAAAGGGCACCTCCGCGGGCGTTGAGGAACAGCGCGTGGGACTTGCCCGTCGCCAGCACGGGGCGCGACCGCACCAGGTAAGCGCCGATCGCATCGCGGGCGTGCGACCCGAGTGGCACCAAACGCTGTTTGTTGCCCTTCCCCCTCACCGCGATCACGCCCCCGGTGTCGACCGCATCGTCGACCACGAGCGCGAGCACCTCGGAGACGCGCGCGCCGGTGGCGTAGAGCGTTTCCAAAAGCGCGCGATCGCGCAGGCCCAGCGGCGTTTCAGTCGAGCACGATTCGATGAGTCGGGCGACCTCGTCGACGGTGAGGGTATCCGGGAGCTTCTCCCCCGCGGCCGGCGGGGAAACCTCAGCGGCGGCGTCGGCAGGCAGCACGCCCTCTGCGACGCCGAACTTGTGCAGCCCTCGCGCCACTACCAACGCGCGCGCGGCTGAGGACGCGGCGAGCGGGCGGGCGGTGTCGCTGCCGCGGCGCAGGTCGGCGACGTACGCTTCGAGGTGCTGCGGGGTGACGTCCTCGATGCGGTCGATTCCGGCGCCCGCGAGCCAATTAACGTAGCGCTTTAAGTCGCGGTCGTAGTTGCTCACCGTGTTGTCCGAAAGCCCCCGCTCCACCACGAGGTGGACGTGCCACCGGTGCGCAAGATCTGCTGGGCGCATCTGAAAAACCCCGGCCTTAGCGCTGGATCTTCTTCATGTCCGGCGCAACACCAGCTGCTTGCCTGCGCCGCGCGAGCGACTCCGGCCGCAACGCAAACGGTTCGCGCACATCGCGCGGCTGCGCGCGGCCCGCCTCGACCTCGGCGGCAGCCAGGATGCCGGCGACGGCGATGGAGTTCACGATCTCGCCGCGCATCACTTTCGCGCGCGCCTCGTCGAGGGCGATCCACTGAAAACCCATGTCGGCCTCCTCGTCCTCCGCATCTGGGCGCTCGATGTCGCGCAGATCGCGGGCGATGAAAACGCGGACCGCCTCCTCGGCGAACCCCGGCGACGTGACCAGGTCCACCAGCACCGCCCAGTCGCCGGCGGCAAGGCCGGCTTCCTCTTCCAGTTCCCGCTGAGCGGTGGCGAGCTCCTCCTCGCCGGCGATGTCCAAAATGCCGGCGGGCAACTCCCACAAGCGGCGGCCGACCGAGTGGCGGTACTGCTCCACCATGGCGACGCGGCCGCTGCTATCGATCGCGACAACCGCCACGGCGCCGAAGTGCTCCACGATCTCCCGGTCGGCTTCCTTGCCGCCCGGCATGGTCAGGGTGTCGCGGCGCAGGGCGATAATGGGTGCGTCGACAAGCAGTGTGCTTTGGGTGACCTCGAAGTTATGCGTCATGCTCCGATGGTACGTCGGCCAGCTCGCCTGCCTGCAACACTGTGCGGATCCGGCCAGCTTCCGTGTCGGCGAAGCTGACGGTGCGGGCTTCGCCAAGCTGCGGCAGCGACCCCTGGCCCGTCGCGACGGTCGGCGCGCCGCTGCCGAGCGCTGCGGTAAAATCGCTGAGCACCTTGGCGGTGAACGCCTCGCCGTCACCGGTGGGTTCCGCGCTGAGGTCGAGCTCGTCGGCCGCGACCAGCACAATCACGTCCGCCGGCACGATTTGGCCGCGCAGTTCCACAAAACCCGCCTGCTCCAGAGCTTCCAAAACCAGCGCGCGGTCGTCGGCGGAAGCTGTCGTCAGCGCCGCGGCGAGCGACTCGCCCGCGTGGGTGCCGGGAGCGCGGTTGTCCTCCGACAGCTGCGTACCCGCGGGCAGGGTGGACGTGATGATGGTCGCCAGCTCGTCTACGGCCGACATGTCCGTGAACTTCTCCGTTAACCGAACGCCGCCTGAGTTCGACGCCCCAGCTGCGTTCGCCTTCCACCGCACAGCCGCGGCGTCCTCGTCGGTGGCGCTGGCGGTGCGGATAATCGTGACCGCGACGCCGTCAAGCACCCCGTCCACCATGGCGTCGCCCTCGCTGGCGAGCAGATCGTTCGCGTCGGCGACCTGGTCGTCCGCAAACGCGTTGCTCTCGGCGGCGTCCGCCTTGCTCGACTGCGCCGGAGTGGTTGCGGGACGGCCGCCGGACACGTCGTCCATCGCAGGCGCGACTAGCAGTGCGCCCAGCGCGACGCCCGCGGCAACGCCCCAACCCAAACCGGCGGCGACAAGTCCCGAACTGCGTGCTCCTTGACCCATGCGTCTCTCGCCCTCCCTACTTGCCTACTTGAACCAGCTCTGGACCCGCGCCACGACGGCGTCCCACGTGTTCACCAGGTTGTCGGTGAACGTGTCGCTGCCGCCGAGGCCCACAATGACCACGACCGTTGCTGCGGCGACCAGCAGGCCCAGGATTGCCCAGGCCCACGCCACACCGCCGCCTCCGGTGTTGACGGCGTAGAGGTTTTCGATAACCGTCGAGTCCACCATCTTCCGGCCGGCCTTAAGCCGGGTGATTAGAGCCGCCGGCTCGGCCGCCGCCGGGTCGGCGAAGATCGTGTCGAGTTCCACCGGCTCGCCGACCGTGATGATGGTTTCCGCCTCGTGGAACGCGGCGAGCAGGATAGCCAAGTCGGTGGCAGACTCGCCGGCGGCCGGGAACGTCATCGCGCCCACACCGAGATCCTGAATCCGCTCCAGGCCCGGGGCGTAGCCGTCCGTTTCCGCGGGCAGGATAACTTTCGCGTCGCCGCGCAGGCTTTCTGACGACACCTCAGTCGGGTTAGCCACAATAAAGTCGAGCTCGTATCCCGCCTTCACCACCTCGTCGGCGGCGCTGCCCACGCCGATGATGACCGGGGTGAACTCCCTGATGAAGTTCTTCAACCCGTTCAGGCGCTCGCGGGTGTCCGCGCCCGGGGAGACAACCACCACTTTGCGATCGGCCATGACGTCGCCTAAGTCGGGGGCGCCGATGGCGTCGGTAAGCAGCGGCGCCTCGGACTGAATGAACTGGGTTGCGTTGCCGAAGTAGGCTTCCATCGTGTCCACCAGGGAGCGCTGCGCGTCCGCGAAGGTGGCGTCGAGCTCCGCGCGGTCAACCGGTGCGGCCTGGCCAATGAGTTTCTTGCCCACGGTGATCTGCCCGTCAGCGTCCACCGCGACCTTCTTGCCGTCGCGGATCAACCCGCGAAGTTCCGTGCCTGCGCCTTCGAGCAGGGCGATGCCGGCGTCCAGCAGCAAGTGCGGGCCGTAGTTCGGCACCGCACCCGATGAGAAGCGCGCGAGGTTGACAACGGCCGCGGGTCTGGCGGCCGCGAGCTGCTCCGCCAGGCGGCGGGTCATATCCGGCGCGTCCACGAACGCGATGTCGCCTTCGCGCATTCGGCTCATGCCCTTGCCCTGCGGCGTGCAGTCGCGCAGCGTGCCTTCGAAGGTGGTCGAGACAGTCATACCGGCCATTGTGCACCGTGACCTGCCTGAACTTAGGAAGGCGCGCGGGAGGGGTGGGCAGCTAGCTACGCAGCCGCGCGCGTTCCTCCTGTGCGCGGGTGAGCAACTCCGCGGCGTGAGCGCGCCCCGTATCGGAATCGTCCAAGCCCGCCATCATGCGGGCGAGCTCTTCCACGCGCTCGTCCCCGCTTAGCGCACCGACACCGGAGGTCACCGCCTCATCGCCAACGTGCTTCGACACGTGAAGGTGCGTGTCGGCGTAGGCGGCGACCTGCGGCAGGTGAGTGACCACAATGACCTGGTTGTTCGCCGCCAACCTGGAAAGGCGCCTGCCGATCTCGACTGCGGCGCGCCCCCCGACACCGGCGTCGACCTCGTCGAACACCAGTGTCGCTCCGCCGCTGGATCCGGCCAGGATTACCTCGAGCGCGAGCATCACGCGCGACAGCTCGCCGCCCGACGCGCTTGTGGCCAAGGGCTTCGGCTCGAGCGCCGCGTTCGGCGCGAGACGAATCTCCACCGCGTCCACGCCGTCTTTGCTAAAGTCTGCGCGCTCCACGTGCACGGCGAGCTTGGCCTTCGGCATCGCCAGCCCGTGCAGCTCCTCGGTCACGGCGTTGCCGAGCGCCGCCGCCGCGTTCTCGCGTGCGGCGCTGAGCGTCTCAGCGCGTTGCCGCAAGAGTTTCTCGAGCTGGGCGACTTGCTTTTTCAGCTTATCGACGGCCCCCTCACTCACATCAATCTTGCCCAGCCGCTTCGCCGCCTTCTCACGCCACGCGAGCACCCCGGAGGCGTCGGGCGCGTACTTTCTCGTCAGCGATTTCAACTCCTGCTGGCGCGTCAGCAGCGCATCCAGTTCGTCGGGGTCTGCCGGTAAATCGGCGAGGTAGGTTCCGAGTTCAACCGCTACGTCGCCAAGCACGCTGCTCACCTCACCCAAGCGTGAACCCAGCTCCTGCAAGCTGGTGTCGCTCGACTGCTGCAGCGCGCTCGCCGCCTGGCCGATGAGCGCCGTTGCCGCCAGCTCGTCGCCGGCGGCCGCGCCGCCGGCCGCCTCAGGACCGTCGATCGCGGCGAGGGCCTCGGCCGCGGCCTCCCGCAACGCGTCTACATCCTGCAGCCGGTTAATCGCCGCGACCAGCTCGGTGTCCTCCCCCTCCTGGGGCGCGACCGCGTCGATCTCCTCCAGCGCGAACCGGAGGCGGTCGACCTCCTGGGCGAGCTCGAGCTTGCGCTCGGTGCGCTCCTTGAGCTCGCGCGCGGCTTTGCGCCACTCGGTGTACGCCTCGCGGTACTCCTTCAGCGCCGGCGCGATCGCCGGATCGAATCGGTCGAGCGCGGCCAACTGCTGGTCCGGCGACATGAGACGAAGCTGATCGTTCTGGCCGTGAATAGTCAAAAGCGGCTCGGTGAGCTCTGCAAGCGTGGCAGCCGGCACAGTGCGGCCGCCCAAGTGAGCTTTCGAGCGCCCCGAGGCCTTTACCGACCGCGTGACCACGTACTCGCCGTTCTCGTCTGTTGCGGCACCCGCGGCCTCGGCCACGTCCGCCACACGTTGCGACTGGGTCGTGTGCAGGCCCTCGGTGGAAAATGACCCTTCCACGACGGCTTCGTCAGCGCCGCTGCGAACGCGCGACGCATCGGCGCGTCCGCCGGTGAGCAGCCGCAGCCCAGTAACCACCATCGTCTTACCGGCGCCTGTTTCGCCGGTCAGCACCGTCAACCCGGGCGCCAGCTCAGCCGACGCCGCCGGGATGACACCCAAGTTGCGGATTGAAATTTCTGCGAGCACTACGTGTACCTGGGTCCTCGCCAGCCGGCAACAGGAAGTTGGAACTTCCGGACCAACCGGTCCGTAAACGGTTTGCGGTCCAAACGGACCCATTTGACAGGCCGCGAACCGCGGATGACCTCGAGGCGGGCGCCGGGCGGCATCTCGATTTTGCGGAAACCGTCCATCACCGCCACAGCGGCGCTCGACGTCGCTTCATTCTCCACAGCGACTGTCGAGCGCGGCGATACCACCATCGGCTTGGTGAACAGCGCGTGCGCGTTGTTCGGCACGACCAGGATCGCGTCCAAGGCCGGCCACATCACCGGGCCGCCGGCGGAAAACGCGTAGGCAGTCGACCCGGTCGGCGTGGAAACTAGCACCCCGTCGCACCCGAAGGACGACACCGGGCGGAAATCTACCTCCAAAATCGCGTCGAGCACCTGAGTGCGGTCTATGTTCTCCACACTGCACTCGTTCAGCGCCCACCCGCGCCCGATTTCCGTGCCGTCGGCGTCGCGCACCTGCACGTCAATCGTCATCCGGTCTTCCACGGTGTACGTCTTGTTCACCACTGTATCGATCACCGACTCAAGGCTGTCCACCTCGCCCTCCGCGAGGAACCCCACATGCCCCAGGTTGATGCCGAGCACCGGCACGTCCTGCTCACGGGCCACGCCGGCGGCTCGCAAAAACGTCCCGTCGCCGCCCATCACCAGAACAAGCTCGCACCCCTTCGCAGCTGCCGGCCCCGGCGTAACGCGCTCAAGGGTGCTTAAGACCGGATCTTGCAGCGCCGGGTGCTCGGCGCTGTCACCCGATTGATCGAGTAGGCGCACGCGGATGCCTGCGTCACTGAGCAACCGAGCGGCGTGCGCGGCCGAGGAGATGTTGTCCGGCCGGTAAAAATGCGGCACCAACAGGACTTCGCGGGTTTGCGTCGCGTCCATCAATTCTGCGGTCCTTCCTGCACTGCCTCGCCCACCATCGCGGCGATCGAATCCTGGTCGATGGCGGCGGTTCCACCGTCTTTGACCAGCCACAGGAAGTATTCTACGTTGCCGCTCGGGCCGGGAAGGGGTGAGGCGGTGACGCCTTTCAGGCTCAGCCCCAACGTCTGCGCGAAGCCTGCCACATCGGCGGTCACCTCCGCACGCTGTTCAGCGGAACGCACAACGCCGCCGTGCCCGAGGCGATCCTTGCCCACCTCGAACTGCGGCTTGACCATCGGCAGTAAGTCCGCTCCGTCAGCCATGCACTCCGCAATGGCCGGGAGCACAAGCTTTAGCGAGATGAAGGAGAGATCCCCAACCATGACGTCGGCGGCACCGCCCATCATGTCCGGTGTGAGATGGCGGATGTTGGTGCGGTCAAGAACACGGACGCGTTCATCGTTCTGGAGGCGCCAGATCAACTGCCCGTAGCCGACGTCCACAGCCACGACTTCGCTCGCCCCGCGCTTCAGCAGCACGTCGGTGAATCCGCCTGTAGACGCCCCCGCATCAAGGGCTTTGCGGTCGTCGACACGCAAACCGGCGGCTTCGAACACCTCGAGCGCGCCGAGGAGTTTATGCGCTCCGCGAGATGCCCATTCATCGTCCGCGTTGGCGTTGACCTTGATCGAGACGTCCGGTTCCACAACGGTGGCCGGTTTAGTGGCGACAAAGCCACCCACTTCTACCAATCCGTCCTTGATCCACGATTGCGCCTGCTCCCGGGACCGCGCGATCTTCCTGCGCACAAGTTCCGCGTCGAGGCGGCGTCTTCCTGGTGCCATCGCGGGCTATCCGTTCTGCAGCGCGTCGTGAAGCAGCAGGTGTGCTTTCGAGAGACGCGCTGCCTCATTTGCGAGGTCATCGGCGGGTTCAGCCATCAGCTCCGCAAACTGCTCGCGCAATTGCTCCGCCGTAAGGATGTGCGGTTCTGTCATCGCCGATCACCACCACGTCGACGTCGCGGCCTCGGCGGCCTCGGAGTTTGGACGCACGAGGTTGGGCGGCGTATCCATCATCCAAGCGACTTCAAGCACCGTACGCAGCGCCTCCATGCTGGTAGCGCCATCGCGACCGTGGCTCAGCACAATGTCGTCGCCGTCGACGCGGGCGCCGAAACCACCCTGGCTACCGGGCTTCAGAGTCCCGGGATCAGCTTGGAGGGCGCGGAAATCCTCAGCCACATAGGTGGGCCGCTGTTCCTTCGGTGCTTCGATTAACGCTAGCGGTCCCGACACACCGGTCGACACGTGCAGGACAGGAATGCCCGCAGCGACGGCACCGGCGATGTCGGTATCTAACCGGTCCCCGACTGCGAGTGGCCGCGAGGAATTGATCTGGGACGCGCCCTGCAGGAACATCGCGGGCTCGGGTTTACCAGCGGCTTGCGGAGTCACTCCGGTAGCGGAGGTGACAGCTGCAACCATAGATCCGTTTCCCACCATCAAGCCGCGCTGCATCGGCAGCGTGGTGTCGAGATTCGACGCCAAGTAGGTCGCGCCGCGCTGGATCGCCAGCGCAGCTTCGGACAGCTCACGCCATCCGGTTTCGGGGTTGTGTCCGTGCAACACGACCTTTGGCTGCTCATCAGCGTTGTCTACGACGCGGTAGCCCGCTCGCGCCACAAGGTCGCGGAACGACGGCGCACCCAGCACGAGGACCGCGTCGCCGGGCGCGAGGTGATCGCCAGCGAGCTCAAGTGCAGCCTGGGCGGAAGTGACCACATCTGCTTCCGAAGCGTCTAAGCCGATCCCCCTCAGCATGCGGGCGACTTCATCCGCGCCTCGCGAGGCGTTGTTGGTGATGTAGAGCGCCGGTACCGCAGCACCGTTAATGGCCTCGACAGCGTGGGGAATGGCTTCGCCGCCTTCCCAGACGGTGCCATCAAGATCGAGCAGGAGTGCGTCGTGGTTACTGATGAGCGTCAACGTTTTGTAAACCCCTAATCCAGCTCGTCGATACGTTCTTCAGCGTCCGTCAGGCCATCCTCATCCAACTTGGCGGCGTGCTCGAACCACGTCTTCGCTTCGTCGCGGCGGCCAAGCGACAAAAGCGCGTCAGCGTATGCGTAAGACAACCGACCCTGGCTGTAGCCCTCAGATTCCAACGACGGATTCAGGCGCTCGAGAGTTGCGAGCGCGGACTCGTGTTGCCCAAGATCGTGACGAGCGCCGGCGAGCACGATTGCGAGCTCAATCCTGCCCTCTTCGTCCAGCTGTTCCGCTTCGGGAGTGCGGCCGAGCTCTAGCGCTTTCTCAGGCCTGCCCAGGCCACGCTCAGCGTCGGCCATGACTGCAAGCAATCCCGGGCCGCCACTCATGCGGCGGGCAGCGCGCAGCTCAGACAGCGCTTCCTTCCATTCGCCAGCGTGGTACGCGACGACGCCATTCGTCTCTCTCACGACGCCGACGCGCCCTGCGCGGTTCTTCGCAGCGCGGGCGTGTCTAAGTGCCAGTTGCGGATCGTCTTCAAGCAGATCAGAGGCCATAATCATGTGCTTTGCGACGCGGTCCGCATTGTCCTTCGACAGAACCCGCAGATCCTGGAGCACGGACGGGTCGAGCACAGTCACATCAATCTCGTCGGGCAAATCCGGCTCGGACAATCGGAGAGCCATGCGGTCTTCGCGGTACCCCTGACGGCGCGGGTTTGAGCGGTCATGACGCACCCGGTCGTCGTCTCGCCTGTCGCGTCCGCTGCGCTCGTCTCGCCCATCGCGATCCGGCCTGCGGCCGCGGCCCGGATTGCCCTGCTGGCCACTGCCGCCGCGGCGGCCATGGCTGTTGCCGCCACGGTTGCCACGGTTGTTGTGCTGCGGACGGTTGTCCTTTTCCGACATTGATGCCCTTTCGTTTGCGTTCCCACCATTATATGAACCGCCGTTGCGGGCGCATCGCCCACGCCTCAAAAGCCACTGGCGCCGGGCGCCTGCTGTTCAAGGCGGGCGCCTGGGTGCCGTCGCCCGCCGCTTCTCTTGCTGATAGCGGGTATCTCGGGGGTGGCTTCTTGTTTGTGCTGGTCGTAGTCCGGGGCCTTGGGAGTTATCCGCTGTTGGTGTGCGGGGTGTGTAGCTCCCCGGGGTTTCGGGGTGTTTGCGAGCTGGGGCTTTGCTGCTCGGTTCGTGGCTGTTTGTTGTTGGGGGCTACAGCAGCGCCCGGGGTGGCCGGGTGTGTCAGCGTTGCGGCCTGTATCGGGGCGGATGATAGATAGCGGATATGCGATGACGTACGCGTACGTCCGCGGTTGTTTATCCGCCTTCGGGTATCCGCCCCACTCTTGTGTGGTGTGGGGTTTGGGGTCAGCGTGGCACTGTCGGTACCGGTGGTGCCGGTGGTGGCGTTACCGGTGTGCGCCGCTGGCGTGACGCTGCTTGTGTGCGGGCATAATAAAGCACCCGATCTACCGGTTGTGGCCGGTGGATCGGGTGCTTTGTGTGTATTTTGTTGTTGTTTTGTTGTTGTTGGGTCGGCGGTAACCTACTCTCCCACACCCTCCCGGGTGCAGTACCATCGGCGCGGGCGGGCTTAGCTTCCGGGTTCGGAATGGGTCCGGGCGTTTCCCCGCCGCTATCA